>JBKPSR010000045.1:0-18771 GCA_046735115.1 Actinomycetota bacterium
GGCGGCGCTGGCGCTCCGGCCACGGTGCCGGCGGGCGATTCCGGCGGATCGGCTTCGGTTCCCGGTGCGGGAGGGAGCGTCGCCGCGCGGGCGCGCGACATCCAGGCGTTGCGCTCGGCTCGGGCCTCGTCGCGGGCCTCGGCGGCGGCGTGAGTCTCGGCCTCCGCCGCGGCCAGCCGCGCGCGGGCCTCGTCTCGCTCCCGCTCGACGGTCGCGAGCTCCTCGTGCGCCTGGTCGCGCTCTCTCTGCACGGCGCCGAGTGCCTGTGCGTGCGCCGCCGCCGCCTCGTCGCGCTCTCTCTGCACGGCGCCGAGTGCCTGTGCGTGCGCCGCCGCCGCCTCGTCGCGCTCTCTCCGCACGGCGCCGAGTGCCTGTGCGTGCGCCGCCGCCGCCTCGTCGCGCTCCGCCTTCAGCCTGTCGAGCTCCGCGCTCGCGGCTTGCGCGGCCTCCGTCTGCTGGTCGCGCAGCTTGGTCAGCTCGCCGGTCACCCGCGCCAGCTCCTCCGCCGCCGCGGCGAGCTCTGCCTCGAGCAGCACGGTGCGCGGTGGACGCGCCGGCACCCGGTCGCCGAGCGCAGGCTCGGCCGCCTCCGCGACGCCGTTGGCCGGCTGCGGCAACTGGACGGCGAGGTCGGGGCTGACAGTCAGCTCGGCGTCCTGGAAGTGGACGGGCTCGCCTCTCCAGCGGAACTCGGCGATCCACTCCTCGCCCTCCTCCGCCGCCCAGGGCTTGTGCTCGAGGTCGGCGAGCATCCGCCTGCGCTCGCCGGAGACGTCCACGTCGAGCGTGGGCCTCAGAAACCGGTGGCCGCGCAGCCCGAACCAGCGGCCGACCAGCGCGAGCCGGTCATCCGCGGTCCACTCGAAGCGCTCGACCTTGAACGTCACGCCGGGCAGGACGTCCGCGTCGGTCCGGTTCATATCGAGCTCGTCAGGCCGCCGTCGACCAGCAGCAAGACCCCGGTGATGTAGCTCGCGCGAGTCGAACAGAGGAAGGCCGCGGCAGCCGCGATCTCCTCGGCTGTGCCGAGGCGGCCGGCCGGGATCTGCTCGCGGGCCCGCTCCTGCGCCTTCTCGATCGAGCCTTCGAGGTGCTTGATCCGATCGGTGGCGATCCGGCCCGGGAGAATCGAGTTCAGGGTGATCCCGTGACCGGCCAGGGTCTTGGCGAGCGTCTTGAATGCTCCGAGGAGACCGGGCCGGTGCGAGCCGGACAGCATCAGGCCGAGGATCGGCTCGCGGGCGGCCCACGACGAGACGCTGACGATCCGCCCAAAGCCGCGCTCACGCATGCCCGGCACCACCCGCTCGATCATCTCGATGGGGGCGATGACAAGCTCTCGGTGGGCCGCCTCCCACTGCTCGCGGGTGAAACCGAGCGGATCGCCGCCGGGCGGGCCGCCGGTGTTAGTCACGAGAATGTCGATGGGGCCGAGGTCGCGCTCGATCGCCTCAAGCAGACCGGGGGCGGCGTCGAGGTCGAGCGTGTCGTGGACGTACGGGCGTGCGCCGATCTCCGAGGCCGCCGCCTCGATCTTCTCGCGGCTGCGCGAGCTCACCGCCACTCGCGCGCCCTCCTGAGCGAGCTCCTTGGCGATGCCGTAGCCGATGCCCTGCGACGCACCGGTGACGAGCGCAACTTTTCCGTCAAGACCCAGGTCCATCCAGCGCCCAATGTATCCGCGTCCGGGTGTAGGGTCGCTTCGATGCCCGGCCTCCGGCTCCTTTTTCGCATGGCGCCGTTCCTTGTGGGGGCGGTGGCGGTGGGCGTCTGGCTGCTGCGACGGGCGGGGCGGAAGGCGCTTCCGCCGGGGGTGCGGGAGCGGGAGCTGGCGGCGGGGTCCGCGCCGGAGGCGGGGGATGGCGCGACCTCGGAGGCGGGGGTCGGCGGAGCGAACGACTCATTGCATGGGGAGCGGGCCGAGCCTCCCCGCTTCCAGCGGGAGCCGATCGACATCGTCATGGTCGTCGACGACCTGCTTCAGGGCGGCCGCTGAGGGCAATCCTGGATTAGGTCCCCATATGGGACCCCGGCCAGGACTGTCGAGCCGTCGGGCACTCAAGTGCAACATTCGGGCGTCCGATGTGCTTGGATGTACGACTTCTGATTTGAACTGCCGAGTTCCCGCTGTCCCGACAGCGGGGAACGGGGGACCCATTGCGGCCGATATGGCCGCGGGGGCGAATCGCGACCAGAGCGTCGCGTAGCGCCACTTTCCGGCGCGAGCCCGTCAGCTCACCTCGTAGGCACCGGAAAGGGGAATCGTCTGGTGGCAAGGATCTTCGATGCCGTGCGTGGTCAGCGTTTCGCGAGCCTGCTCGTGGCCGCAGCGCTGCTCTGCGCCGCGGCGGTGCCCGCGCTCGCGGATCCGGGGGCGAGCGCCTCCGGGGGAGCGACGGCTGCGAGCGAGGTGATCGTCACGCGCGGGGACCGCGGCTCGGCCGTGCGCCTCATCCAGCGGCAGCTCCACATCGCCGTGGACGGGGTCTTCGGCCCGATAACGGAGCGCGCCGTCAGGCGCTTCCAGCGCCGCCACAATCTCGTGGCCGACGGCATCGTGGGGCCCCTCACTCGCGCCGCGCTTGGCCTCAGGCCGTTCAGCGCACGCTCCGTGCGCCGCACCAGCGGCACCAGGCTTCCGGCGATCCTCAGGCAGATAGCCGAGTGCGAGTCGGGCGGCAATCCGCGGGCGATCTCGTCGGGCGGCCGCTACCGGGGCAAGTACCAGTTCAGCTACTCGACCTGGCGCAACCTCGGTGGGACGGGCGACCCGGCGGCGGCGCCCGAGTGGCTGCAGGACCGGCTGGCGCTGAAGCTGTACCGCCAGGCCGGCACCGCGCCCTGGCCGAACTGCGCGTAGGCGCTCAGGTGCTGAGCGCCTCGCTCCGGCGGCGGCTCGCCGTCAGCCCGGCGAGCGTGAGCCCGCACGCGATCGCCAGCGCGGCGTAGGGAACGGTGTCGCTCGTCGCGTCGGCCACCGCGCCGCCGACGCCCGCTCCGAACACGTGCCCCAGCGCCCAGGCGAGGTTCGAGATGGCGAACGCGAGCGCCTGATCTAGGCCCGCATCCTCGGCCGCGTCGGACAGCAGCGCCATGCCCGGGGCCCAAAACGTCCCGAGCGCGGCGGCCGACAGCGACACCGCGACGCCAACGAGCACCGCCGTGTCGGGCAGTGGAAGCAGGATCGCCACCGCGATCGCTGCGGTCAGCCCAACTCGAATCGGGGCCATGCGCCCGGCACGGTCGGAGAAGCGGCCCGCCAACGGGCTCACCACGGCCTCCACGCCCGCCGCCACGAGGAAGGCGGCGCCGATCCCGGTGCCGGCCGCCCCGAGCTCGTTCATTCGGAGCGGCACGAGCACCTCGATCACACCCGCGAACAGGGCGGGGAGCGTGAAGACCCAGAAGCCGATCAGCACCGCCGGCCGGCCGAGCGCCCGGACCATCGCGCGCAGCCCCGGGCTCTCCTCGGGCTCGACTCCGGGCATTGTCCACGCCCACGCCGCGAGGCCGGCCGCGACGACGGTCACGGAGCTGAAGACCACCTGCGGGCTGATCACGGACGCGGCGCCTCCGAGCACCGGCCCGAGCAGCACTCCCACGATCGCGGCGCTGAGGGCGGCGCCGATCAGCTCGCCGCGCCGGTCCGCCGGCGACGCCGACACAAGCCACGCCATCCCGGCAGCCCACATACACGCGCCGCCCACGCCCTGGATGAAGCGCGCGCCGTCCAGCACCACGACGTGGGCCGCGAACGCGAAGCCGAGGCTCGCCAGACCGAGCATCGAGAGCCCCAGAAGCAGCGTCGGCTTCACGCCCCAGCGCGTGGCGAGCCAGCCCGACGGCAGCGCGCCCGCGAAGGTGCCGGCCGGGTAAGCCGCGGTCAGGATGCCCGCGCCCGTCTTCGAGAGGCCCAGGTCGTCGGAATAGTGGGGAAGCAGTGGGGCGACCGCCGCGAAGAACATCGTGTCGACCAGCACCACCGCTGCGACGAGCCAGAACAGACGGCGCATCCATACGATGCTACGTGAGTCGTGCCATCCATTCGCGAAGAGCTCGAGGACTGGCTCCGGATTCCGTCGGTCTCGGCGGGCCGGGGCAGCCCGGACGCGATCGCTCGCGCTTGCGACTGGGTGGTCGACCGCATAAAGGCGGCGGGCGGCAGCGCCGAGCGGCTGTCCCTGAACGGAAGCAACCCGATGGCCGTCGGCGAGCTGCGCGCCGGCCGTGACGACGCGCCCACGGTCCTCGCCTACGGCCACTACGACGTGCAGGACCCGGGGCCGCTCGATGCCTGGGAGTCGCCGCCGTTCGAGCCCACCGAGCGCGACGGCCGCCTCTACGCGCGCGGCGCCGCCGACGACAAGGGCAACTTCCTGCCTCTCCTCCACGTGGCCTGCGAGCTCGCCCGCGGAGGCGAGCTGCCGGTGAACGTCCGTTTCCTCGTTGAGGGGGAGGAGGAGGTCGGAAGCGAGGCCCTCATACGTCACCTGCGCGAGCAGCCGCCCGAGGTCGACGCCGCGATCATCTTCGACTCGCTGATGGCCGACGAACGGACCCCGGCCATCAACACCGGTGTTCGCGGGATCCTGTCCGGCCCGGTCGAGGTCCGAACCGGCGCACGCGACCTGCATTCGGGCCTATACGGCAACGCGGTGCTGAATGCCGCGCACGTGCTGGTCGACGTCCTCCGCGAGGTCCTCCCGGATTCACAGGGGCATGTTCGCGAGGAGCTCCGCAGGGGTGTGGTGCCGCCCGGCGACGCCGAGCGCGAGTCCTGGGCCAGGATGCCGAACGGCGTCGACGTGCTCGCCGAGGCCGGGGCGGTGGAGGTGACCGAGGGAGCGGCCGCCGAGCTCTGGGAGCGAACCGGCTCGGACACCTCCGTGGACGTCAACATGCTTTCCGGAGGCGCGCCACGGACGCTGATCCCAGCCGTGGCGACGGCGCACCTGAGCCTCCGGCTCGCCCCCGGTCAGTGTGCCGAGGAGATTGCGGGCGAGGTGGTGCGTCTGCTTCGAGCGGCGCTGCCGAAAGGCGCCGAGCTGTCGGTGGAGTTCGACCGCGCCGAGCCCGCGCTGTTCGACGCCGAGGACCCGGTGCTCCAGCTGGCGGCGGGCGCCTTCGCGCGTGCCTGTGGCACTCCGCCTGTCTTCGTGCGGCTCGGCGGCACGCTGCCGTTCCTCTCGGTGCTCGCCGCGCAGGGCGTGCCCACGATCGTGAGCGGCTTCGCGCTCCCCGCCGACGCCTTCCACGCCCCGAACGAGAGCTACCGGCTCGAGAGCCTGCGCGTGGGCGAGCTCGCGGCCGGGGAGCTGTACCGCGCGCTGGCGGACCTGAGCCGCTAAGGCTCGCACCCTCGCCGCCGATAACAGCTAGGTGAGCGTCCCGAAGCGCCATCTGAAGGCCGTCGACGGCAGCGGCATCGCGCCCGATCCCTGGGAGAAGCGCTTTCGCCTGCTCGCGGGCAGCGTCCGTGCGCTCGTGTCGGTCCACGACGCCGCCGGGTCGTTCCTGTACGTATCGTCGCTCGTCTCGGAGCTCACAGGCGTGCCGCGCGACACCCTGCTCGGAAGCCCCGTCCAAGCGCTGATCCACCCCGAGGACGGCGATCGCGTGATGTCGCTTCATCGCGGCTTGATGCGCGGGCCCGGAGCGGAGATGGTCGAGTACCGCCTGCTCGCGGCCGGCGGCGGCTGGTGTCCGGTCGAGACAACCTTCGTCGCAGGCGACGGAGCCGAGGTCCAGTGGGTCACGCGCCGGCTCGACCTCGTCGGGGCCGAGCCGCAGACCGCGGCGGAGATCGATCCCGCCACCGGCCTGCCCACGCGCTACTCGCTGCTCGACCGGCTCGCCTGGGCGCTCCATCCTGCCGGCTCCGGCGCCGCGGGCGTCGTCGTGATCCGCATCGACGGGCTCGAGCGCATAGTCGAGGACCGCGGCCGCCCGGGAACGAGCGTCGTGCTCCGTGAGCTCGGCCGCCACATCAGCTCGGCGCTCCGGCCGCTCGACCTGGTCGGGCAGCTCGACGAGCAGCGGCTCGCCGCAGTCTGCGCCGGCGTGCACGATGCCACCACGGTCGCGCGTATTGCCGAGCGCATCCTCGAGGTCGCGCGGCGGCCGATCGGCCCGGGCGCGCTCCCGGTGATTCCGAGCATCGGCGCCACCTGCGCGCCCGCAGGACAGCGCCGCCCCGCCGCACTTCTCCAGGCCGCACTTCAGGCGGCCGACGACGTCAGTGGCCTCGGCGGCAACGCCTTCCAGGTCGTCTAGGAAGACGGCGCACCGCGACGCAGGCGGTGGATGAGCACGCGCTTCGCACGCGGGCTCGCGATGCTGCGGACTGTCCAGCCCCGCCCCGGCGCCGCCGCGAGGAAGCGCTCCGCCGGCACGCGGCCGGGGTCGGCGAGCAGTACGAGCCCCGTCTCGTCCACGAGCCGCGGCAGCAGGTCGAGCAGCAGCTCGACGTTGCGCCGCTCGTAGAGCACGTCGCTGGCGAGCACGAGCGGCCACGGCGCCCGCTCGACGATCGCCTGCGGCTCGGCCCACGAGCACTCGAGCGTCTCGACCTCCACGCCGTTTCGGTCCGCGTTGGCGGCGGTGGCGCGCACGGCGTCGGGGGACCAGTCGGTCGCGAGGACCCGGCCTCCCGCGAGCGCGGCGGCGATGCTCGGCAGGCCCAGTCCGCAGCCGAGCTCGAGCGTCCGCCTCCCGCTCAGCGAGCGCAGCGACACGTCATGGGCGAGCGCGACCGCACTGGCCCACAGCTCGGCCCAGTAGGGGAGGAACTCCTCGTGCTCGAACGACTCCTCCGAGATCAGTGCCTCCGCGTCGGGCGGCCGCATCAGCTCGACCTCGGCGCCCGGCAGCGCGATCCGCTCGGCTATCAACGCCCTTGCGTAGCCGGGGGTGCCGGCGAAGCCGCGCTGTCAATCCGCCCGGCCTCGCGTGCGGCCCGCTCGGCGGCGTCCAGCTGTTGCTCGACCAGGTCGAGGCCGGAGCTCCAGAAGCCAGGGTCGGAGAGATCGACTCCCACGATCGCCCCGAGCTCCTCGGGCGGGCGCGAGCCGCCGGTGCGCAGCAGCTTCAGGTACGAAGGGACGAAATCCTCGCCCAGCTCCTGATACTTCCGGTACACGGACAGCGCAAGCAGGTGGCCGTACGCGTACGCGTACACGTAGCCCGGCACGTCGATGAAGTGCCAGATGTACGACCACCAGATGCCGTAGTCGTCGTCCAACTCCACGCTGTCTCCCAAGAGATCAGCCTGGGTGGAAAGCCACAGCTCGGCGAAGCGCTCGACGGACAGCTCCCCGCTCTCGCGGCGCGCCGTGTGGATGGCGTCCTCGAAGCGATTCATCGCGATCTGGCGAAACACCGCCGCGACCGCGCCGTCCAGGGCCCCGGCAAGCAGGTCGAGCCTCTCGGCGGCGCCCGGCGCCCGCTCAAGCAGGCGCTCGAGCACGATGTTCTCGCCGAAGATTGAGGCGGTCTCAGCGAGCGTCAGCGGGGTGGTGAAGTGGAAGATTCCCTGCGGGCGCGCGAGCGCCGCGTGCACGCCGTGGCCGAGCTCGTGCGCCATCGTCAGCACGTCGTGCGGCCGCGACGTGTAGTTCAGCATCACGTACGGGTGCGCCGACGGGACGGTGTACGAGCAGAAAGCCCCGCCGCGCTTGCCGGGCCGGGGCGGGCCGTCGATGTAGCCGCCGGTGAAGAACTCCTCTGCCGCGGCTCCCAAGTCGGCCGAAAAGCTCCGGTAGCAGTCGAGCACGATCTCCTCGGCCTCGCCGTACGGGATGCGATCGTCGCTGTCCGATACGGGCGCCATGCGGTCGTAGTGGGCCAGCACGTCGAGGCCCAGGAGGCGCGCCTTCAGCTCGTACCAGCGGCGCGCGAGGTCGTAGCGCGAGCGCACCGCCTCGATCAGCGCCTCGACGGACTCGTCGCTCGCCTCGTTCGCGAGGTTGCGCGACGCCAGCCAGTGCGGATAGCTGCGGAGCCGGTCCTTTGTGGCCTTGTCCTGGAGCAGCGTGTTGAAGACGAACGCGCGCGTGCGAAGATCCGGCCGCAGCGACTCGGTCACCGCCTCCGCGGCCTCCCGGCGCCGGTCGCGATCGGGGTCCTGCAGCCGCGACAGCCCTTCCTCGAGCGATGCGGGCCCGTCGAGGTCGGGGAGCGGCACCTGGAGCGCCGCCGTCTGCTCGGTGAAGAGCCGCTGGAACGCGGAGCCCCCGGTGACGTTCGTCTCGGTGAGCACGCGCTCCTCCGGCTCGGACAGCTGGTGCGGGAGGTAGCGGCGGAGCGTTCGCAAGTGGTGGGCGCAGAAGCCGAGCTCGGGCGCGGCCGCCAGCTCATCGGCACGCTCGTCCGGGACGAGGTTCCATTCGAGGTCGAAGAAGAGGAGCTCCGTCTCGATCGCGGCGCCGAGCTCGCGCGCCTTCTGAATGCGCGCCCCGCGCTCCGGGTCCGTGGTGTCGAGCGAGAAGCTCAGCATCGCGTGGCTGCCGGCCCTGCCCGAGAGGTCGTGGATGGCGCCGAGCTCCTGCATGGCCTCGGCCAGCTCTGCGGTAACCAGCTCGCCCACGCGGCCCCGGTAACGCTCGGCGAACGCGCGGGCGCGGTCGTGCGCCTCGCCCAGCATCGCCTCAACGCCCTCCGGCCCGTGGCCGTTGACCAGCGGCTCGAGGTCCCAGTTCGCGGCTTCCAGCTTCTCGTCCGTGGTGGTGCTCACCCGGCCGAGATTAGCCACGTCGTCAGTATCCTCGGCATCGCCGATCTGCCGACTCCACTCGAGGAGGCGCCGCCCGAGCTGTCTGAGGGGCGACCGCTCTTCCTGAAGCGCGAGGACGTGCACGAGCTCGGCGCGTTCAAGTGGCGCGGGGCGCTGCCGGCGCTCGAGAAGTACCGCGCGGGCGGCGCCGCCGCGGTGGTCACGGCGTCGACGGGCAATCACGGCGCCGCCACGGCGTGGGCGGCGGTGCAGACGAGCATGCGCGCTGTCGTGTTCGTGCCCGAGGCGGCGAGCGAGTCCAAGCTGGCGCTGCTCGAGCAGCTGGGCGCGGAGCTGCACGGAGTGGGCGGAGACCTCGACGAGTCGAAGGACCTGGCGCGCGAGCACGCGTTGGCGCACGACCTGCCGTTCTTCGAGGACGGGGCCGAGCCTGCGCAGTTCGACGGCTATGCGGCAATCGGCGAGGAGATCCTGCGGCAGCTCGGGCAGGCGCCGGAGACGGTGATCGTGCCGGTTGGGAACGGCGCACTGATCATCGGCGTCCGCGAGGGGATCGGCCGGGTGAGCGGCGTGGTCGCGAAGGCGGCACCGGTGATGGCGCTCAGCGTGGAGGCGGGGCATCCGGTTGAGTGCGACCGCTCTGCGACGTTCGCCGACGGGATGGCGGTGCGCGTGGCCATTCCACTCGCCGTCGAAGAGATGCGCCGCGGCGGCTACCCGATGATGATGGTCTCCGAGCGCGAGATCGCCCACGCCGTCAGCGAGTACGCGGCGGTCGGCATCCGCGTGGAGGGGGCGGCGGCCGCCCCGCTCGCGGCCTATCGCAAGCTGCGGCCGCGGCACGAGCCGATCGTGCTCGTCGTCACCGGCCGCAACATCGACGACGACCTCCACCGCCGCTGCGTGCAGGACCCGGACAGCTTCCCGGCCTAGGACGTGTAGTTGTAGAAGCCGCGCCCTGACTTTCGCCC
This sequence comes from Actinomycetota bacterium, assembly GCA_046735115.1. Classification (GTDB taxonomy): domain Bacteria; phylum Actinomycetota; class Thermoleophilia; order Solirubrobacterales; family Thermoleophilaceae; genus JACVRW01. The sequence continues at coordinate 9,703 of JBKPSR010000045.1, forward strand.
GAGCAGGCCGGCCTCGACCATCCTGTTCAGCAGGGCCGGCGCAACCGAGCCGGGGTCGCGGAACTCCTCGTACAGCGACTGCGAGACCGCCAGCAGCGTGTCGAGCCCGATCAGGTCGGCGAGCTGCAGCGGGCCCATCGGGTGCGCGCAGCCCTTCATCATCCCCTCGTCGATGTCCTCCTTCGAGGCGAAGCCGGACTCGTACATGCGGATCGCCGACAGCAGGTAGGGGATGAGCAGCGCGTTGACCACGAAGCCGGCGCGGTCCTGGGAGTGGATCGTGACCTTGCCGAGCGTCTCCTCGGCGAACGAGGTCGCGCGCTCGAGCGCGTCCCTCGTGGTCATGATCGAGCGGACCACCTCGACCAGCGGCAGCACCGGGACGGGGTTGAAGAAGTGGAGGCCGAGCACGCGGCCCGGGTGGGTCGTCTCGGCGCCCAGCTTCATGATCGGCACCGACGACGTGTTCGAGGCGAGGAACTGGGCCTCGGGCAGCAGCTCATCGAGCTGCTTGAAGACGGAGCGCTTCAGCTCCTCGTCCTCGACCACCGCCTCGAGCGCGACGTCCGAGCCCTCGACGTCGGCGAGCGTGCTGGTGTATGCGAGCCGCTCGCTGGCCGCCCGGCGCCCGTCCGTGCCCAGCTTGCCTGCCCTTACCGCGCGATCGAGCGAGCGCTCGATGGCGGCCTCGGCTCGCGCGACGCCCGCGTCGTTCACCTCGACGACCGTCACGTCGACGCCCGAGCGCGCGCACACCTCCGCGATGCCCGAGCCCATCAGGCCTCCGCCCACTACACCGACACGCATCGCGCTGACCTTATCTTCTGACCGGTGTCGTTCTCGCTCTCACAGCTCGAGCAGCCGATCGTGCAGGCGCCCATGGGAGGCGGGCCGTCGACCCCGGCGCTCGCCGCCGCGGTGTCGGAGGCCGGCGGGCTCGGCTTCCTGGCGGCTGGGTACCGGACGCCCGAGTCGGTGCGCGCGGACATCGCCGAACTCCGCGACCGCACCCGGCGTCCCTTCGGCCTCAACACGTTCGTGCCCGGACCGCGGGCGGAGGACCCGGCGGCGGTCGAGCGATACGCCGCCGCCCTGAGCGGCGAGGCCGAGCGGCTCGGCGTGGAGCTCGGCGAGCCCCGGCACGACGACGACCGCTGGGACGAGAAGCTGGAGCTCGTGCGCGAGGAGCGCGTGCCGATCTTCTCGTTCGCGTTCGGATGTCCGGAGGACGCGGTCGTGCGCTCGCTCCAGGCTTCGGGGTGTGCCGTCTGGGCTACGGTCACCACGCCGGAGGAGGCGGCGGAAGCCGCGGCCGTGGGCGTGGATGCGCTCGTGGTCCAGGGCATCGAGGCGGGCGGCCACCGCGGGAGCTTCGACGAGGTCGCGCGGGGCGACATCGGGCTGCTCGCGCTGCTCGAGCTGGTGCGCTCCGTGACCGACCTCCCGTTGGTGGCCACCGGCGGGATCGCCACCGGCCGTGGAGTCGCGGCCGTGCTCGCGGCCGGCGCCGGCGCGGCCCAGCTCGGCACCGCGTTCATGCTCACGCCCGAGGCCGCCACCGCGCCGGCTCACCGCGAGGCGCTCAGGGGGCGGACTCCGACCGCTCTAACCCGGGCGTTCACCGGCCGCACCGCCCGCGGCATCGAGAACCGCTTCATGCGCGAGCACGACGCGGAGGCGCCGAGCGGCTACCCGGAGGTGCACAACCTGACCGCACCGCTGCGCGCGGCGGCGCGCGAGCGCGGCGACGCGGGCTCGTTCCACCTGTGGGCGGGCCAGGCCTATCCGCTCGCGGCCGAGCTGCCCGCCGGCGAGCTCGTCAAGCGGATCGCGGACGAGGCGCGCGAGGCGCTGCGGTCAGCCGAACTACGGGATTGACGGTGGGTCCCGTCGCACCACTCTTCGGACAATCCTGGATTAGGTCCCTATAGGGGACCCCAGGCAGGACTGTCGCGGAGACGGACCCGTCCGAGCAACCCCTCAGTGCCGTTGTTGCCCCGCCTGCCTAGCCCCACGAGCCCTCGCTCATTGGCCGGAAGGTCGTCGTCAGCATGCGCAGGTTGCGCGGGCGCGTCACCGCGAACAGCACCACCTCGGCCACGTCCTCGGCGCTCATCATCCGCTCGAGCTCGGGGTCGCCGTGCTCGCGTCCGGCTCCGATAGCGAACTCGGTGTTCACCCCGCCGGGCGCGATCGACGTCGCTCGTACGCCGTGCTCGCGCAGCTCGTGGTCGAGCGCGCGCGTGAAGCCGACCTGGCCGAACTTCGACGCGTTGTAGACGGCCTCGCCAGGGAAGGCTCGCACCCCGGCCACACTCGCAAGCGATACGAAATCGCCCTCGCCCGACTCGATCAGGTGCGGGAGCGTCGCGGCAGCGGTGTAGAGCGTGCCCTTGAGGTTCACGTCGATCATCGCCTCCAGCTGGTCGGGGTCCAGCTCGAGAAAGGGTCCGTACGAGCCCAGGCCCGCGTTCGCCACTGCGATGTGGAGCGCCCCGAAGCGCTCGACGACATCGCCGGTCGCGCGCTCGACGGCGCCGCGGTCGCGCACGTCGCAGGCGATGCCGAGCGCTCGCTCGAGCCCGAGGTCCTCGCCGCGGCGCGAGATCAGCCCCACCGCGGCGCCGGCCTCGTGCAGCGAGCGTGCGACGGCGGCCCCGATCCCGCCGCTGGCGCCCGTGACGAGGGCAACCTTTCCCTCAAGCGGAGGCATTTGTGGCCTCCAGGCTGTCGATGAGCTCGGCCACCGACTTGACGATCCGCGAAGGCCGGTACGAGTAGCGCTCGGGCTCCTCGGGGGTGGTGACCCCCGACAGGACGAGGATCGTCTCGAGCCCCGCCTCCAGCCCGGCGACGACGTCCGTGTCCATCCTGTCCCCGATCATCGCCGTGGTCTCCGAGTGCGCCTCGATCGCGTTCAGCGCCGAGCGCATCATCAGCGGGTTCGGCTTGCCGACGTAGTACGGGTCCACGCCGGTGGCGCGGCTGATCAGCGCAGCCACGGACCCGGTGGCCGGCAGTGGCCCGTCGGGACTCGGTCCCACGTTGTCGGGATTGGTGGCGATGAAGCGGGCGCCGGCCGCCACGAGCCGAATCGCCCGGGTGATGCGCTCGAAGCTGTAGGTCCGCGTCTCGCCCAGGACGACGTAATCCGGATCGGTCTCGGTCATCGTGTAGCCGTTGTTGTGCAGCGCCGTCGTGAGGCCGGACTCGCCGATCACGAACGCCGTCCCGTTCGGGCGCTGGTCCGCGAGGAACTGTGCGGTCGCGAGCGCCGACGTCCAGATCGAGTCCTCGGGCACGTCGAGCCCCGTGCGCTTCAGGCGCAAGGCGAGGTCGCGCTGGGTGTAGATCGAGTTGTTCGTGAGCACGAGGTACGGCAATCCGAGCTCGCCGAGCCGCGTCAGGAACTCGTTCGCGCCCGGGATCGGCTGCTGCTCGCGCACGAGCACGCCGTCCATGTCCATGAGCCAGGAGCAGATCCGGCGATCTCTCATGTCGCGTAATCCTCGCTGCCCATGACGTGGAGCGACACGTAGGGCTCATCGCCGACCACCCAGCTGTCGTGGCCGGGCGGTACGTAGAAGAGGTCCCCGGGCTCCATCACCCGCTCCTGCCCGTCGTCCATCTTCACCGCCGCGCGCCCGCTGACGACGAGCCCGACGTGCTCGACCATGCACGAGCTGGCGCCCGCGGGCGCGCCCACGTGCTCGGACCACCTCCAACCGGGCTCGTAGGTGGCGCGCCCGATCGTCATCGGCCCGACGGAGTAGAGCTCGAAGCGCCCGTACTCGAAGGTGCGCGTCTCCGTGGGTTCGTCGAGGTTCAGCAGCGTGAGGTCCATGCCAGCTACTCCGGCCGCCGCTCGGGGTGGCGTGGAAGGCCGTCCTCCGGGATGGCCTCCCAGGGTGCGGCATAGGCGACGAACTGCCGGTATGAGGGGCGCACCCCCGGGTCGCCGTCAAAGGTGCCCATGCGGATGTTCACGTCCTCGTGGTCGTTCGGATTGCGGCTGAACAGCGCGGAGCCGCAGCTCGAGCAGAACGCCTTCTCGTAGCCCTGCTCGGGTCGGTAGTAGGAGATCAGGTCGGGGCCGCCCGTGACTCTGAAGCTGCCCCTGGCAACGCGCGCGCTGACGGCGGCCGCGCCGCCCGTGCGGCGCTGGCAGCGGGTGCAGTGGCAGTAGCCCGCGTACTCGGGAGTGGCGCTCAGCTCGTAGCGGACACCTCCGCACATGCAGCCGCCTGTCAGTGGTGCATCCACCGGGCGAGGGTACCGGGGCGGGGGCGAGACCGGCCGGCTCCGGCCTTTTCCACGCGTGGAGGCTCTGGACGAGCTGGCCGAGGCGCTGCGAACCCAACTGGTGGAACGAGCGCGCGCGGGCCGGGCGAGCGGCACCGCGCTCGAGTCCGAGGTGCGCGCGCTCGTGGAGCACGAGGCTGCGGCGCTACCCGAGGAGGCGCAGGACACTCTGTGCGAGCGCGTGCTGCTGCTCGCCACCGGCCTGGGGCCGCTCGAGCCGCTGCTGTCCGATCCGTCGATCGACGAGGTGATGGTGAACGGGCCGGGGGAGGTGTACGTCGAGCGGCGCGGGCGGCTTCGGCGCACCGGTGTGTCGTTCGCGGGGGATGGGGAGCTGATGCACGCCATCGAGCGCGTGCTGGCGCCGCTGGGACGGAGGGTTGACGAGGCGTCGCCTCTGTGCGACGCGCGGCTCCCGGACGGCTCGCGCGTCAACGTGGTGATCCCGCCGCTGTCGCTGACCGGCCCCTGCCTGACGGTGCGCCGCTTCCGGCAGGAGGGCTTCTCGCTGCGCGAGCTCGTGGCCGGGGGAACCTTGCCGGGCGAGCTGGCCGAGCTGCTGGCGCTGTGCGTGGCGGCACGAGCGGCCGTGCTGGTGAGCGGCGGCACCGGCTCCGGGAAGACCACCACGCTGAACGCGCTCTCGGGCGCAATCCCAGGTGACGAGCGGATCGTGACGATCGAGGACGCCGCGGAGCTCAAATTGCGCCAGCGGCACGTGGTGCGGCTGGAGTCGCGACCCCCGAACCTCGAGGGCCGCGGCGAGGTGACGATCAGGCAGCTCGTCGCGAACGCCCTCCGCATGCGCCCTGACCGCATCGTGGTGGGTGAGGTACGCGGGCCCGAGGCGCTCGACATGCTGCAGGCGCTCAACACGGGCCACGACGGCTCGCTCACGACCGTTCACGCGAACTCCCCGGCCGACGCGCTCCGCCGGATCGAGACGCTCGCGCTGATGGCCGGCGTGGGCCTGCCGCACGCCGCCGTCCGCGATCAGGTGGCGAGCGCCCTGCACGTCGTGGTTCACCAGGCACGCCTGCCCGACGGCCGCCGCGTGATCGACTCGGTGAGCGAGGTGACTCGCGTGGCCGGCGGAGCCGGCGTCCGGGACCTCTGGACCAGGGGCGGACCGCTCCGCGAGCCGGGGCCGGGCGAGCTGGCGAGGCGGCTGGGCGCGCTGCGCGGGGGCGGCTTGCGCTCGGCGCGCGAAGCGGATTCGCGCCCGCGGGGCGGCGCGCGCATGACGTGGCCAACGGCTTCGTGACAGCGCTCGCCTTCGTCGCGGGTGCGTCCGCCGCTCTTGCGCTGCTCGAGCTCGGGGCGACTGCGCCCGGGGCTGTCGCAGCGCGGGCTCCGGGGTGGCTACGCGGTGTGGCGGCTCTCGTCGAGGCCGTCGTCCGGGCGGGACGGGAGGGCCGTGATCCCGGTGCGGTCGAGCGGCGCCGGTTGCTCGTGGTTGGCGCGAGCGTTGCGTGCGTGTTCGGTCTCGTGACCTTCGGGCCGCTGGCGGGGATCGCGGTCGCCGCGCTCGGACCGCTGGTCGTGGCGCGCATCCTCGCCGCCCGGCGGCGGCGCTACCGGGCGGCGGTCGAGGCAGGACTTCCCGAGCTGGCGCTCGCCATCGCCGACGCACTAGCCGGAGGCTGCTCGCTCCGGTCCGCGCTGGGCGAGGCGGCGGTCGGCATCGGCGGTGCCGCGGGGCACGAGCTCCGCCGCACCGCCGCCGAGCTGGCCGCCGGCGCGGCGACGGACGGCGCATTGGAGGCGATGCGCGGGCGCGCCCGCTCGCCGGGAATGGACGCGCTTGTAGCCGCCTGCCTCCTGCAGCGGCGCGCCGGCGGCGATCTTGCGCGACTGCTCCGTGAGAGCGCCCGTGCGCTCGAGGACCAGGCCCGCCTCGAGGGCGAGGTGCGCGCCGCTACGGCCCAGGCGCGCTTCACGGCCTTGATCGTCGTGCTGCTCCCGCTCGGCGGTGCGCTGCTGGCCGAGCTGGCGAGCCCGGGCTGGTTCGCGAGCCTCTGGAGCTCGTTTCTCACCGCGTGGCTCGTCGGACTCGCGCTCGGCCTGCAGGCGCTCGCCGCGATCCTGATGCATCGGATCGGGAGGGTCAGGTGGTGATCGCCGCGCTGGCCTTCGCGGGAGCCGTGAGCAGTGCCGCCGGCCTCATGCTCCTGGCTCCCGCCGGGGCGCCCGCCATGCGCCGGGCGCATTCGAAGGGCGTAGCCCTGTTTCGGATCCTGGCCGCCGCAGGCCGCCTCCTCCGGTCGCCGGGTGCACCGCCGGATCTCCGCGCGCGGGTCCGGGCCGCCGGGCGTCCGGCTGGGCTCGGGGTTGGCGAGATCATGGCCGCGAAGGTCGCGGGCGCCCTGCTCGGCGGGCTCGCAGCTCTGCCGCTCGCGGCGCTCGCGCCTGGCCGGCTCGGCCTCGTCCTGGCGTCGCTCGTGCCGGCCGCGACCTTTCTGGCACCGGACCTCTGGCTGTCCCGGCTCGCCGCCGACCGTGCCAGGCGGGTGCGGCGCGACCTGCCGGCCCTGCTCGACATCCTGCGCGTGACGATCGAGGCCGGCGGCTCGTTGGCGTGGGCCCTGCGGGCCGTGGGAGAGCGGGCCGAGGGCCCGCTGGCGAGCGAGTGGAGCGCTGTGGCGGCCGAGGTGAGCCTCGGCGTGTCGCTCGGCGACGCGCTCGACGGCCTCGCCGCGCGCCTGCCGCAGCCGGAGATCAGGTCGTTCGTCGCCGCGCTCCACCGCGCCACCCGCCACGGCGCCCCACTTTCCGACACGCTCGCCGGCCAGGCCCGCGCCGCCCGCTTCGCCCTCGCTCGCCGTATCCGGGAGGACGCAGCCCGGGCCGGTCCGAAGATCCAGCTCGTGGTTGCGCTCCTTCTCGTGCCGTCGGTCCTGCTGCTCGTGGCCGCGGCACTGGCGTCGGCGCTGCTTGGCGGCAGTGCCGACGCCCGGCCGCTATAGGCGGCCGCTCAGCAGGAGACGACAGATGGAACGGGCCCCAATCAGGCACTCGCTCCCCAGTTGCGGTACGTGCACGGCAACCCACCAAACCGTCGATTTGCACGCAAGATTGCATTCAGCGGCCGGATCTGAACGGGAAAGCCCGCTCGTGGCGAGCATGGCTCCCACCGTCGACTAGGTCGGATATTTGGCTCTGTAGAGCCGAAAATGGCCTACCGGCGTGGCCTCGGTCGGGCACATCGGACGGAAAGGTGGGGAATGGTGTTGCAGAGTGGGAAGAAGTGGGGTACGGTGGCAGCACCAAACGACCGGAGTGGCGGGGCTCCTCCCACTCCGCCACTCCGGTCTGAGCTCTCTCCTCCGGGACATGTGCATTGGCATTCCGAGGCCACTTCGAGCACTCGCTGGACGCGAAGAACCGGCTCAGCATTCCGGCCCGGTTCCGCGCGGCGTTCTCCACAGGCACCGTTCTCGCCAAGGACTTCGAACCCTGCGTCGCCGTCTGGACCGCCGCGGCGCACGAGGCGATCGTCGACCGTGCGCTCGGCGCGCTCAACCCGATGGGCAGCGACTATCGCCGGCTCTCGCGCTACCACCAGGGCAACTCCTTCGACACGGAGCTGGACGCGAGCGGGCGGGTGATCCTGCCAGCCCCGCTGCTGGACCACAGCGGCATCCAGAAGGAGGTCGTGGTGGTCGGCGTGGGGGACCACCTCGAGGTATGGGCCAAGGAGCGCTGGCAGGCGCAGCAGGACGCGCTCGACGCGGAGATCGGGGAGGTGACGGAGCGGCTTGGCAATCCTTCTTGACATGACCCGCGCGCACGTACCCGTCCTGGCCGGCGAGCTCATCGAGCTCACGGCGCCGGCCGCCGGGGAGACGGTGGTGGACTGCACCTTCGGTGCGGGCGGCCACGCGCGCCTGATCGCCGACCGCATCGGCCCCACGGGGACGCTCATCTGCATCGATCGCGATCCACTCGCCGAGGAGCACTTCGCCGAGCTCGCGCTCGAGGTGACCTGCGAGACGCGCTTCCTGCGCATGGACTACGCCGACGGCCTGGCGCTGCTCCGCGAGGAGGGCGTGTCCGCCGACATCGTCTACCTCGACCTCGGCATCTCGTCGATGCAGGTGGATGCCCGCGAGCGTGGCTTCTCGTACTCGTACGACGCGCCGCTCGACATGCGCATGGACCCGGGTCAGGAGCTCGACGCGCGCGAGATCGTGAACACCTGGGATGAGCGGCGGCTCGCTCAGCTCTTCCGGCGGCTGGGCGAGGACCCCAACTCGACGCGGATCGCGCGCGAGATCGTAGGTCGGCGCGAGCGCTCTCCGATCGAGACGACCGGCGAGCTCGTGGCCGCCATCGAGGCGGCGCTGCCGGCTGCCGTCAGGCGCAGCTTCGGCGCCGGCAGCCCCGCCAAGCGCGTCTTCCAGGCGATCCGGATCGCCGTGAACGCCGAGCTCGACTCGCTCGACCGGGCGCTCCCGCTCGCATGGGAGCTGCTGCACGAGGACGGCCGGCTGGCCGCGATCTCGTTCCACTCGCTGGAGGACCGTCGCGTGAAGCGCTTCCTCGCAGAGCGCGCCCGCGGCTGCGTCTGCCCGCCCGACTTCCCGGTGTGCGTCTGTGGCCGCGAGCCCGAGGCCGACCTGCTCACCGGCCGCGCCGTCGTGCCGACCGCGGGTGAGGTCGCCGACAACCCGCGCGCCAAGTCGAGCCGGCTGCGCTCTGCCCGCAAGCTCCGGGCGGCGGCCGCCTGATGGGGCGGACGGCGGCGGCAGCGGCGCGTCCCAAAGC
>JBKPSR010000046.1:0-4848 GCA_046735115.1 Actinomycetota bacterium
GGCCGATGCGACGCTTGGAACCCCCTAAGCGTCGCTCTCGCCAATCGTTCGGCCCAGAAGGGTGCCAGGACGGTATGCGAGCTTCCCGTGACCGGGTCCTCCGGGATTCCGAGGCTCGGGGCGAAGAGGCGGGAGACGAAGTCGTAGTCGTGACCCTCGTCCGCGATGGCCGTGACGATGACCGCGGAGCCGTCGAGCGCCGCGATCGCTTCGAGGTTCGGCGTGAGCTGGCGCACGGCACGTTCGTCGGCGAGCTGCGCGAGCAGGAAGACGTCGTCGTTGGTGCGAGCCGCCCAGTCGACTCGCGTGCCGAGCGCGTCAGCTAACGCGGACCGCGTGCCTGTGTCTGCGGCGGTGGGAAGTGAGGCGGGGAAATCCATTGCGAGCGAGCCGTCCGCGCGCCGAGTCACGATCAGGATCCCGCTGCGCGTGGTGAAACGGATCGGGTCGGCGGCGCCGTCCTCGAGCAGGCAGTGGGCCGTAGCCAGCGTCGCGTGCCCACAGAGATCGACCTCCGCCGCCGGCGTGAACCAGCGCAAGCCGAAATCGGCCTCGGCCGACGTGCTCGGCACGACGAACGCCGTGTCCGGCACGGTCAGCTCTCGCGCCAGCGCGGCCATCCATTCCGTCGGCGCGGCCTCGTCGAGGGCCACGACGACCGCGGGGTTGCCGCAAAACGGCGCGTCGGTGAACGCGTCCACTAGCCGCACGCGAACGCCCGTCATGTCGCAACGTTAGCGGCTTGGCGAGCACCGTCGACGCGTCAGGACTGCTGCATTGGACCATCAGCGACAGCGTCCCCTCCGCCTCCGCAACCATCGAAGTGAACTCGACGTCCTCGGCAACCATCGCCAGGAAGCCGTCTATATCGCCCGCGTTGAGGGCCCCGTACCCGGCTTCCGCGAGAGCGCGCAGCTCGGCGTTCTCCTGCGACATCGCCCGCCCAGTATCCCGGAGGCACAGGGCTCCCGCACGCGTACGTCCGGGCCTCAACGCGGAGCGGTTTGGGAATGGGCCGTACCGGTGTCCGCTCAGCGAGGGGGTTCAGTCGCCTGTTGCGTCGGGTTGCGTCGGTCACCGCCTATCGCTCCCGGCGGGGCGACGGAACCCTTAGCGCGGTTGTGCTCTCGGTCGCGGGTCAGCCGGCCCGCGTCGGGTTGCAGCCGGTGCCCGGGAACCCGAGATCGAGGCCCAGTTTTTTGTTCGTCCCGTAGTTCTGGGTGATGGCGTCCACCTGACCCTCCACAAAGTCGTTCAGACCGTTGAACGCGCACGCCGAAGCCGCGACACCCCGCGTCTTGATGGGCGTGGGGGTGCCGGGAGCGGAGCCACGCTCCCCAATAGTGCCTGGAGGGCCGGTTATCTCACCGGCGAAAGCGGGAGCGGCACTGAACCCCGCAAGTGCGGTTACACAGGCCAACACCGTGAGCAATGGCTTCTTATGCATTCGTGACCCCTATCTATCGGACGGCGCCTCTTAGCCGCGCTTGCCCAACCTAAAGCCGCGCAGAACCGGCGTCAACCGCTCCCTGACCGGCAGGACATAAAGAGTTTACGGCCGAGGTTCCGTCCGGCGAGCCACGCCTCGGCTTCGCTCGCCTTGAACTTCAGAGCTAGATCGCTACGCATGCGGCTCAGGATTTCTCGCCCCGTTGCGGTGCCGGGTCGGATAGCCCCACGGCTTCGAGGGCCTGGTCACGGCTGAAGTACATCTCCAGCCGCGCCAGCTTCCCGTCGCGAAGGCGCTGCACGTAGAACACCTGGAAGTCCATCTCGATCCCGCTTTCGCGGCCGTGCCCGCGGTGGCGCGTCGCGCTGACGTACACGTCGCCGCCGGCGTCGATGACCTCCAGGAGGTCGATACGGAAGTCCTCCCACTGCGCCGGCCAGTCCGCCATAGCGTCGCGCATCGCGGTAGGGCCCACGTAGCTCTTCGAGTCGGGAACCTCCGGAGGCTGAACCATCACCACGTCAGGCGCCATGAACTCCTCGAACGTTTCGAAGTCGCCGCGCAGCGCCAACTCGAACCCAGCCCTGATCAGATCAACGCCCGCCTGCGACATCGCCCGCCCCGTATCTCCCGGGGAGGGGAGGGTCGCCAGCCGGGACCCGCGTCCTGGCCTCGCAGCTCGCCGCGAAAAAAACGGTTCGCGTTTAGACCCCTACGTCCGCCGACCCCACAGGTAGTCCGCTACCGCAGCGAAATGACGCAACCGTGGTATGGACGGCGCGAGCTTCCGCCGCCACTTTTGGGCTACGTAGGGGCGGGGTCGCTCGACCCCGCCACCCGAGGCTCGTTCGCGACGCCAATAAGGAGAAGCAGTAATGAAGCGCCTGGCCCTACTCGCCGCCGCAGCGGCGACCGCCATAGCTGTCCTAGCGGTTCTCTCGACGAGTGGTAGCGCTCAATCGGGGGAGCGGACAATCGTGGTCACAGAACTCTCAAAGGGTTCGCTGTTCAAGTTCGTCGACCAGCGGCCCCGCACGAAGCCGGGACGGAACGAGCCGTCGGCTTCACTTGGAGACCAGCTCGTCTTTTCCAGCCCGTTGGGGGACGGCGCTCATCGTCGCGCAGGACGACTCGCAGCTGCATGTACGGCGATCAAGCCAGGCGCGATTGAGCGCAAGGCCGTGTTCCTGTGCACGGGCGTCGCTCACCTGACCGACGGCGACCTCTTCCTCGCGGCCCGCTTCTTGCCCAGGCCAAGCGGCACGGTGCGCGGAGCGCTGACGGGCGGCACGGGCGCATACGCGGGCGCCCGCGGAACCTTTACAAGTACGGGCGAGCCGTCCACCGACACATTTCACATCCTTCCATAGCGCCTAACTAAACCGACGACCGGGGGCTCGCGACCGCGAGCCCCCGGCGCCACGGGCCCAAAAGGGGAAGCTTCGACGCCGCGCGGAGATCAGGTTGAAGTAACGGCGGCGGTAGTCCCTCCCGGGCGGCCCAGGCGAGCCCAGCAACTTCGCGCTGTCAACCGCGTGCTCAAGCCCTGCCTCGGCCAGCCCACCGAGCCACCTGTCCACGCTCTCCTTGCGGACCTCTTGCAGGGCGACCACGTCTGGCCGGCGTTCAGCCAGCCAGCACACCTGCTTCTGTAGCGCTGGCCCGTAACGGCCGCTGACATTCCATGAGACCAGCCTCATCGCTCGCATCGCATGCCGACCACGGGGACACGGTCGCACAGGCTCGACGTCTGACTTGAGCACGCGCAGAGCAGCGCTCGCACGCGCCGCCTCGGCCAGGGTCCACCACGGGTCCACAAGCGCGAATACGCGCGGATCCACCCGGCGACCACGACGTCCTGCGAAACGGTCGCCTTGCAGGGATTTCTCTAGCTGCCGTGCCCGCTTGGCCCCGCGCTTTATACGGCGGAGCACGACTCATAATCGTGAGGTCGGTGGTTCGAATCCACCCGGAGCTATTGCCTCGTTTGCAGGGATTACCGGTGGCGTTCGGAGTCCCTGCGTACCGCCTCAGACGGCGTTGACATCCACCAGCGTCCACCATCGTCCCGCCTGGGCCTGCTCGATCTGGTCCTCGGCGGCCATGATCGGCTGGCCCTTCAGCTCGCGGATCACATGTGTGTACGTGCCAACGGTCATCTGAGGTGAGTGGCCCATCTGCTCGGGCGAGCTCCGGGATCGACATGCCGGCTCGGATCTGAAGCGAGGCGAAAGAGTGCCGCAGGTCATAGGGCGGGAGGGTCTCGATCCCAGCCTCAGCTCGCGCCGGATGCCACGTCCTTCGGCGCCAGTTCTGGTAGTCGTGCAGCCGCCAAGGCTCGCCGTCTCCGCACGGGAAGAGCGGCCCTTCGCGGATTCGGCGAGCGAGCATGTATTCACGCACGTCGCGGCGCACTGGGTCCAGGAGGTCGATCGCGCGTGGGCGGAAACCCCCGCACCTTCTGTCCGCCGATGATCTTGCCGTCGATATTCCGCTGCTCGACGAGCAGGGTGTTGCGCCGCTCGTGCCGCACCTCGAGCGCGAGCAGCTCCTCGGGCGCCCGAAGTCCCTGGTATGCGACGAGCGACACCATCGTGGCGGCATAGAGCTTCTCGCGCGCGAGAAGCTCTACTCGGATCGCTTCCACCTGGGACGGTGCGAGGCACACCACCGCGCGCTCGCGCGTGGCGATCGGCTTCTTCACCGCCTTGACAGGACTCGTTGCAACCCACCCCCAGCGGATCGCCTGTTCGTACATCGCCTGTAGACCTAGAGCGACTGGCGGACGCTCTGGCGCCCGACCCCGGCCGCCTCCAGCTTCGCACGGAAGTCGGCGACGATCTCAGGATTGACCTCGCCATCGGGTAGCGAGCCGAGCCTCGGCTCGATGTACTTGACGAGCATGCGCTTGTACCCAACTCGCGTCCATTCAGCGCGTTCGGAACAGCGTGCTTCGCCCACCATTCCTTCGATAGGTCCCGCACCGGGCGCTTCCGCTGCTCGTAGAGCGCCAATTCGCCCATCGCTCGCCTGATCTCGAGGTTCGCCGCGAAGGCCTCGACCTGCTATGTGATGAGAGGGGGCGCATCCGCGGAGATGCTCACGACGCTCGCTGAGGACGTTCAGCAGGCGTCCCCTTCGCGGCGAAGCTCAGTGTCGCCTTGCGCGAGTTGCGCAAGCACGCGAAAGGAGCACTCTCGGCAGACGCGGAGGTGCGCGCCCAAAGCCAGCCTTGCGGGATACTGCGCGGGCGATGCCGCAGGAAACTATGCCTGAGCCGGTACAGGGTGTACGGAAGCCGATGGCACCCGCAACGAGGCCACACCGCACCCTGGATGAACGGATCGTCGTGCGCTTTCCGGCGCTTGCCCGCTGGTTGGCGGCAGCGTGGGCGCGGC
>JBKPSR010000047.1:0-26135 GCA_046735115.1 Actinomycetota bacterium
TCGCGCTGGTAGAAGGCCATGACCTCCTGGTTCATGCGCTGCCGGTCGTCCTTGTAGCGCTCCTGGATCTTCTTGATCTCGGGCTGGAGCGTCTGAAGCCGCTGCATCGACTTCACGCCCTTGAAGGTGAGCGGCAGGATCGCGATCCGCACCGTGAAGGTCAGCAGGATGATTGACCAGCCCCAAGACCCGCCGACGAGGTCGTGCCAGAACTCCAGGATCGCCTGGCAGGCATCGATGAGCGGCTGAAGGACGTTTGCGATGTACATGGGCTAGCCCTCGGCGCGCGGACGCGTCCGGAACAGCTTCTGGTCCTCGACGAAGTCGACCCCGCCGTGGCTCCAGGGGTTGCAGCGAAGGATCCGCCATACGGCCAGGACGGCACCGCGCAACACACCGTACCGCCGGATCGCCTGGACGGCGTACTCGGAGCAGCTCGGATGGTACCTGCAGCGGGCGGGAATCCCGGGCGAGATGGCACGCTGGTAGAAGCGCACCGGCGCGGTCGCGATCGAACGGATCGCACTCACCGCGCCTGCTCCTCTCCGTCCGCCAGGCCGGCCGCGGCGAGCACCTCGCGGAGCTCCCCCTCGATCGCCCGCTCCCCGCCCTGCCGCGCCAGCTCGCCGGCGGCCGGGCGCGCGACGATCACGAAGTCGTGCCCGTCGCGCAGCTGCTCGGCGCTCGCCCAGAAGGCCTCCCTCAGGAGCCGCTTCATGCGGTTGCGCTCGACCGCGCCGCCGACCTTGCGGCCCACCGAGACGCCGAGGCGCGGCTCCGAATCGTCGCTGTCCTCGCGCGGGAACGCGTACACGACCAGGTGCCGGCTCGCGTGCGAGCGGCCCTCGCGATACACGCGCTCGAACTCGCCGCTCCGCGATAGCCGGCGGCGCCTTCGACGCGCGCGATCAGCCATGGGCTAGGGGGTGAGCCGCTTGCGGCCCTTGTCGCGGCGGCGCTTGAGAAGCGCACGCCCGGCGCGGGTCCTCATGCGCGCGCGGAAGCCATGTGTGCGGGCGCGCTTGCGCTTCTTGGGCTGGTAGGTGCGCTTCATGTACTGCCGAGCCAGGGTACAAGATGATCGAGCGTCCGCCTGTCGACTCCCTGTCGACAACCCCGCCGGGATCGCCGCCCAAGGCTTTTCTCGCGTTTTGCGGAGCCGCCTCCGGGCGTGTGCAGCGCGCCCGATTGGGCCGTTGTACACTCGGCGAGCCGAGGGCAGTGGGGGTTGTTTTCCCCGCCGGGCCTTCCTCTGTCAGGAGTACTGCGAGCTGGCCCTTGAGGAGGGTCGCGACCGCCCGTGCCGACACAGCCAGACGAGATTTGGGATGCGATCCGGAGTGAGCTCCGCCGCGAGACGCCCGACTTCAAGTTCCACATCTGGCTGGAGCCGTTGCAGCTCGCCGCGATCCGCGGCCACACGGTGTACGTCCGCGCCCCCGAGCACATCCGCGTCTCGGTGGCCGAGCGCTACCTGCCGCTCCTGCGCCGCGCCGCGGTGGCCGGCTTCGGCGAGCGGGCGCTGGTCGAGGTCGTGGGCGCCGACTGGGAGCCGCCCGACGACGACCAGGGCGACGGGTCCGGTGCTGGTGGCCGCGGAGCCGGCCCGGCCGGCGGCAGCTCGGACGGGGGCGCTGGCGACCGGCTGAACCCCAAGTACACCTTCGACCAGTTCGTGATCGGCGCCGGGAACCGTTTCGCGCACGCGGCCGCGCTCGCCGCGGCCGAGCTTCCGGGCCATTCCTACAACCCGCTCTTCCTCTTCGGCCGGCCCGGGCTGGGAAAGACGCACCTGCTGCACGCCATCGGCAACTACGTGGGGCGCTACGGCTCAGGTTTGAGGGTGCGCTACGCGACGATCGACGAGTTCACCTCGGAGTTCGTCGAGGCCGTGCGCGGGAACGCTACGGCTCAGTTCAAGCAGCGCTTTCGCGGCGCTGACGTCGTCCTGATCGATGACGTGCAGTTCCTGGCTGGGCGCGAGAAGACCCGTGAGGAGTTCTTCCACACCTTCAACACTCTCGTCGAGGCCGGCCGGCAGCTTGTGATGACGTCCGACCGCGCTCCGGAGGAGATACCGGGCCTCGAGGACAGGCTGACGGAGCGCTTTCGCTCCGGACTCGTCGCCGAGCTCGACACACCCGAGGTAGGGGTACGCACCGCGATCCTGGCGAAGCGAGCACGCGTCGACGGCGTGGAGATCTCGTCCGATGTGCTGGCGGAGATAGCGGGCCGCGTCACGACCAGCGTCCGCGCTCTCGAGGGCGCTCTGATCCGCGTGGTGGCCTATGCCTCGATGCAGAACGAGCCGCCTACGCCCGCCCTCGCGCGCCACGTCCTCCGGCGGTTGGGTCAGGACGAGACCACCGACGCCTGCGGTCTGGACGAGATCCTCGATGCCGCCGCCCAGGAGTTCGGGGTGGAACGAAGCGCGCTCGAGGCACATGACAAGCGGCCGACCGTCGCACGGGCGCGCCAGGTCGCGATGTATCTGGCCCGCAAGCTCACGGAGCACAGCACCACCGAGATCGGGCACGGAATCGGAGGACGCAGCCACAGCACCGTCATCCACGCCGTCAACCGCATCGGCACCGACCTGCGGACCGACAATGGCCTGCGCGTCGCTGTCGACAACCTCCACCGACGGCTCGGCCATCCCGCGTCCTGACCGGCTTGAATGGAAGAATCAACAGCTTCCGTACATGGGCGAACCCGCTCCCCGAGCCGGATGACGCGGGATATCGACCTCTCAACAGCTCCCAATCACTCCTACTCAGATAGGCAGCCTCTTTTGAAGCTTTCCGTTTCCCGTGAAACGTTCCTCGCTCGTCTCGGCGTTGCGGTTCGTGGTGCCTCGACGCGTGGGCCCGTTCCGTCGCTCGCCGGCGTGCTCCTGCGCGTGGAGGGCGGCCGCCCCGAGCTCCAGGCCACCGACATGGAGCTGGGCGTGCGCGTGTCGCTCGAGGCGGCCGAGTCGTCGGCGGGACAGGCCGTGGTCCCGGGGCGGCTGCTGCTCGACGTCGTGCGCTCGCTGCCGAAGGACGATCTCACCCTCGAGTACCGGAGCGCCGAGCAAGACGTGGAGGTCGTCTCCGGACCGGCGAAGTTCCACCTGCGCACGCTGCCTACGGAGGACTTCCCCAAGCTGCCTGAGGCCCCCACGGAGGGTGGCCTGACGGTGCCGGCGGCGGCCTTCGTCGACACCATTGCGCGCGTGGCCCGCGCTGCGTCGCGCGACGAGACCCGGCCACACCTCACCGGCGTGCTCGTCACGGCCAGCGGCACGGAGCTCCGCATGGTCGCCACCGACTCGTATCGGCTCGGCGTCAAGGAGACGAGGCTCGACTCCGAGCTGAGCGGCTCGCTCGAGGCCAACGTACCGGCGCGGACGCTCCAAGAGCTGGGCCGGATCGCCTCGGGAGAGGGTGCCGACTCGATCCAGGTCGCGGCGCTAGAGAACCAGGTGGTCTTCACAGTCGACGACATCGTGCTGTCGTCGCGGCTCGTCGAGGGTCGCTTCCCGAACTATCAGCAGCTCCTGCCCGAGTCGTACGAGCACGAGCTGCGGGTGAGCCGTGACGAGCTGCTCGAGGTGGTGCGGCGCGTGGGGCTGCTGGCACAGAAGAACGCGCCGCTCCGGCTGCGCTTCTCAGAGGGGGCGCTCGACGTTTCGGCGCAGACTCCGGACGTCGGCGAGGCGAGCGAGTCGCTGCCCGTGCCGTTCGCCGGCGAGCAGCTCGAGATCGGCTTCAACCCTGAGTTCTTCCGCGAGGGCCTGGAGAGCGCCGAGTCCGACGAGCTCCTGCTGAAGCTCATCAGCCCGCTGCGCCCCGGTCTGATCCAATCCGGCGACGAGGGCGCAGGCTTCAGGTACCTCGTCATGCCGATCCGGCTGAACGTGTGATCCGATGCGCGTGACGCGCATCCAGCTCCGCGACTTTCGCAACTACGAGGCGGCGCGCGTGGAGCTCGCCGAGGGGCTCACCGTGGTTGCCGGCGCCAACGGCGCCGGCAAGACAAACCTGCTGGAGGCAATCTACTTCGGCTGCACCGCGCGCTCGCCGCGGACCTCGAACGAGCGTGAGTTGGTCAGGCGCGGCGGACAGGGCGTCGCGCGCGTGGTGCTCGAGCTGGAGGCCGGCGACGGCGGGCACCGGCTCGAGGTCGGGTTCGAGCCCGGCGAGGCAAAGCACCTGCGCGTGGATGGCACCCCTGTCGACAGCCTGTCGACGCTGGAGACGCGCCCGCTCGTCAGCGTGTTCCTGCCGGAGCGGCTCGCGCTGGTCAGGGGGGCGCCGGCCGGTAGGCGGGCGCACCTCGACCAGGTGGTCGCGGCGCTCTGGCCCGGGCGCGCGGAGACGCGCAGCGCCTACTCGCGCGCGCTCGCGCAGCGCAACGCGCTGGTGGGGCGGATCCGCGCCGGCGACGCAGGCCCGGCCGCGCTCGACGCCTGGGACGCCGAACTGGCCCGTCACGGCATCCAGCTGATGAGCGACCGAGCCGAGGCGGTGGACGGGCTACGTCCCCTGTTCGCCGATCTCGCCGCCCGCCTGAGCCTCCCACCCGGCGCCGAGCTTCGTTACCGGCCACGCTCGTCCGCGACCGACGCCGAGGAGCTGACGGCCGAGCTAGCGGAGCGGCGCACGGCGGACCTCGAGCGAGGCTTCACGGCGCACGGGCCCCACCGCGACGAGCTGCAGCTCCTGCTGGACGGCGTCTCGCTCCGTGCCTACGGCTCGCAGGGCCAGCAGCGGGCGGCGCTGCTAGCGCTCCTGTTCGCCGAGCGCGCACTCCTGGCGGAGCGCCGAGCCCGCCCCCCGCTGATGCTGCTGGACGACGTGATGTCGGAGCTCGACGCCGAACGCCGCGAGTTGCTGGCGGCGCTGCTGCGGACCGACGGCCAGGCGGTGGTCACGACGACCGAGCCCGAGCACGTGCCCGGCACCGCGCTTGCGGGCGGCGGGCTAGTTCGGGTGGAGGGCGGCACGATCGCCGAGAACACGCGGGCGGTGGCGGCGTGATGGGGCGAAGCGGGATGCCTCCGCCGGCGCCGCTCTCCGCGGGCCGCCTGCTGAGACCGGCGAACGACGGCGGTGAAGGAGGTGCTCCTCCGCGACGATCCTGGCCAGCCCACCGCACGGGTGGCGTAAGCAGGATCGTCGCCGCGATCGGGCGTCTCCCGGAACGATCCTGTTTGAGTGTCGGCAGGCAACCCTCAGGCAGGTTTGTTCCCGCGAGGGGCCCTGTCCCCGCCGCCGGCCCCGCCCCGCGATGCTGTCGTTCCAGCACCCCGGCGAGCGCTCGATGAGGCGCCTCGCCCCGCGCCCGCTCGCCCATGCCCTCGACGGCGTCCTCCCGGACGTCGCCCCCGCCACCCTCCTCGCCCGCGTCCAGGCAGCTTGGGGCGAGGTCGCCGGAGCGCGCCTGGCCACGGCCGCGACGCCTGTTTCGGAGCGTGACGGGGTTGTGACTGTGTCGTGCCAATCGGGCGTCTGGGCGCAGGAGCTGGAGCTCCTCGCGCCCGAACTCCTCACCCGCCTGGCGGACGCGCTCGGGGGCGGGTCCGTGACGAAACTGCGCTTCGTCGTCGGTTCGGGCGCGAACCCTGTCTGAAGGCGGCCAGTTTGTCGCGATTTGCGGGCATTTTGTAACGTCCAGAGCCGTCCGGAGCAGGGGGTAGCCTGCTAGTATCTAGGGCGGTCTTATGTACCGCCCCGACCCGGCCGACAGGGGATCCGAGTCGGGGCGTTTTGTGGTGTGAGCGGCGCTTCAAACGGGCGCCGCCCGATGGGCGGCGGACGCCGCCGGATGGAAGGAACGACTTGGCGAAGCAGCCCGAGAAGAACGACGGCGAGCCCCGCAAGGGCGGTCGCGCGAAGAAGAGCGACGGCACCCGCGGCAACGGCTCGTACGGCGCCCAGGACATCACCGTCCTGGAGGGTCTCGAGGCGGTTCGCAAGCGGCCGGGCATGTACATCGGCTCCACGGGGCCGCGCGGGCTGCACCACCTGATCTACGAGGTGATGGACAACTCGGTCGACGAGGCGCTGGCCGGCGAGGCGACCGAAGTCGAGATCGTCATCCACCCGGACAACAGCGTCACGGTCACGGACAACGGGCGCGGCATCCCGGTCGACATCATGAAGAAGGAGAAGAAGCCGGCCGCCGAGGTCGTGCTCACCGTCCTTCACGCCGGCGGCAAGTTCGGCGACGGCGGCGGCTACAAGGTCTCGGGAGGCCTGCACGGCGTCGGGGTCTCGGTCGTGAACGCGCTGTCCGAGTGGCTGCACCTGACCGTCTGGCGCGACGGGCACGAGCACAAGCAGTCCTACGAGCGCGGCGTCCCGACGGGCCCGCTCGAGAAGGGCGAGGCGACCGACCGCCGCGGCACGAGCATCACCTTCCTCCCCGACCTCGAGATCTTCGAGACGATCGACTACGACCGCGCGACGCTCGAGCAGCGCTTCCGCGAGATGGCCTTCCTCACCAAGGGCCTCAGGCTCGGGTTCAGGGACGAGCGCGGCTCCGAGCGCTTCGAGACGGCCTTCCAATACGACGGCGGCATCGTCGACTTCGTCAAGTACCTGCACAGCCAGGGCACCCGCGCACCGCTGCACCAGAAGATCGTCTACATCGAGGACTCGAGCGAGATCGGCGAGGTCGAGGTCGCGCTCCAGTGGAACGACTCCTACCAGGAGGCGCTCCTCTCCTTTGCCAACAACATCAACACGCACGAGGGCGGGACACACCTGTCCGGCTTCCGCTCGGCGCTGACCCGCACGCTCAATGCCTACGCGCGGCAGGTCGGCGAGCTGAAGGAGAAGGATCCGAACCTCCAGGGTGAGGACGTCCGCGAGGGCCTAACCGCGATCATCTCCGTGAAGATCGCCGACCCGCAGTTCGAGGGCCAGACGAAGACCAAGCTCGGCAACCCGCCGGTCGAGGGCTTCGTGCAGGCCGCCGTCAACAAGGGCCTGGCCGAGTTCCTCGAGGAGAACCCCGCCGAGGCGCGCCAGGCCATCCGCAAGGCCGTCGACGCCGCTCGCGCGCGTGACGCCGCCCGCAAGGCGCGCGACCTCACGCGGCGCAAGTCCGCGCTCGAGAACTCCACGCTCCCCGGCAAGCTCGCCGACTGCTCGGTACGCGACCCGGCGCTGGCGGAGCTCTTCATCGTCGAGGGCGACTCGGCGGGCGGCTCCGCGAAGCAGGGCCGCGACCGGAACACCCAGGCCATCCTCCCGCTGCGCGGCAAGATCATCAACGTCGAGAAGAACCGGATCGACAAGGTGCTCTCGAACAAGGAGATCCAGGCGTTGATCACCGCGATCGGCACCGGCATCCGCGAGGAGTTCGAGCTGACGAACGCCCGCTACCACAAGGTGATCGTCATGACCGACGCCGACGTGGACGGCGCGCACATCCGCACGCTCGTCCTGACCTTCCTCTACCGCGAGATGAAGGAGCTGATCGAGGAGGGCTACGTCTACATCGCGAAGCCGCCGCTGTACAAGATCAAGTCGGGCAAGCAGGACGTCTACATCGAGAAGGAGTCCGAGCTCGAGGAGGTCCTGCTGCGCGACAAGCTCGAGAAGCTCGAGGTCACCGACCGCGAGGGCAACGCCTTCAGCCTCACGCATGCGCGCTGGCAGAAGTACGGCCGTCTCCTGAAGCAGTACGAGGGCTGGGCCGCCGCGCTCAGGGCAGAGTGGGGGCACGACCCGATCAGCTTCCTCGAGGAGTCGTCGTTGCTCGACGAGGGCGCGACGGATCCCGCGGCGGTCATCGCCCTGCTCAAGGCGGACGACCACGAGGGCGAGGCCTACGAGACCTCGCTCGTCGAGGAGAACGACACAGAGGTCGTCGCGATGGTCGTCGAGCGGAAAACCGGGACTGCCAAGACCTACCGGCTGGCGCGCGCTCTCTTCGAGACGCCCGAGTACACCGGCTTCGTGAAGATCCACAAGGAGCTTCAAGAGCTCGCCGGCGCGCCGCCCTTCCACGTTGTGCTCGGCAAGAAGGACAACGACGCGCTCTCCTTCGAGGAGCTTCGCGCGAAGGTGCTCGAGATCTGCCGTGACGGTGTGCCGCTTCAGCGCTTCAAGGGCCTCGGCGAGATGAACGCCGACCAGCTCTTCGACACCACGATGGACCCCGAAAACCGGACGCTGCAGCGGGTGAGCATCGACGACGGCGCGGTGGCCGATCAGATCTTCTCGATGCTGATGGGCGACAGCGTCGAGCCGAGGCGCGAGTTCATCGAGGACCACGCGCGCGAAGTCACGAACCTGGACGTCTAGGACATGAGCATCGAACAGCTGACAGGCGGGAACATCGAGCCGCGCGGGCTCGAGGAGGAGATGCGCTCCTCCTACCTCGACTACGCGATGAGCGTGATCGTGGGCCGGGCCCTGCCGGACGTGCGCGACGGGCTGAAGCCGGTGCATCGCCGCATCCTCTACTCGATGTACGACTCCGGGCTCCAGCCCGGGCGCCCGCACCGCAAGTGCGCCAACGTCGTCGGCGGCGTCATGGGGAACTACCACCCCCACGGCGACTCGGCGATCTACGACGCCCTGGTCCGGCTCGGCCAGGACTTCGCGATGCGTTATCCGCTGATCGACCCGCAGGGCAACTTCGGCTCGATCGACAACGACGCTCCCGCCGCCATGCGGTACACCGAGTCGCGCCTGTCGCGGCTCGCCACGGAGATGCTCCGCGACATCGACGCGGACACCGTCGAGTTCGGGCCGAACTACGACGAGTCACGCCAGGAGCCGCTGGTGCTGCCGTCGCGGTTCCCGAACCTGCTGGTGAACGGCTCCTCGGGCATCGCGGTCGGCATGGCCACGAACATCCCGCCACACAACCTCCGCGAGACGATCGACGCCGTGGTCGCGTACATCGACGATCCGGGGATCGACGTCAAGGGCCTGATGAAGCACCTGAAGGGCCCCGACTTCCCGACCGGGGGCATCATCGTCGGGCACGGCGGGATCCGCGACGCCTACGAGACCGGCCGGGGCCGTGTGGTCGTGCGCGGCAGAGCCCACATCGAGCCGATGGAGCGCGGCAAGGAGCGCATCATCGTCACCGAGATGCCCTTCCAGGTCTACAAGGGAGATGGGCGCGGGGACGGCAGCGGCCTGATGCAGAAGATCGTCGAGCAGGTCCAGAACGGCCGGCTCAAGGAGATCTCGGACCTGCGCGACGAGTCCGACAAGTCGGGCATCCGGCTCGTGATCGAGCTGAAGCGCGACGCGATCCCCAAGGTCGTTCTCAACAAGCTCTACAAGCACACGCAGCTCCAGACGACCTTCGGCGTGAACATGGTCGCCCTGGTCGACGGGGTGCCGCGCACGCTCGGCCTGCTGCCGATCGTCAAGAACTACGTCGATCACCAGACCGACATCATCGTGCGGCGTACCAAGTACGAGCTGCGCGAGAAGGAGGCGCGACTCCACATCCTCGAGGGCCTCCTCGTCGCGATCGAGAACATCGACGAGGTGATCGAGCTGATCCGCGCGTCCAGCGACCCGGACGTCGCGCGCGACGGTCTGATGGAGCGCTACGAGCTCACCCGCATCCAGGCTCAGGCGATCCTCGACCTGCGCCTCCAGCGCCTCACCGCGCTCCAAACGAACGAGATCAAGACCGAGCACGCCGACGTGGTCGAGCGGATCGCCTGGCTGCGCGACATTCTCGGCGACGAGGCGAAGGTCATGGGGCTGATTCGCGAGGAGCTGATCGAGATCCGTGACCGCTACGGCGACGACCGGCGCACGCAGATCACCCACTCCGAGGACGAGATCGACATCGAGGACCTGATCGCGGACCAGCAGATGGTCATCGCGATTACGCGCTCGGGCTACATCAAGACCCTTCCGCTCGCCACCTACCGCCAGCAGAAGCGCGGCGGGATCGGGGTGACCGGTATGGACATGAAGGACGAGGACTACATAGAGCACCTCTTCGTGAGCTCGACTCACGACTACCTCTTGTTCTTCACAAACCGGGGGAAGGTCTATCGCCTCAAGGTCTACGAGCTGCCGGAGCTGCAGCGCACGGCCAAGGGGCGGGCGTTGGTCAACCTCCTGCCCCTGCGCGAGGGCGAGCGCGTGCAGGCCGTCCAGGCCACGCGCGACTTCAAGGAGGGCCAGTACCTCGTCTTCGCGACGAGGAAGGGCCAGATCAAGAAGACCGAGTTCCAGGCCTACAACACGCCGATCAAGGCAGACGGCATCATCGCGATCAACATCCGCGACGACGACGAGCTGGTGGCGGTACGCAGGACGAGCGGCGACGACGACATCATCATGGTGTCGCGCTCTGGCCAGGCCGCGCGCTTCAACGAGGACCAGGTGCGGCCCATGGGGCGCGACACGGCCGGAGTGAAGGGCATGAACGTCGAACGCGATGACAACCGCGTGCTGGCGATGGACGTGGTGAGGCCGGACACGGAGCTCCTGGTCGTGACCGAGAACGGCTACGGCAAGCGCACGCCGATCGAGGACTATCCGGTCAAGGGCCGCGGCACGATGGGCGTGAAGACGATTGGGCTGACCCAGAAGAAGGGCGGCCTGGCCGGCGCGCTGATCGTGCGCGAGCATCACGACCTGGTGTTCATCTCCCAGAACGGGATGGTCCAGCGCACCGGCGTGAAGGGCATCTCGAGGCAGGGCCGGCCGGCTCAAGGGGTGCGGCTGATGAACCTCCGCGAGGACGACACGGTGAGCGCGGTGGCGCTCGTCATGGAGACCTCGCAGGACACCTCGGCCGAGGTCCAGGAAGAGCTCGAGTAAAGAGAAGGGCGCCCCCTACGGGGCGCCCTTCAGTTTCTGCTGGACTCAATCGGCGGCTCTCGTACTGCGGCCGGCGGGACCACCACGGCCAGAGCCATCGACGGTGTCACGGTTGGACTCCGCTTGACGGGGCCCAGCTCCGGTCGTCTAGCGGCCGGACACCTCCAGGGTCCCGAAAAATCTGTCAGTCAAGTTCGGACCACCTCCTTTCCCTGGTCCGGCTATTGAAGCAGACCCGGAGGCTGACTATCAGGGAGTGGTCGTCGTGTTCGTCTGCGTCTGGCTCGACTGCTCGAGCTCGTCCACCCGGTTCTCGACGCCGTCCACCCGGCCGTTCAACTTGTCGAGGTCGGATGAGGACTGGTCGGCCTTGTTCTCGAGGTCCTTTAAACGGCCGTCCAGCTTCGAGACGTCGGCTGAGGTCGGCAGGTCGTCGACGCGCGACTCGAGGTCGCCGATCCGGTTGTTCAGGTCCTCCTGCACGCGGTTCAGGTCCTTCTGCACGCGGGCAAGATCAGCCGCCGACGGCGTCCGTCCGGACTCGTCGTCCTTGTTCGCCTCGATGAGGGCGATCACGCCCAGGGCTGTGGCGGCCACGGCCCAGACGCCCGTGACGACGAGCCATCGGCGCAGCCCGCGGATGTCGGCGAGGGTCGCGGGCCGGTCGTCCTCGACATATGGCGCCACGTCGCCCGGGCGCGGGGGTTCCTGCATCAGGCGGCGACCACGAGGTACTGCTCCCAGGCGGCGGGGATGGTCGGGGCGGCGACGTGGATGAAGATCGCGGGGTTGGGCGCTTTCGGCTTGCGCGTGGGCACCATGTTGGCCTGCTTCGGCAGGCGGTCGCCCTTGCGACGGTTGCAGGGAGCGCAGCAGGTGACGATGTTCTCCCAGGTCGAGTTTCCGCCCTTGGAGCGCGGGATCACGTGGTCGACCGTCAGGTTGCCGCGCTCGTGACCGCAGTACTGGCAGGTCCAGCGGTCCCGCGCGAACACCGCGCGCCGCGTGATCTTGCGTCGGTGGGCATCACGAGGGATGCGCACGTAGGCGAGGAGGCGGATCACCACGGGGCGGTCGAGGGTCACGCTTTCCGAGTGGAGCGCCCAGTCGCCCCGTTCGAGGATCTCGGCGCGGTTCTTCAGGATGAGGACGGCCGCGCGCCGGACCGTGCACACGTTGATCGGCTCGTACGACGCGTTCAGCACGAGCACCCGGCCGGACGACGAGGCGCGCTGCTCAGGCCGGCCGGCCCCGGGCAGCGCGAGGACAGGGCCTGGTTCTACGTCACCCGTCTCGGTCGTGAATGACACGCGCGCCCGGACTGCCACGGTCCGGTCAGTGTAGCCAGAGCGGCAGTCCGTACGACCCCAGTACGCGCAGCTCGCCGACGTGGCTGCGGACGGCGTCGAGCGCCTTCCGCACCGGCTCCGCGTCCTCCGGACCCTCGATGTCGACGAAGAAGAAGTAGTGCCCGAGACCGGTGCGACGCGGCCGCGACTCGATCCGGGTCAGGTTCACGTCCCGGCGCGAGAACTCGCTGAGCACGTCCACGAGCCAGCCCGGGGACTGGTCGCCGCCGCCCCAGAACACGACCGATGTCTTCGGCTCGGGGCCGACCTCGCCGACCTCGCCCGCGGGCGCCAGCCAGACGAATCGGGTCACGTTGTCCGGGTGGTCCTCGACGTTCCTGGCGACGATGTGGCAGTCGTAGAGCTCGGCGGCGAGGCTCGAGCCGAGCGCGACGCGTCCGTCGCCGGCGCGGCAGACGCTCAGCGCGGCGTCGGCCGTCGAGGGGGCGCTCACGTGCTCGGCGTGGGGCAGGTGCTCGCGCAGGAAGCGCGCGCACTGAGCGGTGGCCTGGGGATGGGACACGACACGCTCGACCTCCGAGAGCGACAGCTCGCCGCTCGCGAGAACGCAATGGTGAATCGGATGGACGACCTCCGCCTGGATGCGCACCCGGTCGGCTTCGACGGTCAGGGTGTCGAGGGTCACCGCGACACTGCCCTCGAGCGCGTTCTCGATCGGCACGAGAGCGCGCTCCACGTCGCCCTCTTGGACGGCCATCACCGCGTCGTAGATCGTCGGATAGGGAGTGGCCTCGGCGCCCGGAGGCGCGGACGCGCGCAGGGCCTCGTCGCTGTGCGTCCCCGCGGGGCCCAGATATGCGACTCTAACGCCGCCCCCCGAGCCAAGCTCGTGCTGCGGCGCCCGCATCAAGCGCTCGCGGGGGTGCCCGCCATGGCGGCTTCGACCGCCTGCTGCTCCTCCGGCGAGAGCTCGTACTCCGGGTTACCCTCGTGGACCTGCTTGACGTACAGGCGCGCCTGGTCGCGGTGAAGGATCGAGGAGATCACGACCCCGGTGCGGTGCTCGTCGAGCAGCGCGACGGTGCTCGACTGCTGTCCCGACAGCTCGTTCATCGCGTCGTAGCGGATCACCGACGTGTGCGCGATGCAGCCGTCCATCCGGTGCTCGGCGCCACTCACGCGCCCCTCGAGGCCGGCGGCGACCTCCTCGACCCAGTCGCGCAGCTGGACGAACGCCTGCTGGAGCGACGCCGCGTGGGCGACCAGGTCCGTGTCCTCGTCACCGAGGATCGTGCGCTGTGCCGCTCGCACCCGGCGCAGCTTCACGCTGAGGACGATGACCCACAGAAGTGCGACGACCGCCACGCCCGCGGCGGCGAGGGCCACGATGCCCTCGGTCGAGTTCAGATCGCCCATCGCCGCCAGGGTACAACGCGGCTCAGCGCGTGAAGATGACAGTGAAGTCGGCCTCGTTGTTGTCCGTGACCTTCTCGCCGGGCACCGGCTTCACGCGCACCTTGACGGGCACGTTCTGGCCCGTAGGCGGCTGTCCGTTGAGCGGGATCGTCACGTTCTTCGCCTCGCCGGCGGCGATCTCCGGGATCGTGTCCTCGACCTGGATCGCGTCCCCGCCCTGACCGACCGTGGCGGTCACCGCCACATCGGTCTCCGTGCTGTCGCCCTGGTTCACCACCTGCACGTCAAAGGAGGTGTCGCCGGTGAGCTGGACCGTTGCCGAGCCGCCGGGCGTCAGGGCCACGCCGCCCAGCGAGACCGTGCCCAGCCCGCTTCCGTGCAGGCCCGGGGTCGCGGTGCCGCCTCCGCGGATGCCGGCGATCTGGTCGGCCACGAAGTCGGGCTGGAGCCAGTCGAGGTTGGTCACGAAGGTGAGAGCGCGAGCGCTGGGCAGCGGCGCGTTCACGTCCTCCTCCGCGAGCGCGTCGCTCAGGGCCGGCCGGAAGCGGCTCTTCAGCAGCACGTCACTGGCCAGGAACACCTGCATCATCTGGGCTATTCGACCGGAGCTGGCACGGCGCTCCTGCTGCGCGAGCGCGTCGGGCAGCACCCGCGCCACCTCTGCGAGCGCGTCGCGGCGCAGCTCGAGGCTCTCGGTGAAGAATCCCTGGGCGTCCGAGAGCTCGTCCGGGGGGTCGAGGTCATTCGCGCGGTCGGCGATGGTCTGGGACTCGACCTTGAGCTCGTTGGCCTGGTTCTGACGGTTGACGGCCTGGTTCTGGGCATTCGGCGCGCTGAGGATGTTGAACAGCTTCTGGCCCTGCGCCTTGGACAGGTTCACGAGCTCGTTCGAGTTGCGGACGTAGTCCTCCATCGCGCGGTGCTTGCGGGCGTCGAGGCAGCCGCGGAACAGGAGAACGATCAGGATGAACAGGAGGACGGCGCCCGCGATGGCTATGGTCCGACGCACCATTAGCGTCTGGCGGTCGGTGGACGGACCGCGGGGCGGGCGGCGAGGCGGTCGACGTACGGGCTCGTCCGGTTCGTCCAGGAAGGACAGGCGAATCGCTCCTAACGCAGTGCGCGTCTCGTGCGCGGGTCGGTGGGAGTATGAACGGGGGGCAGGACGCGCCCGCCCGAAAACGAACACGAAACTGGCATGAGACGTTCCGAAACAGGCTTCACGGACGAGGCGGGCACGCTTCCCCTGGGAGGCTCTGACCCTAC
The DNA here is from genome assembly GCA_046735115.1 of Actinomycetota bacterium. Classification (GTDB taxonomy): domain Bacteria; phylum Actinomycetota; class Thermoleophilia; order Solirubrobacterales; family Thermoleophilaceae; genus JACVRW01. Next base: position 14,792 of record JBKPSR010000047.1, read on the forward strand.
ACAACCGCTCCCCGGTGCTCCCGGAGCGCGCCTCATCCTGGGCCGGTACCGGATGGAGCGCCGCCTGGGGGCCGGAGGGTTCGGGGTCGTATGGCTCGCCTGGGACGAGAAGCTGGAGCGCGAGGTCGCGGTGAAGGTGATCCCGCGTGAGCGCGGCGCGGGCGAGCGCGTCGAGCGTGAGGCGCGGGCGGCGGCGCGGCTGAACCACCCAGGCATCGTCGGCATCTACGAGCTCGCCTCGGACGAACACGACGTCTACCTCGTCTCGGAGCTGGTTCGGGGCCGAACGCTGGCCGAGCTGAGGCAGGCGGGCGCGATCTCGGATCGCGACGTCGCGCGGATCGGGATCGCTCTGTGCGAGGCGCTCGAGCACGCGCACGCACGCGGGGTGATCCATCGCGACGTCAAGCCCCAGAACGTCATGGTGCTGGCCGAGCCGGCGGCCGGCGCCGGCTTCGCCAAGCTCGCCGACTTCGGCGTCGCGCACGTGGCGTCCGGCGACCAGCTCACCCGCACGGGCGACGTAGTGGGCACGCTCGCCTACATGGCGCCGGAGCAGGCCGAGGGCGCCCGGGTCACGCCCGCATGCGACGTCTACGCGCTCGCGCTCACGCTGTACGAGGCGTGGACCGGCACGAATCCGATCAAGGCCGGCGGCCCCGCCGCCACCGCCCGCCGCCTGGGGCGTCCGCTGCCGCCGCTTGGAGGCCTGCGGCGCGATCTGCCGCTCGAGCTCTGCGGGGTCGTCGACGACGCGCTCGAGATCGACCCCGCGCTCCGGCCGAGCCCGGCGCGCCTGCGGGCGGAGCTCCGGGCGGTCGAGTCCGAGCTGACCGACGAGGGCGGCCTCGTGGAGCCCGCGACCCTTCGGCGTGTCGGCCTGCCGACGACGACTGGCCGGCGGCGCTCCCTGTTCGGCCGCGCCTCCGACGGGCCCCCCGTATACGCGGATACGCCGCTCCCGGGCGCGGCCCTCGCGGCACAGGAGCGCCCACCCGCCCGCCTTCTGGAGCGCGCCGGGGCGGGGCTGGCCGCCGGCGGGCTCGTGCTCGCCTGCATTCTCTCGCTCGGGCCCGACCCGTCCTTCTCGCCGTTCGCGGCCGCCGCACTCGCGGGTGTGTCCACCGCGGTGCTGCCGCGCATCGGCTGGCTGCTTGCCGTGATCGGCCTGTGCGCCTGGTTCGTGTCTCCGGACGCCGACCGGCAGGGCACGGCGCTCGTGCTCGCCGCTGCTGCCGCGCCCGTTCCGTTCCTGCTGCCCCGGGCGGGTCTCCTGTGGTCCGTGCCGGTCGCGGCACCGCTGCTCGGCACGATCGCGCTCGCGCCCGCCTTCCTCGGGATCGCGGCGCTCGCGTCCACCCCGGCGCGGCGGGTGGGGCTCGCTGCGGCCGGCCTCTGGTGGCTGGTGCTCGGCGAGGCGCTCACGGGTCGCCTGCTCCTGTTCGGCTCACCCGACGCCACGCTGCCGCGCTCGAGTTGGGAGGGGTCGATCTCGGCGGCCGCCTCCGACGCGCTCGGGCCGCTCGTCACGAGCCCCGCTCTCGCTCCCGCCCTGCTCTGGGCCGTCGGAGCGCTCGCGCTCGCGCTCGTGGTCCGCGGACGCTGGCTTGCCGTCGACGCGCTGGGCGCGGGTCTGTGCGCCCTTGGCCTGATCGTGGCGCACGCGGCAATGGGCGACGCGCTGGCCGCCGACGTGGCGGTCGACCACGCGCGTGGTGGCGTGGCGGGCAGCATCACGGCGGCGATCGTGGTGGTCGTCGCCTTCCACATGGGAGCGAATCGGGAGCCGTGGCGGGCTCCACGCGTGACCACGGCTTAGGACTACTCTGCGAGGGCAGATGAGCATGTTGCGCAACCTTGAGGCGAAGCTCGGCGGGCTTGTGGAGGGCGCTTTCGGGCGCGCCTTCCGGACCAGCGTCCAGCCGGTCGAGCTGGCGCACAAGCTGGCCAAGGAGATGGAGGACAACCAGATGGTCTCCGTCTCGCGCGTGTACGTGCCGAACCACTACCGGGTCTTCCTCTCGCCGAAGGATCGCGAGCAGTTCGCGAGCTACGAGCCGGCGCTCCGCAAGGAACTGTCCGACTATCTGCTGGAACATGCGCGCCAGGAGTCGTTCGCGCTGTCGACCCGTCCGCAGGTCGAGTTCCACACCGACGAGCGCCTCGACCTCGGCGAGTTCGGCATCCAGGCCCAGTTGCTCGCGCCTCCTGAGGAGGAGCAGCGAGACGAGGGCCCGGCGACGCCGGCGCCGTCGGCCGGCGACTTCGGCCACACGATGGTCTACTCCCCGAGCCGCGACGCGCGTCGGGTGGAGTCCGCAGAGGACCGACGCCAGGCGCTGCTCGTGGGCGGCGGCCGGCGTAACGTCCTGAGCGGCAGCCGGGTGGTGTTGGGGCGCAGCCGGGAGGCCGACATCGTCCTTCAGGACCCGAACGTCTCGCGCAGGCACGCCGAGCTGCGCCGGGACGACGGCGGCTGGCAGATCGTCGACCTCGGCTCCACGAACGGGATCAAGGTCAACGGGCGACGGGTCAACCAGCAGCCGCTGAGCGCCGGTGATCAGATCACCATCGGCGTGACGGACCTGACCTTCGAGCTCGACTAGGGCGATGGACGAGCCGCTGGCGGTCGCGCTCAAGTTCGGCTTCCTTGCCGTCCTCTATCTCTTCCTCTTGTGGGTGGTGCGCAGCGCCATGCGCGACCTGGCGCGCTACGGCGGCAGCGCCGCAGCGGCCGAGCCCGTGGACGCGCCCGGACCGGGCCGGCGCGATCGGCAGGGTCGCGACGCCCGCTCCGGGGCCTCGCCGCGCCTCCAGGTGGTTGCCGCGATGGGGCACGAGCCGGGTACGACCTTCGACGTGAGTGACGGGGTGACCTTCGGCCGCTCCGACGCAGCGGAAATTCGCGTGGAGGACCCGTTCGCGTCGTCCGCTCACGCGCGGATCTTCGACCGCGGCGGGTCCATGTACCTGGAGGACATGGGCTCGACGAACGGCACGTACCTGAACGGACATCAGGTGAAGAACGCCGAGCGCCTGAAGATGGCGGACACGATCCGGATCGGCGACAGCGAATACCGCTACGAGGAGTAGCCGGATGCCGCTCCGCATCGTCGAGCAGGCCGGCCGCACGGACGTGGGCCGCCAGCGAAGCGCAAACGAGGACTCGCTCGTGGTGAGCCCGCCGCTGTTCGCGGTCGCGGATGGCATGGGCGGCGCGAAGGCTGGTGAGGTCGCGTCGGCGGTGGCCGTGGAGGCGGTCGAGGGCTGGCGCGAATCGCCCGAGCCGGTGGAGGCGCAGCTCGCGGGCATCGTGCGCGACGCCAATCGCAGGATCTACGACCTCGCCGTGGCGGACGAGTCGCGCCGCGGCATGGGCACGACGCTCACGCTCGCGAAGGTGCACGGCGACGAGGTGAGTCTTGCCCATGTGGGCGACAGTCGCGCGTATCGGCTCCGCGACAGTGAGCTGACGCAGCTCACGCGCGACCACTCGCTCGTGGCGGAGCTCGAGCGGAGCGGCCAGATCACCCCAGAGGCGGCCGAGCATCACCCGCAACGCTCGATCATCACGCGCGCGCTCGGCCCGGAGCCGGACGTCGAGGTCGACACGTACACGCTCGCCGGCCGCGAAGGTGACGTGTTCCTGATCTGCTCGGACGGGCTCACCTCGATGATCTCGGACGAGGAGGTCACCTCGATCCTGCGCTCGTCGGCCTCGCTCGACGAGGCGGCCGACGCACTCGTGCGCGCCGCCAACCAGAGCGGCGGCAAGGACAACATCACTGTGATCCTGTTCCGGCTGGGCGAGGGCGCGCCCGCCGCGGAGCCGGCGACGCTCGAGCCACTGCCCGGGGACGAGGACACGATCGCCGGCGGCCTGACGGCGGACGATTTGCAGGCGGCGTCGGTGTCGCAGCCGTCCATTGCACCGGACGCGACGGTCATCCACCGGCGCGCCGAGCCGCCGGCGCCCTCCGCGCCGCCGCGGCGCAGGCGCCGCCGTCGTGGGCGGGCGGTCCTGCGCGTCGTGCTCGGCCTGCTGCTCGTGGCGGCGGTTCTCGGTGGCCTATACGCGCTGAGCCGCCAGGTCTACTTCGTGGGCACGAACGACGCGGGGCTCGTCACCGTCTACCAGGGCATCCCGTACGAGCTTCCGTTCGGCATCAACCTGTACGACGAGGAATACACCAGCGGCATGCCCGCCCGGGCCATCCCCGTGCGCCGGCGCGAGCGCGTGCTGGACCACGAGTGGCGCAGCCGTGGGGACGCGATCGACCTGGTGAGGGCGCTCGAGCGCGGGCAGCTCGACGCCGGAGGCGGCTGAGCCGTGTCCGCGCGCATACGCGAGCTGTTCGGCCTCGTGCCGGTCTCGCTGCTGGTGGCTGCCGGCTTCGCCGCCGTTCTCTCGACCCGCACCCAGAACGTCTCCGACGCGACGCTCACGTACGGCGCCTTCTTCCTCGGGCTGTGCGTGCTCGCGCACCTGTTCATCAGGGCGCGGCTGCCCGACGCCGACCCGTACATGTTCCCGCTAGCCGCCGCACTGGCCGGAATCGGGCTGGTCCTGATCTACCGGATCGACGCCGAGCTCGCGCGCGAGCAGGCCCAGTGGTTCGTCGCGGGCCTCGCGTTCTTCTGCGTGACGATCCTGCTGATCGACGACCACCACGTGCTGGAGCGCTACCGCTACACGATCGCGGCCGTGAGCATCGGCCTGCTCGTGATGCCGCGGCTCCCCGGCATCGGCGCGCAGGTGAACGGCGCCTTCCTGGCGATCAAGGTCGGGCCGATCCAGTTCCAGCCAGCCGAGTTCGCGAAGCTCGGCATCATCGTCTTCCTCGCGAGCTACCTGCGCGAGACCGGCGACATCCTCGTCCGGCCGCGCCTGCGGCCGCTTCCGTTCCAGCGCCAGCTGCTCCTCTGGGGCGTCCCGGCGCTCCTGACGCTGCTCGGCATCGCCGTGCTCGGCCTCGGTCCCGCCGGCTCGGCGCTGCTCGGGGTCTTCCTCTTCTCGTTTGCCGCCGTCATCCGCGACCGCCCCTCGCCGAAGCACTTCGGGCCGCTTCTGCTCGTGTGGGGCCTCGCGATGCTGATGCTGATCGTCATCCGCGACCTGGGCAGCTCGCTGATGTTCTTCGGCGGCTTCCTCGCGCTGCTCTGGGTCGCGACCGCCCGGCTCTCGCTGATCGGCGTGGGCGCGACGATGTTCTTCGGCGGCGCCTTCTACCTCTCGCAGAACGTTCCGCACGTGGAGGAGCGCGTCGACGTCTGGCTCGACCCGTTCGCCAAGGGCGTCGTGAACGACGAGGGCTATCAGCTCGCCCAGTCACTCTTCGCGCAGGCCGACGGCGGGCTGTTCGGCCAGGGCTTCGGGCAGGCGTTGCTCGACCTGCCCGGAGGCGGGACGATCCTGCCCGCCGCGCACACGGACCTGATCTACGCCGTCCTGACGAACGAGGCCGGGCTGTTCGGGGCCGCCGGCCTGATCGGCGCCTACCTCCTGCTCGTGTACCGCGGGCTTCGGACCGCGCTGTCCGCCGCCGACGGCTTTTCCAAGCTGCTGGCCACCGGCTTGACGGCCGTGCTCGCGATTCAGGTGTTCGTGATCGTGGGCGGGGTCACCCGCGTGATCCCGCTGACGGGAGTCACGCTCCCCTTCGTCTCCTACGGCGGCAGCTCGATCGTGGCGAACATGGTGCTTCTTGCGCTGCTCCTGATCGTGTCGGACCACGCGCGCTCGGACGCGCGCCGGCGCGGAGGGCTGGTGTGAGGCCGTGAACCGCCAGATCGTCCAGCTGTTCGGCCTGTTCACGCTGCTGTTCGCGGTCCTGCTCGTCTTCACGTCGCGCTGGACCGTCTTCGAGGCGAGCTCGCTCGAGAACAACCCCGACAACAGGCGCCCGCTGATCGAGGAGCAGAAGATTCCGCGCGGGCTGATCCTCGCCGCGGACAACAGCACCGTGCTGGCGAAGAATCGCGGCCACGGGCGCGGCCAGGACCGCACCTATACCCGCACCTATCCGCAGGGCGGCCTGTTCGCTCACCCGGTGGGCTTCTCGTATCTGAAGAACGGCCAGCGCGGCATCGAGAAGAGCCGCAACGAGGACCTCGTGGGCAAGGAGAACGAGTTCGCGACGATCCTGGCCGGCCTCGAGAGCCGTGACCGGGAGGGGAACGACGTGGTCACGAATCTCGACGTGCGGGGCCAGCAGGCCGCCGTCGCGGGGCTGGCGGGACGCAAGGGTGCGGTCGTGGCGATCGAGCCGGCCACCGGCAAGGTCCGTGTCATGGTCTCGGTGCCGGAGTACGACCCGAACCTGATCTCCTCGCAGATCGGCCAGCTGAATCGCGACCGGGCCAACCAGCCGCTCCTGAACCGCACGACGCAGGAGCTCTACCCGCCCGGTTCGACCTTCAAGGTCGTGACGGCGACCGCGGCGCTGGACTCCGGCAAGATCACGCCGGACACGGTGATCGACGCCTCGTCGCCGAAGACGATCTCGGGAGTGCCGCTCGAGAACGCCGGCGGCCAGAGCTTCGGGCCGATCAGCGCGACCGACGCCCTCACCAACTCCGTGAACACGTACTGGGCCCAGGTGGGCGAGCGGATCGGCCGCGACACGCTCGTGGAATACATGAAGCGCTTCGGCTTCTACTCCGACCCGCAGCTCGACTACCCGGACGAGCAGATGATCCCGAGCGGGATCATCAACGGGAAGGGGCAGTACGTCGACGACGGCTTCGACGCGGGCCGCGTGGCCATCGGGCAGGGCGGCCTCGAGGGCGAGATCCGCGCCGCGCCGCTCCAGATGGCCGAGGTCGCGGCCGCCGTCGCGAACAAGGGCCGCCTGATGAAGCCGCGCCTCACGGACCGGATCGTCCGCAAGGACGGCCGCGTCAAGGAGAGGATCCAGCCAGACCTGCAGTCCGTGGTGATGAAGCCGGAGACGGCCGACCAGCTGGCGAACATGATGAGCCGAGTGGTGGAAGAGGGCACCGGTACGGCGGCGGCGCTCGCGGGCATCCGCGTCGCGGGCAAGACCGGCACGGCCGAGGTGGGCGCGAACCGCGAGTTCACGCAGCCCTGGTTCATCTGCTTCGCGCCGGTCGAGAACCCGCGCATGGCCGTCGCCGTGACGGTCGAGCGGACCACCGGCGAGGGCGGCACGGTTGCCGCGCCGATCGCAAAGTCGGTCCTGGAGGCGCTGCTCGGCGGAGGAGCCGGGTGACGGAGGTCGCTGGCAACACGCTCATCGACGAGCGCTATCGCGTGCTCCGTCGCATCGGGTCCGGCGGGATGGCGGACGTCTACTGTGCCGAGGACACCCACCTGGGCCGCCAGGTCGCTATCAAGGTGCTCCACCGCCGCTTCGCCCAGGACCAGGAGTTCGTGGAGCGCTTCCGGCGCGAGGCCAAGTCCGCGGCCGGGCTGAACCACCCGAACGTGGTCGGCGTCTTCGACCGCGGCGAGCACGAGGGCACCTACTACATTGCCATGGAGCTCCTCGACGGCCAGACGCTCAAGGACATCGTTGCCGCCGAGGCGCCACTGCCGCAGGAGCGCGTCATCGATCTCGGGCTCCAGATCCTCCAGGCGGCCGGGTTCGCGCACAGCCACGGCGTGATCCACCGTGACTTCAAGCCGCACAACGTGATCGTTGACGGAGCCGGCCACGCCAAGGTCACCGACTTCGGCATCGCGCGCGCGGGCGCTTCGGAGATGACGGAGACCGGCTCGATCATGGGCACGGCCCAGTACCTCTCGCCCGAGCAGGCCCAGGGCCACGCGGTGACCGCCACCTCCGACATCTACTCAATCGGGGTGATGCTGTACGAGATGCTCGCCGGGCGCCTGCCGTTCGAGGGCGACAGCGCGGTCGCCGTGGCGCTCAAGCACCTGTCCGAGGCGCCCGCGCCGATCTCGAGGTGGCGCCCCGACGTGCATCCCGCACTCGAGGCGGTCGTGATGGCGGCGCTGGCGAAGGACCCCGCGCAGCGCTGGCAGTCGGCCGAGGACCTCGCCGCCGGGCTCGAGGCGGCGCGCACGCAGATCGAGGCGGGGCCGAACGGCGGGCAGGACACGGCGGGCTTCGCCGCCATCCCCGTGCCCGCCGCGGAGGCGACGGCGCCCACGCAGCTCGCCGATACCACGCCACCGGCCCTCGCGCCGGTGTACGAGCCGCGAACGAAGCGCCGCCGGCCCTGGTGGTGGTGGGCGATCGGGGCGCTCGTGCTGGCGCTCGTGGCGGTGCTCGCGTATCTGATCCTCAGCGGGGTGCTCGCGACGGAGAAGCGCGACGTCCCCCGCGTGACCGGCAAGCAGCTCGTCGAGGCGCGCGCGATCCTGGAGCGAGCGGGATTCGACGTCCAGACCGAGCGCGTTCAGAGCGCGCAGCCGTTCGACCAGGTCGTGGACCAGGACCCGAACGGTGGCGAGGAGGCCGACGACGGGTCCACCGTGACGCTCGAGGTCTCGGGAGGCCCGGGCGACGTGCTCGTTCCGCCCGTCGAGAACCTCAGCCAGAGACAGGCGATCAAGGAGCTCGAGGACGCCGACCTCAAGGTGACCATCGACCGCGAGTTCTCGGAGAAGGTGAAGAATGACTTCGCGATACGCACCGTTCCCGCCGAGGGGACCGAGGTCACGAAGGGCACGCGCGTGCGGCTGCTCGTGAGCCGCGGACCGGAGCAGGTGACCGTCCCCGACGTGACCGGCCTGACGCGCGACTCGGCCGACTCGCGCCTGCGTGACGAGGGTCTCGACGTCGCGGTGGAGGAGGCGGAGTCGGACGTGCCGGAGGGCGACGTGATCTCGCAGAGCCCGGGCGCCGGCGCGAAGGTCACCCGCGGCACCACCGTGACGATCACCGTCTCCACGGGGCGTCCGAAGATCGACGTGCCCGACGTGGTCGGCCTGAGCGAGGAGCGCGCCACCGCGCAGCTCGGCGGAGCCGGGCTCACCCCGGTGCGCCAGGAGCGCACGGTCACCGACCCGGCCCAGGATGGGGTCGTGATCGAGCAGCGTCCCGGCGGCGGGACCGAGGTGGACCAGGGGCGCCAGGTCGTGATCGTAGTTGGCGTGCTGAAGAAGACCGACACGCTCGAGCAGGCACCGCCGCCGTCGCCCTGAGCCGGCGCGTCAGCGCAGCAGCGACAGCTCCTGGACCTCGGCCTTCCCCTCTTCCGGGGGCAGCTCCGAGATCCAGAGCAGGTAGTAGCGGTACAGCCGCCCCTGCGTGCGCAGCCGGAAGGTGTGGTCCTGCTTCACGGCCTCCACGGCGCTCACGCGCGTCCAGCCGCTGAGGCGCGGTGGCACCGTCTCCGACGCGTACACGGCCGCCTTGAAGCGAGGCGTGGCCGTGGACAGCGTAAGGCCGCGCGCGGGGATGTTCTTCCCCGCGTCGACGTACAGGCCGACGCCTGACTTGTTGCTCCCCTCGAACCCGCCCTGGTAGGTCTCCGTGTTCCAGTTCGTGCTGCGGTTGCCGTCGATCGCGTTGCGCACCGCGTCCGGCGACTCGCGGTTGTCGCCCTCGGGGTCGTAGTCGCTCGCCGCGTTCCGGCCAAGCCGCACGTCGCTGAGCCCGGCGGGCGGCTTTTTCACGACCGGCCCGCCGGTGCCCTTCTCCGTGCGCGTCGCGAGCAGGACCGCCGTCGCGGCCAGCGCTGCCAGCACGAGCAGGGTTGCGGCGAGCGCGCGCTTTGGCCGCCGCATGCGGACCGGCGCGAAGTCGGCCGTGTCGCCGGAGAGCGAGCGCAGCACGGTGGTGGCCTCGCCCGTCGCCTGGCCGGTGCGGGCGGCCTCGATGGCGAGCACCTCCTCGAGGTCGTGCACCATCTGGCCGACGTCCTGATAGCGGTTCTGCGTCTCCTTGGCGGTCGCGTGCTCGACGACCGCGGCCAGGGCGGCTGAGATCTCCGGCCGCCGCCGCTGCACGTCGGGCAGCGGCTCGCGTACGTGCTTCATGGCCACCGCCACCTGCGTGTCCGCGCTGTAGGGCGCCTCGCCTGTGAGCATCTCGTACAGCACGATGCCGAGCGAATAGATGTCGGACTGGCCCGTGACCTCGTGCCCGAGCGCCTGCTCCGGCGAGACGTAGTCGGTCGTGCCGAGCACGCGGCCGGTCGCCGTGAGGCCCTGAGCCTCGAGCGAGCGCGCGATGCCGAAGTCGGTGACCTTCGCGCGCCCGTCGGGGTCGATCAGCACGTTCTGCGGCTTTACATCGCGGTGGACCAGCCGGCTCATGTGCGCGCACTCGAGCGCACGCCCGATCTCGATCGCGTAGGCCACGGCCTCCGAGACCGGCAGGCGGCCGAGTCGCCTGATGCGGTCCTTCAGCGTCTCGCCCTCGACGTACTCGAAGACGATGTAGGGCGCGCCGTCGTCCTCGCCGGCGTCGATGACCGTGACCACGTGAGGGTGGTTCAGCTGGGCCACCGCGCGCGCCTCGCGTCGGAACCGCTCGAGCTGGTCGGGATCGTTCGAGATGTCGCGGTGCATCAGCTTGATCGCGACCCAGCGCTCGAGCGTCGGGTCGAACGCCCGGTACACGCTCGACATCCCGCCCGACCCGATCTTCTCGTCGAGCCGGTAGCGCTCGCTGATGAGCGTGCCGATCACCGTCATCTATTTTCCGCCTCGCGGTGGCTGTACGCGCGCGCTATCACACCGATCCCGCCTGCTCCGCGTCCTGGGCCGCCGAGCCTCGACTGCGCAGGCTAATGGTCGAGTTCGGCGGCAACCTGGAGATCACCTACGTCATGGGCGGACTCGCCCGCGAGTTCGAGGACTTGCCGGCGATTGTGATGCGCTGGCTGCGGGACGCGGGAGCCTCGGGCATGCCCGTGGATCCGCGCATCTGGGCAGGCGACCCGCCGCGCTCGAGCTATCCCGCCTGCATCGCGGTGCGGGCCGCCGCGGAGCAGGGCATGGCCGCCGCCGAGCGGTATCTGCGCGTGCTGCGCGAAGGCTTCATGTGCCACAGCCGGAGGCTCGACGGCCCCGACGCGCTGACGGAGGAGGCGCGCCGCGCGGGGATCGACCTGGAGCGCTTCCGCATCGACCTCGAGTCGAACGCGACTCTGGAGGCCTTCGCGAGCGATCTCGACGAGTCGCGCGCCGTCGCGGAGGCGGCCGGCGCGAAGCTTCCGGTGCTGCGCCTTCTGCCCGACAGCGAAGGCGAGGAGCGCCGGGTGGGCGCCGGCGATCCGTACGAGGAGTGGCGTGCGGCCGCGGCGGCTGCCGGCGCCTCGCCCGACGGGACGCCGCCGCCGGACGTCCCGTCCGCGCTCCGCCGCTTCGGCAGCATGGCGACCGCCGAGCTCGCCGCCGCCTGCGACC
>JBKPSR010000048.1:0-9338 GCA_046735115.1 Actinomycetota bacterium
GACTCGCGAGACCTTCGCCGACCTGCAGCCGCACCTGGAGACCCGCCGCTGGCTCAACTACCTCGGCGACGATCAGGGCCTCGACGCCATCCGCGCCGCCTACGGCCCCAACTACGACCGGCTCCGAGAAGTCAAGCGCCGGTACGACCCCGACAACGTCTTCCACCTCAACCACAACATCGCGCCCTGACGGATCCCAGACGGTCCGCCTTGTCCGCAACCCCATCCTCTGCGTGGGTGCTCGGGCCAATCGCTCGGGGAAACATTCCCGAACACTGGCCTGGGCCAGCGGTCTATCTCCGCTATCGCTTTTCGTCCAAAGCACTACTCGGACAGCCCGGCGGCTTCCAGGGCTTCCTCGTGGGTCGAGTACTCCCGCCCCCTGGCGATCTTGCCGTCGCGTATCGAGATGACTACTGCGTACGAAATATCAATCTCAGCGTCGCTTCCCTTCATTCTGCCGACCATGCGCAGCAGGGCGACCACTTCGTCACCTGCCTTGGTCAGCTCCTCGATCTCGATCCGGACCGCATCGAACGTCTCCTCCCACTGCCGGTAGTGCTGCCGCAGCACGTCACGGCCCCGGATAAGGCCCACATCATCGATGTAGCCCTCGACCGCTCGCCAGTCGATGTCCGGGTGCCAGAACTCGGCCAAGGCATCCAGCCCGCCGCTGTCGTAGGCAGCGAAAGAGCGCCGCACGATCTCCACGTTCTCCTCGGACATTCGCCCGCTCAGTATCTCGCCGTGGACTGCTGCTTTCCATGCGAAGCAACACTCTCGCCCAGAACTGCTTAAGGGCGACATCGCCTACTCCCGCAGCCCGGCGGCTTCGAGGGCCTCGGCGCGCTCGGTGTACTCATCCACACGCGAGACCTTGCCCTCGCGCAACGTATAGACCTCGTAGAAGCGCGTATCGACCTCGACCCCGCTTGCCCGGCCTCGCCCCTGGTGATGCGCGACCACGACGACTTGATCCCCGGCGTCGATGATTTCCTCGATCGTCACCTTGAGTTCGTCGAAGGCGCTCGCCCACCGCTCCATGTCGGCTCGCATCGCATCAAAGCCGGACGACGCCGCCTCGTCCGTCGGATTCAGCACGACCTGGGGATCAAAGATCGCCTCCGCCTCGGCGCGGTCGCCGACCCCGTCGTACTCGTAGGCGATCGCCCTGCGCACAATCTCCACGTTCTCCTGCGACATTGCCCGCCCCAGTATCTCGGCGCGCCTTACCCTGCGCCAATGGCGAGCGTCGAACTGAGCCGCCGCGTCGAGAAGGTCGTCGGGTACCCGCCACTACCCGCTGGTCCTGGCGGCGCACTGACCAAAAACCCGATTCGAGGTCGGGCTAGTTTTGGAGACTTCCGCCGGAGTTGTGCGACTAGGCACCGCCGCCGGTCCCTCCAAGCATCGGCGCTCTGCGTCCTCCGCGGTGCCGCTCAGACGCCAGTCCACTCGGATCCCGGTACCGGAATTGCATGAGATTGCTTGCCAAGTCGGGCAAATGGCGTTAGGGCTGAGGCGGTTAGCTCTGGCCCCATGCAACGGGCTCGACCGAAAGGACTCGGCATGAATGGCAGACGGTGGATCACTCTCGTGAGCGCGATGCTGTGCAGTGCGGCGGTGATTGCCGTAGCCGCGGTCCCGGCGTCGGCCCGGGTGCCGGACGGCCAAGGTTTGGGGATCTTCGGCGTGTTTGACTGCGGGGACCCCCTCGGTGAGGTCGAGGTTTTCGGAGCACCCGCCGTGGAAGCCGCCAACGCCTACCTGATCGACACGGAGGGGACCGTCCCGACCGGCCCGCACGTCGTCGCGACGCGCTTCGAATTCAAGTCTGCTGCGGGCGAGGTTTTCTTTGAGAAGAACTTCGGCACGAAGGCCGGCCTGACCACCTTCACGTGCACGCAGACGGGGGACCTGGGGGATGTCTTCACCCTGACGGTCGCGGTCGTTCCACCGCACTAGGCGAACCAACCGCCTCCGCTTCCATCGAAGACCACGTAGGGTCGGCTCGTGAGCTACCTGCTGCTCGCCGACGCTGACACGTTCGTGTGTCGATCATGGGACGACCTGGGGGCTCGGCTCGCGTGGGCGCGTGAACAGGGCTACGCGACCGCGAAGGCTCGAAGGGCTAACGCGTTGGCGGACCGACCAATTCTGCCGTCCGAACAGGCGCAGCTCGTGGAGGACGCGACGCGGCTCGCGCTGGGCTAAGCAGCAAGCAGAGGTCTCGCCGCTCCAGCCTCTAGCGAAGTTGTGCGGCGGTTGACCCGGTCGGTCGGGGTGGGGTACTCGGCGGCAGCGAATGACCGGCGCTTTGCGAGGGGCGCACGGTCTTCGTCTTTCAGCCCGGCGCACAAGGAGGAGACGATGAGCAGTCATTCGGTGGTCGGGCGCAGCCGCGTGGCGTGCAGGGGAACGCTGATTCGGCTCACGATTGCGATGACGGCCGCGGTCTGTGTAGGGCTACCGGCCGCGCCCGCGCTGGCGGCCACGATCGGGCACACCGGCAGCAGCGCAGGTGCAGACTGCGCACAGGGCGTGGTGGCCGATACGAGCTATGTGGTGCCCTCCGGCGGAGGGACGATCACCAGCTTCTCCTTTGAGTCGGTTGCGGCGAATGCGGGCCAGCAGCTGGATTTCCTTGTCCTCCGACCGACCCGAGGGAGCGATTACACGGTGATCGGCAAGACCGGCCTTCAGACGCTGGCGGGCACGGGGGCGGTTGAGACGTTCGCGGCCAGCATTCCCGTTCAGAGCGGCGACATCCTCGGCTTCTGGCTCCCCGCTCAGGGTGTCCTCAGATGCGCACGATTCACCACCAACGGCACGGTCATCTTTGGGCCTAATTCCGCGCCTGATCCGAGCGTCGGCGATACGGTCTCACTCCCGTTCGACAATCAATTTGCAGCTCTGAACCTGTCGGCGAATCTGGTGCCGGTGACCAGCAAGGCGCAGTGCAAGAAGGGCGGCTGGAAGACCTTCGGCGTCTTCAAGAACCAGGGCGACTGCGTCGCCTTCGTCGCCACAAAGGGCAAGAACCCGCCATCGGGGTAGCAACAAGCCTGGAGCGCACGCAGCCACGAGACGGATACCGGGACAAGCTGACGCATCGCTCGCGCGCCCGGTCGCCCCGTAAGCTCCCGCCAATGGCGAGCGCCGAGCTGAGCCACCGTGTCGCCGAGCTGAGCCACCGTGTCGAGAAGGTCGTCCGCCACCCGCCGCTCTCGGAGATGGCCGACCTCCAGCGGCGCGAGTTCCACGAGGCGCTGCTCGACGCCGACAGCTTCGAAGACCTTCCTGGTAAGTGGCAGGCGGCGATCGTCAGGGCCGAGCAGAACCGGCCGAAGCTGCGCGTCATCACGAGGGGCCGAGCCGACCGATGACCCGGGAGTCCCCGCGAGCCGGACGGGACCGTGTGGGCGATGCCGCACCACGTGCTCGAGGCCAGAGCGGCATGAGCGCGCTGGCCAAGGACCGCTAAGCCTCGACCCGGACCGACCTCGCCGACGCGACGCAGCGACGGCGTGACTACGCGATGATCGCTGAATGGAACAGAGCCGCACCCAGTTCAGCGCGAAGTTCGATACTCCGTTCTTCGGACCCGTCACCAACACCCCTTTGCGCGCGTACGCGATGTCGTGATCTGCGCTACCGACAGAGCGGGCTAACTGCCGCAGCCCGACGGCTTCGAGGGCCAAGGAACTCGTTTTTTCGAGCTGTGAGAGCCGATCCGCGCCTCGGCGTATCGGCCGAAACCGCAGCAGGCGTTCAGTCGACCATCGAGCACCAGTCAATCTCTTCGAACTCTGGGTGTTTCCCGCCGGAGTGCAGGAGTTCCCCGGTTTCGAAGTCTCCTGTGGCGAGGTCGTACGAGAGCAGTTCGAAGACGAGGATGCCCGTTTCCTGGGCGACACGTCCCTCACCCGGGATGTTGTTGTGAAGCGACATGCCACGGATGCTGAACGTCATGTTGCGAAGGTCCCATACGACAGTGGTCGGGCTCGACCCTGTCAACGTCTTGCTCGGGTCCTCGCTGTTGATCAGCGTACCCGTTCCCTTGGTCTTCTCCTTGACCCGAACGACGTCGCCTTGCTGGTCGAAGAAGACGCTCCTGCGGGCGCGCAAGGAGAACTGGATCAGTACGTCGAACCCACCGGGGCAGCCTTCGAAGAAGACAAACTCGCCGCTGTCCTCGAACGGCTCGGTTTGCGGCTTCGACGCGAGCGCTCCAGGCGCGGCTACAGCCGCGAGCAGCGCAGCGACCGCTGCAAGCGCCACCGCCAGACGCCGCACCCCCCCACGGAAACGCGACCCCCCTGTGTAGGCCCTGGCCCGCTCTACCTCGGACGAGCGGATGCCGGCAAGCAGTGTGCGCCTCATATGGACTCCTTCCGTGGAGGGTCTGCGCAGCCTCGGGCAATGAGCTTGTGCGCTTTGTTACCTATATCGGTACTCGGAGCTAGGCGCTAGTTGTGACCAGGGCCGAATTCGGACCATCGCCCTGAGCGCCCCAGGTTCTCCACGTTTCCCGCGACATCGGCTACTCCCGCAGCCCGCCGGATTCGAGGGCTTCGGAGCGGTCGATGGTGCTCACTGTCGGATTAGCTCGCAGCCGCGCAGCCGGTCCTGGTTGTCGGCTCGGACGCGGTCGCGGCCGGGGCCGCAGTTGATGGTGTCGCGGCGCCCGTCTCTGGCGCGGATGAGGTCGTTGCCGGGGCCGCCCCGCAGCCGGTCGCGGCCCGTGTTGCCGTGCAGGAGGTCGTTGCCGCGGCCGCCGTAGAGGGTGTCGCTGCCCCGCTCGCCGAACAGCCGGTCCTTACCGCCGGCGCCGTAGAGCTTGTCGTTGCCGCGTCCGCCGAACAGCGAGTCGTTCCCGCCCCGCTTAGCGGCGAGCAGCGACCGCGTGGACGGCGTTACGCCGCAGGCGTCGCCGAACAGCGTGTCGTTACCGCCCAGGCCTTTGATCACGTCTGAGCCGCCGAGGCCGCAGATCAGATCCGGCCCCGGCGTGCCGGTCAACATGTCGTCGCCGCCGGTCGCTCCTGCCTTCGTCGGGGGAGGAGGCGGGCCGCCCGATGCGGCAGTCACCTCCAGCCTGACGTCGATGAAGCCCACGTTGTCCGGTGCCGCCCCGTCGACGGCAATGTGGTAGGTCTGTCCGGCGCTGGCATGGAAGCCGACCGCCCCTCCGGCGGGATTGAAATGCGCGCAGCTCGGGGAGTCGTCGTTGCTCGCGACGGCCGTCAACGCATCAACGGCATCGCCCGTATAGACGGCGAGCAC
This sequence comes from Actinomycetota bacterium, assembly GCA_046735115.1. Classification (GTDB taxonomy): domain Bacteria; phylum Actinomycetota; class Thermoleophilia; order Solirubrobacterales; family Thermoleophilaceae; genus JACVRW01. Next base: position 5,287 of record JBKPSR010000048.1, read on the forward strand.
GGTGTCGAAACCGCCGAAGTTGACGCTGTGGCAGGTGTCGACCTGCACCGAACCGTTCACGGGCGCTGTCCAGCGCCACCAGAGCGATTGCCCGGCAGCGTTGCCGGCGTGGTTTGGCTCGCCCGGCTCGCTCGTCGCGCCGGCGTTGACGGTGAGGTCCGATGCCGACAGCCCGCTGAGGGGCGTAGCGTCCGCGAACCAGTCGTTCACCGGGCCAGCCGTCTCGCTGAGGGTGAAACCGCCGATCGCCCCGCCCGCGCTGTCGACCGCGATGCGATATGTCTGCCCGGCGCTCGCCGTGATGTGGACGGCGCTCTGCTTGCCGCAACCGGGTGGCCCCTGGTCGTTGCTCGCCACTTCGCTGAGCGCACCGACGCTGTCGCCGGTGTAGACGGCGAGCACCGTGTCGAGCTCGCGTTGACCGCCTGTGCCGGCACAGGTGCTAACGGTGACGCCGCCGCTCGCGGGCGCGGTCCACTTCCACCAGACGGAGTGCCCGCCAGGATCGCCGGCGTGGTTCGGCCCGCCCTTCTCCTTGCTCGCGCCGGCGTTCGAACCGAGGGAAAAGCCCCCCGTGTCGCCCAGATCGGCAGCGTTGGCGAAGTCGTCGTTGGCGGGCTGGGGCGACTTGTTCAGCGCCAGCGCGATGTTGCCAGTCTCGCCGCCGGTTCCGTCGACGGCGATCTTGTAGACCTGGCCGCTGTGCGCGGTGAAGCTCAGCTTGCTGGCACCAGCGATACCGCAGTTGTCGAACGCAAGGTCGTTGCTCGCGACCGGGGTCAGCGCCTCGACGCTGCTGCCGATGTAGACAGCGAGCTGCGTGTTGAAGTCGGTATTGGGGCTGCAGGTGTCGAGCGTGACGTCGCCGTCCGAGGGCGCGGTCCAGCTCCACCAGACCGAGTGGCCGCCGGCGCCATCGGAGATGTGATTAGGCTCGCCGGACTCCTTCGTCGCGTCGACGTTGGTGCCCGTCGCCGTCGCCGGCAGGCCGCTCAGCACCGCAGCATCGGCGAAGTTGTCATTAGCCGGAGCGGCCGCGGACGCGGCGCCGCCCAGACAAACACACAGGAACGCCGCCAGCGCCAATGCGGCCACCACTGCCCGCCGGCGAAAATGCCGCAGCGGCCAGCCTAGGCGATCGAACCAGACACCATCGCGCGAGTCCTTTCCGCAGGCGTCCCTTCACCGACCGTACCCCAGAAGGGGGACGCACGCAACGTCGGCCCCAAGTAGCGAAGATCAGATTTCACACAATTGCGGTATCCCTGCCGGGCGAGCGCCGAGCTGAGCCGCCGCGTCGAGAAGGTCGTCGTCTACCCGCCGCTCGTTGAGATGAACGCCGGCCAGCGGCGCGAGTTCCACGAAGCCCTGCTCGACGCCGACGACTTCGAGGACCTGCCCGGAAAATGGCAGGCGGGTTCTTAGAGGCCGAGCAGAACCGGCCGAAGCGGCGCGTCATCAGCGGCGGCTAGGTAGAGCTGGTAACGGCGCGGCGACGCATCCCGCGATCAGTTGGCCAACTTCTGAGACGGCCGTGGCGCGGCGGATAGGCTTTTCGTAACACCCCCGGGAAGGAGAGACCCATGGAGCTGCCGAGTGTCGACCTGGTAGCGCTCAACCCTCAACCGATCCCACCGGGCGTGCAGATCAAGCTGGTGGCACTGAACCCGCAGCCGCTTCCACCCGACGCGACGATCGAGCTCGTGGCACTCAACCCGCAGCCTCTTCCTCCGGACGCGCGGATCAATCTCGTGGCGCTCAACCCTCAGCCGATCCCGCCGGGCGTGCAGATCAAGCTGGTGGCACTGAACCCGCAGCCGCTGCCGCCCAGGGCGACGATCGACTTCGTAGCGCTGAACCCGCAGCCGCTGCCACCGAGTGCGACGTTGGAGTTCGTTTCGGTCGCGGCGTGGCCGGCTGACTCGGCTGCAGGCGACTAGTCCTCAGACCCGACCCGTCGCCGTCGCTGTCTCTCCCCTACGCGTCACTGCCGTGACTCACACCGGGCCGTTCACGGCTTGCCTGTGCGATCACAGGAGTCAGATTGTTGGTGGCCTGGGCCGCGAGAGCCGCGCTGGCCAGCTCAGAGATGGGGGCGGCGCGTGGAAGCTCGCCCTGGCGGCTCAGGCGGTGTCTTGATCTGTTCGGTATAGGGTGAGAAAGTGGTCGAAGGATGTCCCGGTGCGTGGCCAAACGTGGCGGCTTCGGGTGGCCTGGTGCAGGCGCTTGCCTGGCTTGCGTTGTGCGTCGGGTCACGTCGTCGGATCGTCGGCGGCGCCTCGTGGGACGTGTTGGGCTTGTACTCGCAGTGGCGTCGGTGCTGCTGTTGTCCTCGGCTGCTGGCGCCCAGGGTGCTGCGACGCCGCCCCAGTGCTACGGGTCGCCGCTGTTGCAGGTCGAAGTGGCGGACCCGCCGAGCTTCGCCGGCAACTGCTCTGATCTCGACGGCGACAACCTGACGATCACGATCACGCAGCAGCCGCAGAAGGGCACCGCGGCAATCGTCGGCCAGGGCATGCTGCATCCGCAGGTTGAGTACAGCGCCAGTGCGCTCGGGGCGGATAGTTTCAAGTTCAAGGCCAGCGACGGCAGCTCGGAGTCGAACGAGGTCACGGTCACGACCGACAACGTGCCGGCGGTCAACGACCCGCCCCAGTGCTGGAGCGCCGTGTCAGGAGACGTGGGGCTCTGGGACCCGCCGGTCGTGGCGGGCTACTGCCTCGATGACGAGCACGCCAACCTGACGATCGCCATCACGCAACAGCCGCAGAAGGGCACGGTTGAAGTGGTCGGCCAGGGCACGCAATACCCGTGGGTCAAGTACAGCGCGACTGCCGTCGGTGCTGACAGCTTCAAGTTCAAGGCCAACGACGGCAGCTCTGACTCGAACGAGGTGACGGTCACGACTAACAACGTGCCGGGGACAAACGACCCGCCGCAGTGTGACGGCTCGCCGGTGAACCTTGACGTGGAGGTGGGGGATCCACCGGTCTACGGCGGTGCCTGCCATGACGAAGAGCGCGACAACCTGACGATCACGATCACGCAGCAGCCGCAGAAGGGCACCGCCGAGGTTGTCAGCCAGGGCACGCCGGCCGCGTGGGTTCAGTACAGCGCCACTGCCGTCGGTGCTGACAGCTTCAAGTTCAAGGCCAACGACGGTACGTCAGATTCAAACGAGGCGACGGTCACGACCACTAACACGCCGACGGTCAACGACCCGCCTCGGTGCTACGGGCCGTCGCCGCTCGAGGTAGAGGTCGGTGATCTTCCGAGCTTCGCTGGCTCCTGCTTCGATGAAGAGGGCGACGAATTCACGATCACGATCACCGGCCAGCCGCAGAAGGGCACCGCCGAGGTCGTGACCGAGGGTGTCCCGCCGATAACGCAAGTGCGCTACAGCGCCACCTCGGTTGGGGCCGACAGCTTCAAGTTCAAGGCGAGCGCCGGCACGTCGGGCTCGAACGAGGTGACGGTCACGACGGTCAACGTCGATACGACGCCGCCGCAGACGACGATCGAGGCCGGCCCGACAGGGCCGACGGGCGATGCGAGCCCGACGTTCGAGTTCTCATCGAGCGAGTCGGGCTCGAGCTTCGAGTGCCGCGTGGACGAGCGGTCGTGGCAGCCGTGCAGCTCGCCGGTGACGCTCGCGGCGCTCAGTGACGGTCCGCATAAATTCGAGGTGCGCGGCACCGACCAGGCCGGCAACACGGACGAGTCCCCCGACAGCCGTAGTTTCACGGTCGAGACGACCGCCCTCGCGGCCAGGCCGGGGGCGCCGGCACCGGGCGCGACGCTGGCCGATGAGACGGCGCCGTCGCTCCGGCTCGGCGGCGCCACGTTGCAGAAGGTCTTGCGTCAACGCGGTGTCTTCGTGGTCGCCGCCTGTCCCGCGGAGGCGTGCACGGCGACGGCCAAGGGTAGGGTCGCGGTGCGGCGCTCAGCCAAGGTCTTCAAGCTCATAGCCGTTACCGAACAGATCGCGCAAGGCGGCAAGGCCAAGCTTAAGCTGAAGCTCGAGCCCAGGGCCCTGAGGGCGCTCGAGCGTG
>JBKPSR010000049.1:0-20410 GCA_046735115.1 Actinomycetota bacterium
GCTGGCCGAGCTCGTCGGCCTGATCGAGGAGGACGCGGACCTCAACGTGGTCGTCTTCGACAGCGCCAACCCCGACTTCTATCTGGCCCACTACGACGTCGAGCACGACCCGGGCAGAACCGCGGCACTGGGGATCGGCCCCACCGGGATGCACGCCTGGCTCGACCTCCTCGTGCGGCTGTCGCGCGCCCCGGTCGTCAGCATCGCCTCGATCCGCGGACGCGCCCGCGGCGCCGGAAGCGAGTTCGTGCTCGCCTGCGACCTGCGGTTCGCCTCACGCGAGAATGCATTGCTCGGTCAGTTCGAGGTCGGCGCCGGGGTGGTCCCGGGGGGCGGCCCGATGGCGCGGCTCTCGCGTCTGGTCGGGCGCGGCAGGGCGCTCGAGATCCTGCTGGTCGCCGACGATCTCGACGGGCCACGCGCCGAGCAGTACGGCTACGTCAATCGAGTGATCGCCGACGACAGCCTCGACGAGGAGGTCGATCAGATGGCCTCCCGCCTCGCGCGGTTCGACCACGACGCGATCGCGCGGACCAAGTCCTATGTCGACCGGGTCACGCTTCCCCCCGACAGCGAGTTCCCGCCCGCCCTGGCCGATTTCTTCGAGATGCTCGGGCGTCCCGAGCAGCAGGCGAAGTCCGCCCGGCTCGAGGCGCTTGGGCTCAACGTCGACAGTGACCTCGAGCGGTCACTCGGACGGCGGGTGGTCGAGGCGCTTCCCGATGCCTGAACCGCGGGTGTCTTGGCACAACCATCGATGGAGGTGACGATCATGAGCACGACGACGACCGGCACCGCTCTGACCACGGAGAACCGCTCGCTGGAGATCGACGGAGCGACGCTCCGCTATCGCCGCTTCGGCGGTAGCACGAGCGGGGCGCCGCCGCTGGTCTGCCTGCAGCACTTCCGGGGGAATCTCGACAACTGGGACCCCGCGCTGGTCGATCCCCTCGGTGCCGGCCGCGAGGTCATCCTGCTCGATAACCGCGGCGTGGGCGGGTCGACCGGCGTCGTTCCCGACAATGTCGAGGACATGGCTCGCGATGCCCTGCGCTTCATCGACGCGCTCGAGCTCGCGGAGATCGACCTGCTGGGCTTCTCGCTCGGCGGCTTCGTCGCGCAGGAGATTGCGCTCGTGCGGCCGCGGCTTGTTCGCAGGCTCGTGCTCGCGGGCACGGCGCCGCGGGGCGCTCCGGGAATCCATCGGTGGTCCGATGAGGTCTACGCGCTCGCCACCCCCGACGTGCCAAATCCTGAGGGCTTCGTCCGGCTGTTCTTCTCGGGCCCGGAGGAAACCCGCGCGAAGGGGATGGAGTACTTCGCGCGCATCTCCGCCCGGTCGGCCGATCCGGACGAGCAGACCGACCGCGCCGCCCGCGACGCGCAGCTCGAGGCGATCACGCGCTGGGGCATCCCCGACCCGTCGAAGCTGGCACGCCTGGGCGCCATCACCCAGCCGACGCTGGTCGCGAACGGCGACGACGACAAGATGATGCTCACCGAGAACAGCCGGCTCCTCGCCCAGCAGGTGCCCGACGCGCGGCTGAGCATCTACCCGGACTCCGGCCACGGCTTCCTCGACCAGTACCCCGAACAGTTCGCCCATGATGTCCGGGCCTTTCTGGACGGTGCTGAATGACTACCCCAGAGGTCCAATTCCGCACGGTCGGCGGAGTCCGGGTCCGCTACGCCGACAGCGATGGCTCGCGGGAGCCGGTCGTCCTGCTCACGAGCCCGTGGCCGGAGAGCGTGTACGCGTTCGCGCCGATCTGGGCCACGCTGTCAGAGCACGCGCGCCTGTTTGCCGTCGACCTGCCGGGGTTCGGCGCATCCGAAGCCAGAGACGATCTCTTCTCGCCGCGAGCGATGGGCGACTTCCTGGCGCAACTCATCGCCGAAGCTGAACTGGGCAGGCCTCACCTCGTCGCGCCGGACGTCGGGACCTCGGCCGCCTTGTTTGCGGCGGCGGCACATCCGGAGCGAATCGCGAGCGTGATCGTCGGCACCGGCGGCACTGCCGTTCCGCTCCAGCTCGGCGAGCCGCTCAAGTCATGGGTGCTCGACCCAGACCTCGACAAATACCGGCAGATGGACCCACGCGCGATCGTCGGCGCGGCGGTGGACACAAACGCAGGCGGCGTGCCCGACGACATTCGGGCGGACTACCTCGATTGCTACGACGGCGATCGCTTCGTCGAGTCGATGCGCTACGTGCGCAGGTATCCCGAAGAGCTGCCCGCGCTCGCCGAGCTGCTGCCGGAGATAGCGACGCCGGTAACGATCATCAACGGTCGCCACGACCGGGTCGTTCCGCTCGCCAACGCCGAGTTTCTCGACGAGCGGCTGCCCAACAGCCGCCTCGAGGTCATGGATGCCGGCCACTTCATCTGGGAGGAGAAGCCGGGGGAGTACGCCTCAATTGTCCTCGACGCGATTGCGCGTTAGCTAGGACTCGACGTCGGCGGCGACCTCCAGTGGTCCTTCGGGCGGCGCGCCGTCGAACTGACTGGCCGCGCCGGGGAGCGCGTTCATCAGCTCCCGGCGAGAGCGGATCCCCAGCTTTCCGAACACCTTGTGCAGGTGCCACTCGACCGTGCGCGGGCTGAGGAACAGGCGCGCGCCGATCTCGGGGTTGGAGAGGCCGCCGCGGGCGAGCAGGGCGATCTGCCGCTCCTGATCGGTGAGGTCGTCACGCGTCTCGGCGCTGCGCTTCCGCACCTTGCCGCCCGTGGCCGCCAGTTCGCTCCGGGCGCGCTCCGCGAAGGCCTCCATCCCGATCCCGACGAGCATGTCGTAGGCGACACGCAGCTGCTCGCGCGCTTCGGCCCGACGGCTCTCCCGCCGCAGCCACTCCCCGTAGAGCAGATGTGCGCGTGCACGCTCGGGACGCAGCTGCGTGCGGTCCAGGCGCTCGATCGCCTCCCGGAACAGGCGCTCTGCCTCCTTGCCCTCGCTGATCAACGCCCCTGAGCGCGCAACCATCCCTAGTCCCCAATCCGTAGGGCTGGCTTGCGCATGTGTGGCGAGTCGCCGGAGAGCGTTGCTGGCAATTTCCTTCTGGCCGCTTCGCGCGGCGGCCTCGATCAGCTCGCTCAGCGCCCAGGCGGACACGAACAGCTCGGGTGCGTCGTCGCTCGCATCGCTCGCCGCCGCCACTGCCTCGTCGTAGCGGCCGAGGCCGTTGAGGAGAATCGCGCTCGACCAGCGCGCGTACTGGACCGCCGTCCCCTGGCCGCCTGCAGTGGCCTGCGTGATGGTGCCGTCGATCAGCGCCGACGCCTCGGCCTCGCGCCCCTGCAGGCCGGAGAGCACGAGGGCGCCGTATGGCAGGACGGCCGTTCCCGTGGCTTCGACGACCGCGTCAGCCTCGGCGATCACGAGCAAAGCTTTGCCGAAGTCGCCGCTCAGCGCGACGCCTTGAGCGAAGACGTTCAGGCCGACCGCCAGCACGGCGAGCGCGCCCGAGTCACGCGCGACTTCGACCTCGCGGTCGGCAATCGCCAGGCAGGTGTCGAAATCCCACATGGTCACTGCCGCCGCCGTCGCGAGCCATCCCCAACGGAGCACTTCCTCGAGCGTGACTTCCTCGCCCGCGAAGCCGGTCGCTGCACGCTGGAGCACCGGCGCTGCCTCGGCGCGCCCCTCGGTGAAGAGCAGCGCGAAGCCGTCGAGCAGGAGATCAGACGGGCGCGGTTCGCCCGCCGGCCGCGGCGCGTCCCGGGCTTCCCGCGAGACGTCGCCCAGACCGCCGCTGTTCGCAAACCTGCCGGCGAACAGCGCCGCGCTCCACGCGTCCAGATAGGTCTCCCGCGCGAGCTCCGGATCGAGCGGTTCGAGCGTCTTGGCCGCCCGGAGCAGCAGCGGGGGCGCATCGCTGCCGCGGCTCTGAGCGTAGGCGGCCTCGGCGCGCAGAAGATCCACACGGGCGCGCTGCAGTTCGTTCGGCGACCCGGCCTCCGCCATGGCCAGCAGGCTGAGGGCCACCGCGAACGCTCCCGCGTCGATGCTGGCATGGGCGGCGGCGAGCGCGCGGTTCACGCGGTGCGCGATATCGCCCGTCAGGGCGACGGCGCGCTGAAGGAACGCCGCCGCCGCGGCGAAACCCCCACGAGCTTGCGCCCGCCCCGCCGAGCGCTCGAGCTCCAGCGCGACCTCCTCGTCAGGCCCTTGAGCCGCTGCCGCGAGATGCCACGCCCGCCGGTCCGGGTCGGCCTCCCGGTCGGTTGCATCGGCAAGCGCCAGGTGCACTGCACGGCGATCCCGAGCCGACGCCGCACGGTAGATCGCCGAGCGCACCAGCGGATGGCGGAACATGACCCGTTCGCTGATCGTCAGCAGCCCGGCATCCTCTGCGGAGGCGGCCGCCTCGGCGCCCACGCCGAGCGGCTCCGCCGCGCGCCAGATCAGCAGCGGATCGCCGACCGGTTCCGCTGCTGCAACGAGCAGCAGCATTCGTGTGTCGTCCGGAAGCGTGTCGAGGCGGCGCAGGTAGCTCTGCTCGATCCGCCCCGACAGCGCGTGGGCGGCCAGCAATCCGAACCCGCCCGCCAACTCAGTCGCGGTCAATCCACGCGGCAGCTCGAGGAGCGCGAGCGGATTGCCCCGGGTCTCGGCGACGATCCGGTCGCGAACCTGTTCGTCCAGGCCCCCGGGAATCTCCGACGCCAGCAGCGCGCGCGCATCCTCGTCCCCCAGCCCCTCGACCTGGAGCTCCGGCAGCCCGTCGAGCTCCTGCACGTCGCTCGGCTCGCGAACCGCGAACACCATCGCAACCGGCTCGGCCTGGAGGCGACGTGCGACGAACGACAGGACCTGGGCGGATTCGCGGTCGAGCCACTGCACGTCGTCGATAACGCACACGAGCGGCCGCTTCTCGGCAGCGTCGGACAGCAGGCTGAGCGCAGCGAGACCAAGCAGGAACCGATCCGGAGCAGGTCCCTCGGACAGCCCGAACGCTAGCCGCAGCGCCAACTGTTGCGGCGGCGGAAGGTGGTCCACTCGCTCGAGCATCCATGCGCCCACGAGCAGTTGCAGCCCGGCCAGCGGCAGCTCCATCTCCGACTCGACGCCACCCGCCCGCGCCACCCGGCACCCCGAGGCGCGGTCCACGAGGTGGTCCAGCAATACGGTCTTCCCAACACCCGGCTCCCCGCGAACGACCAGCACCGAGCTTCGGCCCGACCGAACCTCTTCGACGACTCGGTCGAGCGCAACGCTTTCGGCGCGGCGGCCTAGCAGCCGTGGCGAGGCCGCGCTACTGCTGGGGGCTGAGTTGTGTGGAGGGCCGATACGGCTCCCAAGCTCGGGAGGCAGGACCAATCCTCTCAGCCGCTTGTGAAGAAGATGTCAATTTCTTGAAAATGGCGGTCCCCGGTACACCAGGGAGCGGACCAGGGTGTTCATGGGCGCGACGCTGGCGCGCGACGGCCAAGCTCGGTGGATGGCGAGCTTCGACTACGACGTTGTGATCATCGGCTCGGGCTTCGGTGGCAGCGTCGCCGGGTTCCGCGCCGCGGAGAAGGGCTACCGCGTCGGGATCGTGGAGTCCGGCAAGCGCTGGAGCGACGAAGACATCCCGAAGACCCAGTGGAACCTGCCGAAGTTCCTGTGGTTTCCGGCGGCGGAGCTCTACGGGATCCAGAGGATCGAGTACCTCGACGACGTGCTCGTGCTTGCGGCGCAGGCGTCGGCGGTGGTTCGCATGTCTACGCCAACACGTTGTACGTCCCGCCGACGCAGTTCTTCGATGCGCCGGAGTGGGCGGGCATCACCGACTGGGCCGACGAGCTCGCGCCGTATTACGACCAGGCGACTCGCATGCTCGGCGTCGTTCGCTACCCATACATGCCGACCGACGTCGATCGGGCCATGCATGCGGTCGCGACCGAGATCGGCAGAGGCGAGACGTTCAACAAGGCCCCCGTGGGCGTCTACTTCGGGAGCCCGGGCGTCGAGGCCGAGGACCCGTACTTCGGCGGGGTCGGGCCACGGCGCACCGGCTGCATCTCGTGCGGCAACTGCAACAACGGCTGCGGGCACAACGCCAAGAACAAGCTGACCACCAACTGCCTCTACCTGGCCGAGGAGCTCGGCGCGAAGATCCACGAGCTGCACGAGGTGGACGACCTCGTCCCGCTCGACGGAGGCGGGTTCGAGGTCCACGCCCGTCACCCCGGCTGGGCGCAGCGAGCCGCGCATCTCCACCGCCACACGTATACCGCCGAGCAGGTGATCGTCGCCGCGCACGCGTACGGCTCAGCCAAGCTCCTGCATCACATGCAGCACAAGGGCCGCCTCACCGGCCTGTCGAGCGAACTCGGGCAACGCGCACGGACGAACTCGGAGCAGCTTCTCTACATCACGCGAACTCACGGAGAGTGGAAGAGCGACCCGGAGAAGGTTCACATCTCGCCTGGGTCGGTCACGATCCACCTCCGGCGTCTGGCCGGATCCGGTGACGAGCATCGAGCCGACGTATTGGGGAGTTGGAAGCGACGTATTCGCGTTGCTCGGGACCTACCACCAGCACGGCGAGCAGAAGCACCCGTTCGAGTCGTGGCTCAGAGAACTGATCGAACACCCCGGCGAGGTGCTCGGCCCCGCTGACGCACGCGACTGGTCCAAGCGGTCTTTCGTCGCGCTCTGCTCGCAGACGACCGACACGTCGATCGAGCTCTACTGGCACGACGGCCTGTTGCGGAGCCGGCCGTCCGGAACGCCTCCCTCGGTCCACATCCCGGTCATCGAGGACTTCGTCGACCGGGTGGCAAAGAAGCTCGACAGCGGCGAGGCGGCGCTCGCAACGGAGGTCATCAACCGCAACGCCTCCGCCCACTTTGTCGGCGGGATCCCGATCGGCGAGACGAGCGAGAGCGGCGCCGTCGACCCGTACTTGCGCGTGTTCGGGCAGCAGGGGCTGCACGTCATGGACGGCAGCGTGATGCCGGCGAACCCCGGCGTGAACCCGTCGCTCTCGATCATGGCACTCGCCGAGCGCGCGATGTCGCTGTGGCCGAACAAGGGAGACGCGGACACGAGACCGCCGCTGGGATCCGGCTACGAGCGCATCGACCCGGTCTTGCCGCACCGTCCCTACGTACCCGCGGGCGCACCCGGCGAGCTGCGTCTCGACGCGACGAAGGAAGACGTCATCCCCGCATATCCCTACTGAGGAGAAGACGATGAGTGAGCTCGCAGTTGAGGCCTTTCGCACCCTCGGCCCCAGCGATGCGATTCCCAACGACTTCGTCGTTCCCTACTACCTCGACGACCGCAAGCTCCGGGTCTCCGTCGCGCGTGTCGACGAACGCCTCTACGCGTTCGACGACCTCTGCACCTGCGCCGAGCAGGCATGCCCGCTCTCAGGAGGGCTGCTCACCGGGACGACGCTCATGTGCCAATGCCACGGCTCCCGGTTCGACATCACCACCGGCGCCGTGATCAACGGGCCGGCGACCGACGCACTCACCACCTACGAGGTGCAAGAGGTCGAAGCCAGCATTCAACTCCGAGCCTGATCGCGATGATGGCGAATATGGCACCGACGCCGAAGGCGGTCGCTCTCGTCCTGCTGCCCGCGACGGTGCTGATGCTCGCGTTCGCGTTCTTCTACGTCGGCGCGTTCCACGACCCGACGCCGCACCAGGTACCGGTCGCGGTCGTCGGGCCGCCGGTGGTGGCGGCTCAGCTCAACCGGCTGCCCGGAGATCCGCTCGATGCGCGCCAGGCCTCGTCCCGCGCCGACGCGCTGTCGCAGATCGACGACCGCGAGGTATACGGCGCCTACGAGGCGGCCACGAACCGCCTGTTCGTCGCGTCGGCCGCCAACCGGGCGACCGCCCTCGCGTTGGAAGACACGTTCGACCGCGTGGCCGCTGCGCAGCGCCGGCCGGCTCCTCGCGTGACCGACGTCAAGCCGCTGCCGCCCAAGGATCCCAATGGAACTGCGGCGTTCTACGCCGTGATCGCATGGATGTTCGGCGGCTACATCGCCTCGACTCTGATCGGGTTGATCGGGAGCCCGCGCAGTACCAGCAGGCGGCGCGCTCTCGCGCGGATCGCGGCGCTCGCGGCGTTCGGCCTCGTCGGCGGGATCCTCAGCGTGGTCATGCTGCGCGCGAGCTTTGACGTGTTCTCGGGCCACGTGGTTGCCCTGTGCGCTATCGCCACGCTGACGATCTGGGCGAGCGGTGCCGCCACGGCGGGCATACAGGCCGCCGCCGGCCCGGCCGGCACCGCACTCGTCATCCTCGTGTTCGTCATCCTCGGCAACTCCGCGTCGGGCGGGCCGTTCGCGCGACCACTGCTCCCCGGCCTCTGGAGCACGATCGGCGGCGTGTTGCCTCCGGGCGCGAGCGTCGACCTGGCGCGGTCCGCCCTGTTCTTCGACGGCGCGCGGATCGCGGGTCCGATTCTCGTGCTGGTGCTCTGGGCGACCTTCGGCATGTTGCTCGCGGTCGCGCTAGGCGGCCGCATCACGAACCCGGTCGACATCGAGGCCGAGGCCGCCGCGGGAGCAGCCGTATGAGCACGAGTGCCCCACTTGCGTTCGAGACGCTGACCGTGCGGGCCGAAGGTGCCGTGCTGTTCGCGGCGATTGCGGCCCCACCGATGAACCTCCTCGGCCCCGATCTGGTCCGCGATCTCGTCTCCCTCATTCAGCGAGCCGAGGCCGCGGACACCGTCCAGGTGCTCGTATTCAAGAGCGCCGACCCCGACTACTTCATCTCCCACGTCGACGTGACACGGATCAGCGAGTACCGGACGGAGGCCGCGAAACTGACCGGCGAGGCATCGATCGCTCTCCTGTTTCGCTACCTGAGCGCGAGCCCGCTCGTCAGCATCGCGCAGGTCGAAGGTCGCGTACGCGGCGCCGGCAGCGAGTTCGTGCTCGCGTGCGACATGCGTTTCGCGGCGCGCGAATCGGCCATATTTGGACAGTTCGAGCCGTCGCTCGGCGTGATCCCAGGCGGGGGCGCCGCCCAACACCTAACGCGCCTGATGGGTCGCGCCCGCGCGCTCGAGGTCATGTTGAGCGCCGAGGACTACAACGCGGATCTAGCCGAACAGTACGGCTGGATCAACCGAGCACTGCCTGCCGACGCGCTCGACGATTTCGTCTCATTGCTCGCTCGTCGAATCGCCAGCTTCCCGGCCGCCGGGCGGGCCGTGGTCAAGGATCGAGTCAACGCAATCGCGCTCGCTCCCGTCGACGACTTCCGTCGCGACTCCGACCTGTTCGGCGAGGGAGTGCGTAGCCCCGAGGCTCAGAGACAGATCGGCGCCGCGCTGCAGCACGGCCTCCAGACCCGAGACGCGGAAATGGACCTGGCGCGCGTCCTCGGTGATTTGAGTGCTCGTTAGCCCGGGTGCCCATTGGGTGCCTAAAACCCCGTGGTTTCTCGTTGAACGCCGTGGAATCGCACGGTGCCACCGCACACGAGAACCCGCGCATTTGCAGGCGATATCTGCGCCTAGCCGGAAACCCACGCCCTGCTTGCCATGCAGAAGGTCGAGGGTTCGAATCCCTTCAGCCGCTTCGAAAAAGCCCCGCTATCGCGGGGTTTTCTCGTGTCAGTCCCCCGCGTGTCGCTGTGTCGTCCCCAGATCTCGTCCCGCGTCGGTAACGCCTCCCGTTGGCGCGTTACGCGTCGGCGTCCTGTGGGTCGGTCACCCCCGACGAGTAGCGCGTTTCGCGCAAAGCGCAAGCCGAGGGGAGTGCTGAGGAGCCTGGTGAACTGGCAGCGGACCCCTAGATCTCTCCGCTGTCCGGGCCGGGGGGCGCGATGCGCCGCCCGGCCCCACATTCCCGCCCGCCCCTACGGCTGCCCGCTTGAGGTGGCCGGAGTTGTCGACGACGTTGCGGGTCTCCCGAGCGTCGGTAGCCGGTGATACGCCTGTTCACGCTTGTGGCGGCGGTGATCGCGGTGCCGTCGGTCGTCTGCCTGACCGTTGGGTGGGCTGGGCACGTCGGTAACGGCTCGCTGTTCGCGGCCTTGCCAGTAGCCTGATGAACTGGCAGCGGGTGACCTCCCCCAGAGAGACGCTCCGCGGTCCGGGCCGGGGGCGCCACGCGCCGCCCGGCCGCTCCTAGCCGGACGCGTGATTTCACGCGCGAACCGGAGGCTTTCCTTTGCGACGACTCGCCTGCGTCTTCCCTAGCGGCGTTAGCCCGGACCTGTGTCGGGACTAATGAGCTCCCGGCGCTTGTAGCGCCGGCGCGGCGCTAGTGGGCGTGGCCGTGTCCATCGTCGTCCTCGACCTGATCGGGCGCGACGCTCAGCGCCAGTAGCGCCGCGAGGCCCGTCGTGATCGGCACGGCGGCGATCAGCCCGATTGAACCTACTAGCGTCCCAACGATCTCCTTCGCGACGACCTCGAGGTTGAGTGCGTCGCTGACGCCCAGGTCGGCCGCGCTGAAGAGCACCAGGATGGGCAGCGCGGCGCCGACGTAGGCGAGCACGAGTGTGTTGACCGTGGCGCTGACGTGGTCGCGGCCGACGTCGAGCGCGAGCGCCGAGAGGCGGCGGAGACGCAGCCCGGGGTTGGCGCGCCGGAGCGCCATGACGGTGGAGGCCTGGCTGATCGTCACGTCGTCGAGCACGCCGAGCGCTGCGATGATCATGCCGGCGAGGACCAGGCCCTGGAGCGACACGTTGGCCGCGCCGATCTGGAGGTAGAGCGCCTCCTCGCTCGACAGGCCGGTCAGATGGGCGAGGTTCGTGAACAGGACAGCGAGCAACGCGGTCAGCACGAGACTCGCGAGCGACCCGAGCAGCGCGGCGAGGCTCTTCGGCCCCCAGCCATGGGCCAGCGGGATCGTCGTGTAGGCGACCGCGAAAGAGCCCACGAGCGCCACCAGCAGCGCGGACTTCCCGTCGAGGATTGCCGGCACCACGAACAGCAGCACGATGACCAGGCTGACGCCGAGACCGACGAGCGACAACGCGCCGCGCAGACGCGCGAACACCAGCACCACCACCACGAACAGCCCGGCGAGCAGGAGCAGAGGACTGCGCCGCTCGAAGTCGTAGAGGGTGTAGCCGGTGCCACCGACGGGCGCCCCCTTCGGCGCCTTCGGCGCCTTGGCAACGCGGATCTTGTCGCCCGGATCGACGTCCGGGTCGAAGCCGGTGGCGTCGAGCTGGACCGTGATGTGCTTGCCGGTCTCGCCGCCGCTCCGTATCGTCGCGTGGACGAACTGGCAGGTCTGGCTCGTCAGGCCGGCGCAGAAGCCCTCGCGCACACTCGTCACGTCCGCGCGGGCGCTGTCCGTCGCGAAGCCCTCGGCCACCCGCGACTGCACGTGGCCGGGCCACAGCGCGACCATGGCGATGGCGGTCGCGATCGCGAGTGCCGCCGCGACGATCGTGAAGCGTCGGATCACTGAGGCTTTGGCCCGCTCAGCGATTCCCCCTTAGGAGCTCGAGCGCTTCGGTGCCCTCAGGATGCCGGAGCGAAAACACCCGGCGACCGGGTTGGGCCAAGCTGTGATGGACGCTTTCGACAACCAGCCCGGCTGTCACTGCGGACCGCAGGCGTTGACGCGCTTCCACTTTCGTGATCCCGAGCTTTTGCGCGACAAACCGCTGGGTGGCGCCTCTCGGCGCCTGAGCCAGCGCAGACAGCAGTTGAAACCAGTCGCGTCCGGTCAGCGTCTTCGCGCCGGTCAAGGGGTCCAACTCCCAGCACACAGGCGCGCTAGATAGGAATACATCCCGCTCCTTTCAGCGTTCCGACTCGCCGTCCCCTGCGGGTACGGCCGCCGCTAGAGAGACGCGACGGCGAGCGGAGGGGCGCGTCCGGCCGGCAGCGCGGCGAGCGGCTCGCGGCCAAGCGGATGCTCGGTTGCGAGGCGTCGGTCGAGGCCGCAGCTCAGGGCCTGCCGAATGCGGGTTCGAGCGGACGAGCACGCAAGGGTCAGAGCAGCGTCAGATCCCCATGACGCGCCCGTCACCACGGCGCCAGCGAGTGCGGCTAGCGGAACGACCGTCCAGCCGCCGGCGGTCAGCGCCTGGTCGATGGCCGGGATCGTGCCGGTGACCCACACATGCTCGAGGGCTTCCTGGCCGACGCAAATGAAGATCAGCGTCAAGCTCACCCACCACCAGCTGCGAAGCAGCCCGCGCGGCGCATCTTGCGAGCTCTGCGCCGATCCAGCAGGTGTTGTGAGTCGGAAGACGAAGTGCGCCGTCACGAGCGCGGCACCGAACAGCACCGCCCAGGTCGCGATCGGCACGTAGGCGTGCGCCGCGTCCAACTCGCCGTGCACGTGGCCGCCCCACCCGGCACTGGCCCTGAGCCAGTGCAAGCCGAGCGATGCGACGGCGGCGAGCAGCACACGCCGCGAGACGGAGCCTGGCGGGCGCATCGCGATGAGACTACTCCGCCCTACGGCCACCAACGGGAATCCCTCAAGCCGGTCCCCCGCGATGTGGTGACGGGGGGTAGGGGGTGGAGGGCGCGTTCGGGGCGCGGCGGCGCGATTGGCGGCACCGCGCTCCCGCTGGCCTAGCCCGAGCCGCTGACCAGCGTCGCCGAGGCGAGTACGGCGCCGATCGCGAGCAGGATGGTGATCGCACGGAGCCGCTTCGGGGTGAGCCAGGCGTAGCGGCGGCTGCCGAGGTACGCGCGCGTGCCGGAGGCCGCGCCAACGGCGGTCATCGCGGTGGCCATGCACTGCATGCACATGCGGGGGCGGACTATACGTCCCCCGGGGCGAGTCGGCCGGCGCCAAATGCCCGGGGGTTACCCGGCCTCCTATTCTGCTGCGACGTGCGTTGGTTACGCGCGCCATCGGTCGTATCGCTGCCGGTTGCCGGGCTGCACCTCGCAGCGCTGTCCGCGCTCGCCGTGGCGCAGCCGCTCTTCGATCTGATCTCGAAGAACCCAGACTTCCTGGTCGCTCGCGCGCTGATCGGCTGGCAGGTGGTCGCCCTGGGCCTGATCCTCGTGCTGGCGCCGCCTCTCCTCGCCCTCGGGGTCGAGGCGCTGGTCGGGGTAGTGAGCCGCCCGGCACGCGCCGTCGTGCATCTGCTCTTCGTCGCGCTGTTCGTGGCGCTGATTGCGATCCAGGCGCTGAAGGACGTCGTCCCGGGCGCGAGCAGCGGCGTCCTGATCGCGATCGCGGCGAGCCTCGGCGTGCTCGCGGCGGTCGCTTACGCGCGCGCGAGCGGGCTGCGCTCGTTCGTGACGGTGCTCTCGCCCGCGCCGGCGCTCTTCCTCACGATCTTCCTGTTCTTTTCGCCGGTGAGCGATCTCACCTTCGCCTCGGGCACGGCCGAGACCGCCAACGTCAGCTCGCACGTGCCCGTCGTCATGGTCGTGTTCGACGAGGTGTCGACGATCGCGTTCGAGGACGGCCAGGAGCGAATCGACCCGGTGCTCTACCCCAACTTGGCGGCCCTCGCCAAGGATGCGACCTGGTTCCGCTACGCGACCGCGCCGACGGACATGACGGGCACGGCGACGCCGACCATCCTCACTGGGTCGATTGCTGAGCGCCACCACCCGCCGATCCTGTCGAGCTATCCGCGCAACCTGTTCACGCTGCTCGGGCGGCGCTACCGAATGAAGGTCTCGCAGGAGGCGACCGACCTCTGCCCGCACGACCTGTGCGAGGACGCGAGCGGCGAGAGCGCTGCCGCCCGCGACCGCGCGCTCGCCTCGGACCTCGGCCTCGTGTACCTGCACGTGATCGCGCCGGACGGAATCGAGCGAGCGCTGCCCTCGGTCTCGGACACGGTGGGCAACTTCGGCGCCGACACCGGCTCAACCAAGTCGGAGGGCTCGCCCGGGCACACTGGTCATGTGGAGGTGCTGCACGAGCTGGGCGGCGGGCGGCCGGCGCGCTTCGAGAACTTTGTGCGCTCGATCGACCGCACGGCGCGGCCCACGCTCTATTACAAGCACTCGCTGCTGCCGCACGTGCCGTTCCAGTACTTCCCCGACGGTCACCGCTACCGCAAGCAGCCGCACGACGCGATCCCCGGGCTCATCGACGCGCCCTCGTGGGGCAACGAGTACCTCCTGCAGCAGGCCTACCAGCGGCACCTGTTGCAGGCCGGCTTCGCCGACCGCCTGCTCGGAACGCTGCTGCGCCGCCTGCACGAGAAGAACCTGTACGACCGGGCGCTGATCGTGGTCACGGCCGACAATGGCGAGAGCTTCCTCCACCGCGGCGCGAACCGGCACCTCGCCACGCCTGGGACGGTCGAGGACATCGCCGACACGCCGCTGTTCATCAAGCAGCCGTTCCAGCATGCCGGCCGCATCTCGGACCGTCACGTGCGGACCGAGGACATCCTGCCCACGATCGCCGACGTGCTCGGCATCCGGATGCCCTGGCGCGTCGACGGCGAGTCGGTCTTCGACCGCTCCGCGCAGATCCCCTCGAATGTCGATGTCTTCATGCGCTCGGGCCGCAGGCTGAGGCTCTCGTTGCCGGAGTTCAGGCGGCGCATCCGGGCTTCGCTGGACCGCAAGATCAGTCTGTTCGGCGAGCGTGGCGAGCCGCCGGGCCTGTTCGGGATCGGCCCCCATCCGGAGCTGATCGGGCGGACGGTCAGCTCGATGCCACGTGCGCGCTTCAGCGCGGACATCGACGCCGCAGCCGCCTACTCCTCGGTCAAGCTGCGCTCCGACTTTCTGCCCGCCCAGCTGACCGGCACGATCCACAGTCAGGGGCCGTCGCACGCGCGTGACCTCGCGGCCGCGCTGAACGGCCGCATCGTCGCGGTCGGCCAGAGCTTCAGGCTGGCCGGCAGCGAGGCCGAACACTTCTCGATCATGCTGCCGGAGAGCGCATTCCGCGAGGGGCGGAACTCAGTCGAGCTCCTATCGGTTACGGGCGATGGGGGCTCGCTGGGCGTGGTCGCCCGGAATTGAGCGCCCGTCATGCTCTGTCGCGTGGCCTGGCTGCCGGCGGCGATCCCGAGCCCGTCGACGAATGTCTTCGACGTCGGCCCGTTCGTCGTTCACGTTTACGGACTTTTCTACGTGCTCGCGGTGATTGCGGCGGTCGCGATTACGCGCCGCCGTTGGGCTGCCCGCGGCGGCTCGCCTGAGCTGGTCTACGACGTGGCAGTGTGGGCGGTTCCGGCCGGCATCATCGGCGGTCGTCTCTACTTTCTCGCCACCACTCCGGGCGACACGTTCGAGCACTGGTGGGGGGCGCTCGCCGTTTGGGAAGGTGGGCTGGGCATCTGGGGCGGGATCGCGGCCGGCACGATCGTCGGCCTGTGGCGCGTCCGGCGCGCCGGCGCGAGCCTCGCCGACTTCTTGGACGCTGCCGCCCCGGCGCTGCTCGTCGCGCAGGCAATCGGACGGGTCGGCAACTACTTCAACCAGGAGCTGTTTGGCCGGCCCACCGACCTGCCCTGGGCGCTCGAGATCGAACGCGACCACCGGCCCGAGCGCTACCTCGCCGACCTGACCTTCCACCCCACGTTCCTCTACGAGCTGCTCTGGAACCTCGCGCTCGCCGCCGCGCTGGTTTGGCTCGACCGCCGCCGCCGCGTCCGCCCGCCGGGCCTCTTCGCACTCTACGTCGCCGGCTACTGCGCCTTCCGCATCGTCGACGAGCTGCTCCGCGTCGACGCGGCCGCGCATGTGCTGGGGGTGCGCTGGAACCTGCTGCTGGCGATCGCCGGGACCGCGATCGGCCTAGCCTGGTTCGCGGCGACGCAACGCGGAGGGCGACATCGCGCGGCTCCGCCGGCCCCGGCTCTCAGGCCACGGTGAGCTTGCGCTTTCGCGTGATTGGGGCACTCTCAGCCGACGCCGAGGCCGCCCCACGCCGAGAAGCAGCAGTTACGTCCGACTGGCTCTCGGGTTAAATCCTCCGCGTGGCGCCAAGGGACCTGATCGCCGGAGTCATCTACAGCTGGGAAGAGCTCGGCGGACACTTCGACTTTAAGCCGGCATATCTCGGGGCTGCTGGCGGCATGCCGGTTAGCAGTAGCACCGACTCGCTGCTGCTAATCACCGATCCGCACGGCGGGAAGGCGTTCGACTACAGGGACTATTGGGACGGCGATGATCTGATCTACACTGGGCGCGGCAAGACTGGCGACCAGGAGCGGACCGGACCTAACCTGGACGCAGCCGAAAACCGTCGCGCGCTCTGTGCCTTCGAGGCCGCCGGTGCGAAGCGACTGGCGAGTAGAAGTCATAGGCGGACGGGTCGTAGCGGACCTTCAAGTGCTCGACGCCGGCGGCTGGATTGTCCGAGAGCCCCTGGGTTCGCTTTGCTCGCTCGAAAATCGCGTGAAGAAGCGCAACGAGCTTGCTCGCCTGCCGCGGCGCACGGTGCTCCGCCAGCCATTGCGACCGCCACGACTCAATCGCTCGGGTCGTGACTCGTTCCAGCGAGACCGTTCCAAACGCGGGCAGGAGATGCGCGCGGACCGCGGAGCGGTAATCGTTGATCGTGGAGCGCTTCCAGTCGCGCTCGCGCTCTCCGTGCGCCAGCCACTCCTCGGCGGCATCCGCGAATGACACGTCGCTTCGCACAGCCTCCAGCGCTCCGCGTCGAGCGTCGGTCAGGATCGCCGCGAGCTCGGCCGTTACGTCCGGCGGCGGGTCTCCGGTCGGCCGCGGCGGCCGGAAGAAACCCGAGGGTGGCGGGCCCTTGCCCGGACAGACAGCGCCGAGCGCCTTCTGGTGCTGTCCCTGCGCATCGCGCCACTTGACGTACCAAACGCGTCCGCGTGCGCCCTCGCGGACGAACACGTGGCCGCTCACGCTGGGGACCTTCGGAGGCATGCGAGCGAACTTACGCCGCCCCCCGGACCGAAAGCTTGTCCCTGACTTCGTCCCCGAATGGCGTTGGGCAACCTCGTGTAACTGGCCAGAATCCGCCTCGAGAGCGGCTTCCGCAGGCAATTGGCTTCTACGTCATCTAATTGCCATGCAGAAGGTCGAGGGTTCGAATCCCTTCAGCCGCTCTCCGGGAAGCCCCCGTACCGACCGCTTCGTGCACCTCCGTGCGTACCGCGACGGCGGCTACGCCGACGACGGCCGCATTGAAGTCGGGTCGCTTTGAGCTCACTCCCGGTGACAGCCGGAGCGGGGCCCTCCTTCATAGCGGTCCAAGGCGGATGTGACGAATCGAACTAGGCCGCGTCGTCGGCGCGCTCGGCCGCGTCGACGTGACGGCGATCGCGCCGCTCGTAGGGGCTCCACGCCGCCCGCGGGCAGCTCGACCGCGGTCAGCACAGCGCGTCCCACGCTCGCCGTACTCGCGGGTTTCGGCGCTGGCAGCGAGCGAGCTTGTCGGGATTGCGCTGGTCGTCATCGCGAGCGCGGTCGCCGTCGCCACGCGCCCGCGGCGTTGAGGAGCATACGATCCCGCCGCATGTTCCTCCCCTGCTCAGAAGCTGAATGAAGGCGATCACGCAGGATCGCTACGGCTCATCCGACGTCCTCAGGCTCGACGAGGTCGCGACGCCGGCGCCGGCAGCCGACGAGGTTCTCGTTCGCGTCCACGCGGCCGGCGTCGGTCCCGAGGTATGGCACATCATGACCGGTCGGCCGTACTTCGTGCGTCTTATGGGCTTCGGCGTACGGGCTCCGAAGCAGCGGGTTCCGGGCCGCGACCTCGCCGGCACGGTCGAGGCTGTCGGGAGCGCGGTCACGGAGTTCCAGCCAGGCGACGAGGTGTTTGGGAGCGGCCGCGGCACCCTGGCGGAGTACGCCTGCGCTGCGGCCGCCGACGAGGGCAAGGTCGGCGGCGCCGGCGCGCTCGCGCCCAAACCGGCCAACCTCACGTTCGAGCAGGCGGCGGCCATCCCCACCTCGGGAGCGACCGCGCTCCAGGGCCTACGCGACGCCGGTGGAGTCCGCGGCGGGCAGTCCGTGCTGATCATCGGCGCGTCCGGGGGCGTGGGCACGTTCGCGGTCCAGCTCGCAAAGCACTTCGACGCGCACGTCACTGGCGTATGCAGCACGGCGAAGACGGAGCTGGTCCGCTCGCTCGGCGCCGACGCGGTGATCGATTACATGCGCGAGGACTTCGCCGACCGGCCGGAGCGCTATGACCTCATCCTCGACGCGGCCGGCAGGCGCTCGCTGTCGCGCCTGCGGCGCGCGCTCACGCCGCGCGGGACGCTGGTGATCGTCGGCGGCGAGGGCGGCGGGCGCCTCACAGGCGGCTTCGAGCGCCAGCTGCGCGCGGGCGTGCTGTCACGGTTCGTGAGCCAGCGGCTGGTCCCGCTCACCGCCGTCGACCGCCGCGCGGACCTGCTCTTCCTCAAGGACGTCATCGAAGACGACAAGCTGAAACCGGTCATCGACCGCACGTTCGCGCTGGGCGAGGCCGCGCAGGCGCTCACCGACACGGAAGAGGGGCACGGGCGCGGCAAGAAGGTAATAGTGATCTGACGCCCTGCGCGTGCGGCGCGCCGCCGCTCCGTGTACACCGCCCAGTCTGGCGAGCGGCACACGATCACGTGACGATCATGCGCGCGCTCGTCAAGCTCACGCTCGGCCGCGCGCTCGCCATGACGCTCGTCGAAGACATCGCGGCGACATGCGAGAAGCTCGAACAGAAGGCCGGCCTCCACGAGCTCGACCGCAGGCGCGTGAAGACCGGCGTCGGGTACTGAGCCCGCCTCTCTCGACGCCTGGCGCGCCGCGGTCGCTGGATCGGCCGATCCAAGGGGTGACAGGTCGCCGATGAACCTAGCCCTAGCCGTCCTCATCATCGTCTTGGCGACCGGCGTCGCGGTGGCAGCGATGCTGGCGGTCAGGTGTCGCAATGGACGAAAGTGGTGGCGGCCTCACTTGCTCACCGCGCTAGCGCTTTCGTGAAGCAAACCCGCGGCGCGGCTACGTCGGATGCGGCGCCGCCAACGGAGCGCGTGTACGCGCCGCCACTTGACTTCGCGCGTAGAGCAAGACCGCCGCGACGAAGAGCACCAAGCCAATCGGTCCAAAGGGCGGCGGGTGCGCGGCGATCATGAACCCGCAGAGTCCGAGGAGGATCGGAACCGAAACGGGTACGCCCGCTTGCTGTCGGAGCGCGATCCCGGCGGAGATCGTCGCGGCAATCAGCGAAAGAGTCCCAATCATGTTGAAGACGCCGAAGTCGCGGATCAGGATGTTTTCCGTGAAGTCGTTTACGAGGGTCGACCCGGTCGCCCGCTCGGCGACCGGGAGATCGTTGACGTCCTGAACGAGCACGCCCGTCCCAATCCCCAGCAGCACCTCCCACGCGGTGTAGAAGAGGGCGAAGGGCGCCAGCGCGATCCGGCAGACCCGCGCCGCCGTGCTTTCGAGTCCCTGCACGAGCAGGTAGATCGCCACGGCGAGCAGCGGGATGAAGACCATCGTCCCGACGTGGACGATCAGCCAGCGAGTGGCATCGTCCCGCAGCGCCGGATAGATGTCGCCCTCGCCGCCGGGGTGGAAGAGCAGCAGCACCGCCCAGGCGAGCGGCACCCCGATCAGAAAGGCGAATTCGCCGCGAGAGAACCGGGCCGAGTCCATTGCGACTCCTTTAACGCGGGGGCACTGCCGACCCTACATCCGCACGACCACCCCGGGAAGAGGCATCCCCCCCAGAAGCGTGGGCAGCCTGCAATACACGTAGGGCTGCTGGGTGCCTATTGGGTGCCTGAACTCCCGTGAACTCCCGGTGAAAGCCGGGGAATCGCAGAACGACACCTGCCGAAAGAACCCGTGCGTTTGCACGGAATATCCGCGCCCAACCGGAAACACACGCTCTGCTTGCCACGCAGAAGGTCGAGGGTTCGAATCCCTTCAGCCGCTCTGGAACAGACCGCGGCCGCCCAGCACTAGCGTCGCGACGACGGGCAGCCTGGCCAGGTCAGGGCGCCCGAGTACCCGCGTACGACGAGCCCGTCTCGACCGAGTCGCCACCTACAGCGACCCGACTTCCTCACGCCCTTGGAGTACCCGACGGGCAAACCTAAAGCCCTACAACCGACGACTCCCGAACAGTTTGTTTGCCGGCCCGAAACTCTTGGGTGCTTGGAGCCCGGGGCCGATTCTCTGCAGGGCCCTAAGAGGCTTGGGAATCGTGGCGGGCTCCCGGATCCAGCCGACGGTATGTCTGGGCGCGCTTCTGTTCGAGCAGCTGCGTGTCGGCGCGCCGCAGCAGGTCATGGGCCGTCTCGCTTCCGTCCCAGGTGGCAACGCCGGCCACGCACGACTGCAGGCTTGGCGTGTTCTGGCTGATGCGAGCGATGATCTCCTGGATCTCGCGTCCGGAGCAGTCCGGAAGCAGGACCGCGAACTCGTCGCCACCCCAGCGGCAGAGGACGTCGACCGCGCGGAGCTGACCTTGCCAGGCGGCAGCCGCCGCGACGAGTAGCCGGTCGCCGGCCTGGTGGCCGTGGGCGTCGTTGAAGGCCTTGAAGTTGTCGAAGTCGAGCAACGCTACCGAGAC
>JBKPSR010000050.1:0-33842 GCA_046735115.1 Actinomycetota bacterium
CTACTTCCACCACTACAACTTCCCGCCGTTCTCGGTGGGCGAGGCCGGCTTCATGCGCGGGCCGAAGCGCCGCGACATCGGCCACGGCGCGCTCGCGGAGCGGGCGCTCGTGCCGGTCGTGCCGGGGATCGACGAGTTCCCGTACACGATCCGAGTGGTGTCGGACATCCTCGAGTCGAACGGCTCGAGCTCGATGGCCTCGGTCTGCGGGTCGACGCTCTCGCTGATGGACGCCGGAGTGCCGATCAAGGCGCCGGTTGCCGGTGTGGCCATGGGCCTCATCAAGGAGGGCGACGATCACGTCGTCCTCACCGACATCGCGGGCGTGGAGGACCACCTGGGCGACATGGACTTCAAGGTCGCCGGGACCTCCGAGGGCATCACCGCTCTCCAGATGGACATCAAGATCACGGGCGTCACGTTCGAGATCCTGAAGGGCGCGCTCGAGCAGGCCCAGGCGGCCCGGATGACGATCCTGGGCGAGATGAACGACGCGATCTCCCAGCCGCGTTCCGAGCTCTCGCCCTACGCGCCGCGGATCTCCGCGATCCAGATCGACACGGACAAGATCGGGGCGGTCATCGGCAAGGGCGGCGAGACGATCCGCGCGCTGTCGGAGGAGTACGAAGCCCAGATCGACATCGACGACGACGGCACGGTCCGCATCTACGCCCAGACCGGCGAGCAGGGCGACGCCCTGGTCGACCGCATTCGCTCGATGACCAAGGAGGTCGAGGTCGGCGACGAGTTCACCGGCAAGGTCGTGAAGACGACCACCTTCGGCGCCTTCGTCGAGCTGGCGAAGGGCACGGACGGCCTGATCCACATCTCCAACATCGCCCCGGGGCAGCGCCCGAGCACGGTCGAGGAGGTGCTGAATCGCGGCGACGAGCTGCACGTGAAGGTCGTCGAGGTGGACCGCGAGCGGGGCCGCATCGGGCTCCGGCTGGCCGACGACCCCGACATCGAGGGCAAGTCGCCCGAGGAGCTGGCCGCCATGGGCACCGGCGACAAGGGCGGCCGCGGGGACCGCGGCAACGGACGCGGCCGGCGCGAGGGGCGTGGCGGGCGCGACCGCCGTCCGCGCGACCGTGACCGCGGCCGTGGCGACCGCGACCCCGACCGCGAGCGCACAAGCAGCGAGTAGGTCGTTGACCGAGCCGGCCCGGCTCACAACCCTGGACTCCGGCGCGCGAGTCGTGACCGAGGCGATGCCCTCGGTCCGCTCGATCGCGCTGGGCTTCTGGGTGCGGGCCGGCTCGCGCGACGAGGACCACGAGCACGCCGGGATCTCGCACTTCCTGGAGCATCTGCTGTTCAAGGGCACGGACCGCTTCAGCTCGCGCGAGATCGACGAGGCGTTCGACGCGATGGGGGCGGAGGTGAACGCCGGCACCGGCAAGGAGACCACCTCCGTCTACTCGCGCTTCCTCGACAACCACCTGGAGCGCGCGTTCGACGTGCTCCAGGACATGGTGCTGCGTCCCGCCTACCCGGACATCGACTCGGAGCGCCAGGTGGTGATCGAGGAGATCGCCATGTACGAGGACGAGCCGCAGGACAAGGTCCACGACGTCCTCGCCGGCGCGATCTTCGGCGACCACCCGCTGGGCCGCCCGATCATCGGGCGGGCCGAGGTGGTCTCGTCGGTCCCGGTGCCCGAGGTCGCCACCTGGCACGACGGGCGCTACGTGCCGGACAACATGGTGCTCGCGGCGGCCGGCAACCTCGAGCACGAGCGGATCGTCGAGCTCGCGGAGCGGGCGTTCCGCGGCCCCGCCGGCGGGGCGGCCGCCGAGCTCGACGAGCCGTCGGGCAACGGGCAGGTGCTGCGCTTCCACGAGAAGGAGACCGAGCAGTATCACGTCTGCCTGGGCGGGCCCGGCATCCCACGCGGGGACGACAGCCGCTTCGCCCTGCGAGTGCTCGACACGATCCTGGGCGGCTCGACGTCCTCGCGGCTGTTCCAGGAGGTGCGCGAGAAGCGCGGGCTCGCGTACTCGGTCTATTCCTACGCGAGCCACTACGCCGACACCGGCCAAGTGGCGATGTACGTGGGCACGCGGCCGGACAACGTGGCGTCCGCCATCGAGGTCATCGGCTCGGAGCTGCGCCGCCTCCACGACGACGGCGTGACGGACGAGGAGCTCGAGCGGGCGCGTGACAACGTGAAGGGACGGACGGTGCTGGCGATGGAGTCAACGCTCACGCGCATGAACCGCCTCGGCAGCTCGGTGCTTATGGGCGTGCCGCTCCTGACGGTCGATGAGCTGCTGGCGGCTTTCGACGCGGTTACGCTCGACGAGGTCAACGGGTTGGCGCGCGAGCTCTGGCAGCCGGAGCGCATGTCGGCCGCCGGGGTCGGCGGCGACGAGTCGGCGTTCCGGCACGCGCTCGAGTCGGTGTCGCCTGCGCTAGCCGCGGCATGATCAACGTCGCGGTCTCGGGCGCCGCCGGGCGGATGGGCCAGACGGCCTGCGAGGCCGTGGAGGCCGCGGACGACATGGCGCTCGTCGGGCGCGCGGATCCGCTGCTCGAGACGGATCTGATCGACGTGCTCGGCGACGCCGACGTCGTCGTCGATTTCTCGACGCCGGACAGCGCGCTCGAGAACGCCAGGCACTGCATCGAGGCGGGCGTCCATTGCGTGATGGGGACCACGGGCGCCGATTTGTCCTCCCTGGAGGGAGTGGGCGACGCGAACCTGTTCGTCGCGCCGAACTTCGCGATCGGTGCCGTGCTGATGATGCAGCTCGCCGAGCAGGTGGCCCGGCACATGCCCGAGTGCGAGATCGTCGAGCTGCACCATGACCGCAAGGTGGACGCCCCGTCGGGGACGGCCGCGCGCACCGCCGAGCTGATCCGGGCAGCCGGCGGCAACCCGCATGAGCCGATCCACTCCGTGCGCCTCCCGGGCCTGGTCGCCCACCAGGAGGTGATCTTCGGCGGCCCCGGCCAGACCCTGACCATCCGCCACGACTCGATCGACCGCATCTCCTTCATGCCCGGCGTGCTGCTCGCGATACGAAGGGTCGGCTCGCTCGAGCGCTCGCCGACGATCGGCCTGGAAAACCTGCTCTGAGTCATCTCGCCACCCGCCTCACCGCGCAGCTGCTCGCCGGGCGGCCGGCGCGCGATCCGGTGGCCGTCGCGGAGCGGGTCCTCGCGGTCCAGGGGCAGGACCCGATGGGCTTCCGGCTCGCGGTGCGCGCTCGGACCAAGGGCGTTACGGCGGCCGATGTCGACCGCGCGCTCACCGAGGACCGCTCACTGGTCGTGACCTGGCTCAACCGCGGCACGCTCCACCTCGTGCGGAGCGAGGACCACGCGCTGATCCACGCGGTCACCACGCCGCCGCTTCAGACGAGCAGCGCGCGGCGGCTCGCTCAGGAGGGCTTGCCGCCGAACGACGTGGAGCGCGGGATCGCCACGATCGAGCACTCGCTCACCGACGAGGGGCCGCTCACCTCCGACGCGCTGCGCGAGCGGATCGGCGCCACCGGCGTGCGCGCTCAGGGGCAGGCGCTTTATCACCTGCTGTTCCAGGCGTCGCTGCGCGGCCTTGTCGTGCGCGGCCCGATGGCCGGGCGGAAGCAGGCCTACGTGCTCGTCCGCGACTGGCTCCCGGGGGCGAGGCCGGTGGACCGCGAGTCCGCACTGGGCGAGTTCGCGCGCCGCTACCTGGCGGGGCACGCCCCCGCCTCGGACCGCGACCTGGCGCGCTGGGCCGGTATCCCGCTGAGCCAGGCGCGGGCGGGGCTCGGCGCCATTTCCTCGGAGCTGAGGGAGGTGGGCGACGGCCTGCTGGACCTGAGGAAGCGGCGAGCCGCCGCGAAGCTTCCCCCGGCGAGGCTGCTCGGCTCGTTCGAGCCGTGCCTCCTCGGCTGGACATCGCGCGAGGACATCGTCGGCGGCGCGCCCAACCTGGTCACCGTCGGCGGGATGTTCTATCCCTTCGCGATGGTCGGCGGGCGGGCCGTCGCCAGGTGGAGGCGCGCGGACGGCGCGCTGGAGCTCGAGCCGTTCCGCCGCGTCGCGAAGGCCGACCGCGAGGCGCTGGAGCACGACGGGCGGGACGTCGAGCGCTTCCTCGGTTAGCGTCCGGCCCATGGAGCTCTCGGAGCACGCAGAACGCAACCGCGACGAGTGGAACAGGGACGCCCCGAACTGGGTCGAGAGCGCCCGCGAGGCCTGGGCGAGCCCGACGCCCTGGTGGGGCTCGTGGAAGATCCCGGAGCAGGAGCTCCGGATCCTTCCCGACATAGGCGGCCTGGACGTGCTCGACCTGGGCTGCGGCACCGGCTACTTCTGCGCATGGTTCATGCGGCTCGGCGCACGGCCCGTTGGTCTCGACGTGTCGGAGAACCAGCTCGCGACCGCCAGGATGCTGCAGCGGGAGCACGGCCTCGACTTCCCGCTGATCCACGCGAGCGCCGAGGACCCGCCGCTGCCGGAGGCCTCCTTCGACCTCGTCTTCTCCGAGTACGGCGCGGCGATCTGGTGCGATCCGTATGTCTGGATCCCGCATGCCCACCGCATGCTCCGGCCGAACGGCAGGCTGGTCTTCCTGTGCCACTCGGTGCTGGATTCGCTCTGCGCGCCGTTCAGCGAGGATCCCACGAGCGAGACGCTCCAGCGTCCGCAGCGCGGGCTCGCGCGAATCGACTGGCCGCCGCCCGACAACGGAACGGACTTCCACCAGCCCCACGGCGAGCGCATCCGGCTGCTGCGCGACACCGGCTTCGAGATCGAGGCCCTGCACGAGCTGTACGCGCCGGACGGCGACCCGACCGAGGTGCGCCACTTCAAGCTGCGCGGCTGGGCCCAGAAGTGGCCTAGCGAGGAGGTTTGGGTGGCACGCCGAAGGAACCCTGACTAATGGCGACGATCGTCTTCTTCCCCGAGGGCGCCTACGGCCCCACCAACAACTGCGTCGGCATCGGCCAGGCGCTCCGGCAGCGTGGTCACAGGGTCGTGTTCGTGGTCGAGGAGTCGTTCGCCGGCACGCTCGAGGAGAAGGGCTTCGAGGAACGGCTTATGCGCCTCCAGGCGCCGGCCGAGACCGAGGAGGAGCCCGGACAGTTCTGGAAGGACTTCATCCGCGACACAGGCCCCGTCTTCCGCAAGCCGACGATCGAGCAGCTCGAGGGCTTCATCCAGCCGACCTGGCAGGCGCTGATCGACGGCTCCAAGCACGTCGACGACCGTCTGCGCGAGATCTTCGACGAGGTCTGCCCGGACGTGATCGTGGAGGACAACGTGGTGGGGTTCCCGGCGGTGGTCGCGGCGGACTGCGCCTGGGTCCGGATCGCCTCTTGCAACCCGCTGGAGATGCCCGACCCGGAGCTGCCGCCGGTCTTCTCCGGCTACCCGACGGGCGACCGGGCGGGCTGGGCCGAGTTCCGCGAGGAATACCGCCGCGTGCACGCCGACATGCACGCCGACTTCGACGAGTTCGTGCAGGAGCGCGGCTGCCCGCCGCTGCCGGAGCTCGAGTTCATCCACCGCTCCCCGTACCTGAACCTCTACCTGTATCCGGAGGAGGTCGACTACGAGCGCTCCCGGCCGCTCGGGCCGATGTGGGAGCGGCTCGACTCGTGCGTGCGCAAGGAGGGCGTGGGGGAGTTCGAGCTGCCGCAGGGCGACGGCCCGCTCGTCTACCTGAGCCTGGGGAGCCTGGGCTCGGCGGACGTCGAGCTGATGCAGCGGCTCGTGGACCTGCTGGCCGCCGGCGGCTACCGCGCGATCGTGAGCAAGGGGCCCCAGCACGACCAGATCGCGCTTCGCGAGGGCCAGGCCGGGGCGGAGCTCGTGCCTCAGCCGGCGCTGCTCCCTCTCGTGGATGCCGTGATCACCCACGGCGGCAACAACACGGTGACCGAGTGCCTCCACTTCGGGAAGCCGATGGTGCTGCTGCCGCTGTTCTGGGACCAGTACGACAACGCTCAGCGGATGGACGAGCTCGGGCTCGGCGTGCGCCTGGCGACGTTCGGCTTCGAGGACGCGCGGCTCGGGCAGGCGCTCGACCGGCTGATCGGCGACGACGCGGTCACGCGGCGCCTGCGGGAGATCTCCGCGCGGCTCCAGGCGAATCCGGGCACCGAGCGCGCCGCCGCCTGCATCGAGAGCGTGCGGAGCGCCGAGCCCCGCGCACGCGACCGGGCCTGAAGTTCGCCCGACCGCGACAACCGCAGCGCGGCGGACGACGGCATGGAAGAGCCGGCGATGGACGCGCTCGGTGTCATAGCGGGCGGATGCCGGCTCCGTGATAGGCGATGCGAGCGGCGCTACACGCGTGGGCGCAGTCGGTATGTCGCACCGCCGAGGGACACGCGGTCCCCCGGGCGTACCTCCACGCGCTCGACCACGCGCGTCCCGTTCACACGCGTGCCGTTTCTCGAGCCGAGGTCCCGGAGGAACCAGCGGCCGTCCTCGCGCCAGACCTGCGCGTGGCGCCGCGAGACGCACTCCTCGGGTAGGACGCAGTCGCAGTTCGGCGCGCGGCCGATCACGAGCCGCACAGCTTCGAGGCGGGGCAGCGCGAGGGTCGGCACGCGCGGGCGACTCCAGGCCGCCTCGAGGTCCGCGTGCAGGCCAGACAGCCACTCCACGGCCGCGAGCAGCAGCCGGCGCGCCGGCCCGGCGGGCCGTACGTCGGAGGTGAGCTCCGCCAGTTCGGCCGCGCTCCTGGCCTCGAACGCGAGTCCGACCCGCTCGGCGAACGTGTCGGTCGACAGCCGCCCTTCGACCGAGCGCTCGCGCAGGAGCCGCACGACGCGCTCGCGCTCCTCCGCGGACGGCCGGACCGGCATCGGCGTGTGAGCGTCGGTGCTCACACGACCATGTTACGCCGCTCGAGCTCCGCGAACCGCGGCATTCAGGGGACTCCCATGGGGTTTGGCGACTATGCACCCCCGCGCGGGCATAAATCGACCCACCCAGGTTCCTCGGTGCAGGTCGTTACACGACGGTGGTCAGGCGGCGCTCTTCGTTCCGTTTCCGCGCAGCGCGCGGGGGATCACGAAGCGGATGCCGGAGCGCTCGTCGTCGATCGAGCAGGTCTTGTTGTCGATCAGGCCCAGACGCTTCGCGAAGGGGACGAGCGCCATCTGGTTGAGGTATTTCTCGTGTCCCCGCTTTCGGGTGATCATCCAGAGGTAGCCGGTGTCGCGCAGGCGCGGGCGGTAGCGGACGAAGGCCTCCTTCGCCTCGTCCTCCGTCTCCACGAGCACGATCGCGCCGTCGAGCTGGCCCGATTTCACGAGGCCGCGGCCGATCGCCTCCTTCACGTCGCGCCTCAGTCCGGCGCCCACGTCGCCCGTGATCTCGACCCGCTGCTCCGGCGCGACGCCCAGCTTCTGGACCGTCGAGCGGTGGCTGTAATCGCGTTCCGTCGCCATTGCCGCTCGGAATTCTGTCATTTGCAGCGGTCCTTCCGGTAGGGCCTGACAGCCTCGTTGCGCGCTATCTTGCTCGCACCCAACACGGAGGACCGCATGGGTTTCATGGACAAGGCCAAGAAGCTCGCCGAACAAGCCCAGGAGAAGCTGGACGAGGCGCAGCAGAACTTCAACAAGTCGGAGAGCACCGAGGCGCAGCCGAGCGCGGTGCGCTACGACGACCACGGCCGCCCCATCCAGCAGGAGGAGACGCCGGCCGCCGCGACCGAGCCCCCGTCCGCCGAGCCCGCTCCTCCGGCCGCCGCCGAGCCACCGGCCGCCGAGCCGCCCGCCGGCGACGCGAACGCCACCCCCGACCCGTTCAAGCCGATCCAGCAGTGACGGAACGGTTCGCGAGGGACAACATGCGCCTGGGCGGCATCCTCACGGCGATGGTCACGCCCTTCGACGCGGAGGGCGCGCTCGACGAGGCCGCCACCGTGCGGCTCATCCATCATCTGCTGGAGAACGGGTCCGACGGCCTGGTCCTGGCGGGCACCACCGGCGAGGCCGCGACCCTGACCGACGAGGAGAAGGTGCGCCTCTGGGAGCTCGGCGTCGCGGAGTCCGGGGACTCCCCGATCATCGCCGGCACCGGCACCTACGACACCCGCCACTCGATCGAGCTCACCGAGCGCGCGCACGAGGTGGGGGTGGACGCGATGCTGGTCGTGACGCCCTACTACGTGCGCCCGAACCGGCGCGGGATCCTGGCGCACTACGAGGCGGTGGCGGCGGCGACCGACCGACCGATCGTGGCCTACAACATCCCGAGCCGCACGGCCACGGACATGCCGAACGACCTGCTCGCCGAGCTGGCGCAGATCGGGAATGTTGCGGCGGTGAAGCAGGCGCGCTACGAGGACATGACCCCGATCGAGGGCATGGACCTGCTGGCGGGGAACGACGACATCCTCGCCAAGGTCATGGACATGGGCGGCACCGGCGGGATCCTCGTGGCCTCGCACCTGGTCGGCCGCGAGATGCGCCGGATCGTCGACGAGCCGGAGCGGCGCCAGGAGATCGAGGACGGCCTGCGCGACCTCTACAAGGCGCTGACGGTGACCTCGAATCCGATCCCGATCAAGACCGCGGTGAACATGATCGGGCAGGAGGTGGGCGGCTTCAGACTGCCGCTCGTGGAGGCCTCGGAGGAGGAGCGCACGGTGATCCGCGAGGCGTTGGAGCGCCACAACCTGCTGGCCGCGGTGTGACGAACGGGACCCTTCGAGTCCTCCCGCTAGGCGGGCTCGGGGAGATCGGCAAGAACATGATGGTCGTCGAGTACGGCGGCCGCATGATCGTGGTCGACACCGGGCTGATGTTCCCCGCGCCGGACCAGCTGGGGATCGACCTCGTACTGCCGGACTTCACCTACCTGCGCGAGCGCGCCGACGACATCGACGCCATCGTCCTCACCCACGGCCACGAGGACCACGTCGGCGCGCTGCCGTTCGTGCTGCGCGAGCTGGACCGGCCCCCCACCGTCTACGGGGGGCCGCTGACGGCGGCGATGGTGCGCTCGAAGCTCGACGAGCACCGGCTCAAGGACGCCCAGGTCGAGGACGTGCTGGCCACCCAGACCTTCGACGCCGGGCCGTTCTCGATCGAGATGGTGAAGATGGCGCACTCGATCCCGGACTCGTTCGCCGTGGCGATCACCACCGAGCTCGGCACGATGTTGATGACGGGCGACTACAAGTTCGACCAGACGCCCGTTGACGGCGTCCCCGCCGACGTCTCGCGGCTCGCCGAGCTGGGTCGGGAGGGGCTCCTGCTCCTGTGCGGCGACTCGACGAACGCCGACCGGCCCGGGATGTCGCCCTCCGAGTCGAGCGTCGGGCCGCGCCTCCAGGAGGTGTTCGCACGCTGCACCGGCCGGATCGTGGTCACCTGCTTCGCGTCGAACATCCACCGCGTACAGCAGGTCGTCGATGCCGCGGCCGCGCTCGACCGGCGCGTGTCGCTCATAGGCCGCTCGATGCGCAAGAACACGAACATCGGCCGGATGCTCGGGCACATCGACATCCCGGAGGGGATGCTCGTCGGCCCCAAGGAGATCGAGGACTTCCCCGACCACAGGCTCGTGATCATCTCCACCGGGTCGCAGGGCGAGCCGCTGTCCGCGCTCCGGCGCATGGCCCACGGCGACCACCCGAACGTCGAGCTGCACGACGGCGACACGGTGATCTTCTCGGCGACACCGATCCCGGGCAACGAGCGGGCGGTGAACGAGACGATCGACCGGATCTACAGGCTCGGCGCCAACGTGATCACGCCGTCCGACGTGCCCGTGCACGCCTCGGGGCACGGGTACGCGGAGGAGCTGAAGCTCATGATCAACCTGACGCGGCCGCGTTACGTCATGCCGGTGCACGGCGACCACCGGCGGCTGCGCCTGCACAGCGAGCTGGCCGAGGCGGTGGGGGTGCCGCCGAAGTCGATCTTCCGCGGCGAGAACGGGCTACCGCTCGAGATCGGCGCCTCCGGCGCGCGCTTCGCCGAGCGCGAGCAGGCGGGGCTCATCTTCGTCGATGGGGTGGAGGTGGGCGACATCGAGGACGTTGCGCTACGCGACCGCCGCATGCTGTCAGCGGACGGCATCTTCATCGTCGTCGCGACGATCTCGGAGCAGGATGGACGCTCGGTCGTCCCGCCCGAGATCATCTTTCGCGGCGTGCCGTTCGTGGACGAGTCGGACTCGTTCGTGGACGAGCTGCGGACGGCCGTGGACGAGTCGCTGGCGCACTCGGCCGAGGACGAGATCTCGGAGATCGACCTCCTCCAGGACCACCTCCACGATGACGTGGCCGAGTTCGTCTACGACCGCCTGAAGCGGCGCCCGATGGTCCTGCCGGTGGTCGTCGAGGTCTAGCCGGCCTCGGCCACGCCGAAGAAGCCGCAGTCGTCGGTGGTGCCCCGGACGCCGTTGAGATCCTGCACCGGCTGCGCGTGCACGGTTACGACCCGGCCATCTGAGCCCGCGAACGAGATCAGGCCGGGACCCGGGGCCGAGTCGCTCGACACGAGCGTGTTGTCGCCGGGGTCGAAGTCCGGGTCGAACCCATAGGGGTCCATGGCGCCGGTGTGGAACACCCAGGAGAGCTCTCCGTTCGGTGCCCCCGGGTTCGCGCGCACCTGAAGGATTGGACCGGCGTTGCAGCGCGCCTCGAGCTTGAGCCCGCCCACGTTCAGGACCTCGACGAAATCACTCCCCGTGCCGGCCGAGTACGCGATCCTGCGCATCGTGACGCCCCCGACATCATCGGTGCTGGTCGCCTTGACCGCCGTCGTCGCCGAGTCCGCCAGCAGCGCGCTCGGAACCTTCGCCAACGTGTCCTCCTTCACGTCCTCGCCCCTCACCGCGTTGATCGCGATGTCGCGACTCTGGACCGTGCTGTTGCGGATGTCGATCCCGCGCACCTCGTTGTTGCGGATGTCCCTGGAGCGGACCTGGTTGTCGCGGATGTCGAGGCTGCGGATCTCGTTGTTCTTGATCTCGCGGCTGTCGATGAAGCCCGTCGCGACGCCGTAGGAGACACCGCTCAGCGAGACGAACAGGGCGAGCAGGGCAATGACCAGTGCCGGCGTGGGCCGGCGACGCAGCAGCGACTTCACGAGCTACTCCTTGGACGGTTCGGGGGTCAGGCCTGGTTCCACCAACACGGTAGCCGCCGAATCGGAGCGGGTAGGGAGCCCGGCCGGAAGGGTTACGACGAAGCGAGCCCCGCCGCCCTCGGCCTCGCCCACCTCCACCGTGCCGCCGTGCGAGGTCGTCACGGCCCTCACGATCGCGAGCCCCAGCCCGCTTCCGCCGCTCGGGGCGGCGTCGCCGCCGCCGCGGGCAAAGCGCTCGAAGACGCGCTCGCGCATGTCCGCGGGGACGCCCGGGCCGCGGTCGGCCACCTCGAGCACGGCGCGCCCGTCGTCCTGGCGGACCGACACGGTGACCGGCGTGCCGGGCGGCGTGTGTATCAGGGCGTTCTCGACCAGGTTCCCGGCGAGCCGGTGCAGGTCGTCGGCCACGCCGGTCACGATCACCGGGCCCGGCAGGTCGAGTGAGACCGGGTGGTCGGACGAGAGCGCGCCCGCCTCGTCCGCGGCCTCGGTCGCGATCGCGGCCAGGTCGACCGGGCCGCGGGTCAGCTCCCGGCCGGCGTCCGCGCGCGCCAGGAGCAGCAGGTCGCCCACGAGCCGGCGCATGCGCTTCGAGGAGCGCAGCGCCGAGTCGGCCATGTCGCGCTGCTCGCCCGCGAGCTCCGCCTCGAGCAGCTCCAGGTTCGCGAGGATGCTCGTGAGCGGGGTGCGCAGCTCGTGCGACGCGTCCGCGACGAACTTGCGTTGGCGCGAGAGCGTGGCCTCGGTCTCCTCCCGCGCCGCGCTGAGCTCGCGGAGCATGTCCTCGAACGTGTCCGCGAGCTCGGACACCTCGTCGTTCGCCTGCGGCTTCGGCAGCATGATGTCGGGGTCGCGCGTGCGCGCGACCTCGCGCGCGGCGCGGGTCAGCCCGGCGATCGGCCGCATCGCGCGCCTGGCGACCACGAGGCCGCCGAGGAAGGCGAGCATGGTGCCGCCGAGCACGCCGAACGCGAGGAACAGGCGCACCCGGTTGATCGTCGTCGCGATCGTGCGCTCGGGCTTCGCGTACTGCACGTAGCCGATCGGCGTGGTGGGAATCTGGAACGGCTGGTCGAAGGTGCCCTCTGAGCTCCCGCTCGGGACCACGAGCTCGCGCGACGTCACGCGCAAGGAACCGATGTCGGTGACGCCCGTGATCGGCGGGCCGAGCGACGCGTTGGGGTCGCTGGTCCAGATGGGGTGGGTATTGCGGTCGACCACGCGGACGATGGCGCCGCCGACGGCGTAGCCCTGGAGCGTCGAGCGGTCGGCCGGGCTCAGCCGGTAGACCGACGTCCCCGCGACCTGCTGGAGCGTGATCTTGTCGCGCAGCTCGCCGACGCTGGCCCGTAGCTCGTCGTCGAAGCCGGCGACTATGCGGTTCTCGGCCACCGTCCCGACCACGATCGCGAACAGGCAAAGGATCGCGAAGGTGAGCGCGGAGGTCAGGACCGCGACCTTCAGCTTGACCGGCAGGCGCGTTCTCATGGCTCCCTCAGCACGTAGCCGGCGCCGCGCATCGTATGGAGGACCCGCGGCTCGCCGCCGGCCTCCAGCTTCCGCCGCAAGTTCGAGATGAACACGTCCACGGTGTTGGTCTCGGCGAACGGGTGGTAGCCCCAGACCTCGTCCAGTAGCGCCTGGCGCGACACCACGATCCGCTCGTTTCGCATCAGGTGCTCGAGCAGTTCGAACTCGCGCGCCGTGAGCTCGAGCTTGCGCTCGCCCCGGGAGACCTCGCGGCTGTCCGGGTTGAGGCGCAGATCGCCGACCACGAGGAAGGCGCTGCCACGCGGCGGCCGGCGGCGCAGGAGCGCGCGGATGCGTGCGAGCAACTCGTCGCGCTCGAACGGCTTGACGAGGTAGTCGTCGGCGCCCGAGTCGAGGCCCTCCACGCGCGCGTCGAGGGCGTCGCGGGCCGTGAGCATGAGAATCGGCACATCGCCCTCGGCCCGCATGCGGCGGGCCACCTCCATGCCGTCCAGCTTCGGCAACCCCAGGTCGAGCACGACCGCATCCGGCTCGAACACGCCGGACTGCTCGAGGGCGGCCTCGCCGTCGCCGGCCACGCGCACGTCGTAGCCCTCCTTGTCGAGCGAGCGGCGGAGCACGCCGGCGATGTCGGCGTCGTCCTCCACCACGAGCACCCGGGGCCGTCCACTCATGGGGTCCATGGTAGGGAGGGTGCGGGGATCTTCCGTCGAATGCAGGCCTTATGCCGAGCAAGACGCGCCGGAAGCGACGGCCTGCGCGCAGGGCGTGGTGGTCCGATCTCGAGCTGCCGGTCCTTGAACAGCGCCACTGGGATCTGATCGGGCTGGGTATGGTCGCGTTCGCGGCCTTCTTCGCGTGCGTGTTCTACCTCGGCTGGGCGGGCGGCGAGGTGGGGCAGGCGCTGGCCGACGCGATCCTCTTCATGTTCGGCGGCGTGGGCTATGGCGCGCCCGTGCTCCTGTTCGCCGCGGGCGCCCTGATCGTGATCCGGCCGATGATCCCGGCGCTGCACCCGCTGAAGACGGGGACCGCCTGCTTCACGCTGGCGCTGATGCTCGGCCTCGCGGCCGGCTCGCTCGGCCTCGGCCCCGGCGACACCCCGCGCGACGGCTTCCTCGACCCGAGCTACCTCGAGCATCACGGCGGACTCGTGGGCGAGTCTGTCTTGTGGGCCTCCGCGAAGCTGTTCTCCACCGCGGGCTCGCACATCCTGTTCGTCTTCCTGCTGCTGGCCGGCGTGCTGCTGCTCACGGGCGCGTCGATCGCGAGCATCCTCACCGCGACGCGCCAGGCGGCGGCCACCACCACGGAGCGCGTGCGGCGCACGAACGCGACCGCGCGCGTGCCGTACCAGCCGCTGCCGCCGATCATGCCGCCGGAGCCGGAGGACCGCGAGCCGGTGGTCCGAGCCACGCACATCGAGGTGCCGGCCCACGACACGGATGACTTCGCGGAGTACGAGTTGGAGGAGGAATCCGAGCGCCTCGAGGAGCCCGATCCGCCCGAGCCGCCGGAGCCGCCCCAGATCGCCGCCGAATCTGAGTCCACCCCTGTGGAGGGGTCAGACCCCCTGACAGAGGGGGACTCAAGGGGTCTGACCCCCATGGGCAACCGGCGCTCGCCGGTTACGGAGTCGGACGACATCGACTACCGCATGCCGAAGCTTTCCTTCCTGAAGCGATCGAGCGGCGCCCAGAAGCTCGATACCAAGGGAATCGAGCGGGTGGGGACGCAGCTCGTGGAGGCGCTGAGCCACTTCAACGTGGAGGCGCGCCTGATCGGGACCGTCGGCGGTCCGCACGTCACCCGTTACGAGCTGCGCCTCGCGCCCGGCATCAAGATGTCGAAGGTCGCCCAGCTGAAGGACGATCTCGCGTACGCGCTGGCCGCCGAGCAGGTGCGCATCCTGGCGCCGATCCCCGGCAAGCAGGCCGTGGGCGTCGAGGTGCCGAACCGCGTGCGCACGATGGTCCATCTCGGCGACGTCTTCCAGGACGCGCCGAAGGGCTGGTCGCCGCTGTCCGTCTGGCTCGGCAAGGACATCGCGGGCAAGGCGATCGGCACCGACCTGGCCAAGCAGCCGCACATCCTCATCGCGGGCACCACGGGCTCGGGCAAGTCCGGTTGTGTGAATGCCATGCTGTCGAGCGTCCTCCTGCGCTCCTCGCCGAACGAGGTGCGGATGGTCCTGGTGGACCCGAAGCGCGTGGAGCTGAACCACTACGAAGGCATCCCGCACCTGCTCACGCCGGTCGTGACCTCGCCGCGGCTCGCGGCGAACGTGCTCGGCAACCTCATCAAGGAGATGGAGGAGCGCTACGGCGTGATGAGCCGGGTCAAGACGCGCAATCTCGCTGAGCTGAACCGCGTCCGCCTGCGGGCGGGCGAGGCGCCGCTGCCGTACATCCTGTGCGTGATCGACGAGCTCGCCGACCTGATGATGGTGGCGCCGGCTGACGTCGAGGACTCGATCATCCGGCTCGCGCAGAAATCGCGCGCCGTCGGCATCCACCTCGTGCTGGCGACGCAACGGCCGAGCGCCGACGTCATCACCGGCATGATCAAGGCGAACGTGCCGGCCCGGATCGCGTTCGCGGTCTCGTCGCAGACCGACTCGCGCGTGATCCTCGACCAGAACGGGGCGGAGTCCCTGCTCGGCCAGGGCGACATGCTGTTCCGACCGGCCGGCGAGTCGCGCACCGCGCGCATCCAGGGCGCGTTCATCGCCGAGGAGGAGATCGAGCGGCTGACCGACCACTGGCGCCGCCAAGGCGAGCCGGAGCTCCAGGAGGAGCTCCTCGAGGCGGTCGAGCCCGAGGAGAGCGCCGAGGGCGCGGAGGGCGACTTCGACCCGGACAAGGACGACCTGTTAGGCGACGCGATCGCGACGGTCGTCCAGATGGGCACGGCGTCCACCTCGATGCTCCAGCGCCGCCTGCGCGTGGGCTACACCCGCGCGGGCCGCCTGATCGACATGATGGAGCGGCGCGGCGTGATCTCCGGCTACGAGGGCTCGAAGGCGCGCCAGGTGCTGATCACCGAGGCCGACCTGCCGCGGGTGCTCGAGGCGCTGAGCGAGCCGGCTGTGGCCGGCCCGGTCGAGGACTGACAGCCTGGCTGCGCAGCGGGCACCGCCCGGTGCTTGCCTCACGGCGCGTTTAGGCACAATTGGCCGCCAATGCCCAGCATTGGCGAAACGCTCCGCGAGGCGCGGATGCGGCAGCGACTCGACATCGCCGACCTCGAGTCGCGCACGAAGATTCGGGCGAAATACCTCCGCGCGCTCGAGAACGAGGAGTTCGGGATGCTGCCCGGGCCAACGTTCGTCAAGACGTTCCTGCGCACCTACGCGGAGATGCTGGGCCTCGACCCGCACCTGCTGGTGGAGGAGTACCGCTCGAACTACGAGTCGGCGGAGGAGCTCGAGCTGCAGCCGCTCGGGCCGCCGGGCGTCGCCGGCCGGGATCGCTACCGCGGACCGCGGCTCGGCCCTGGCGTGCTGGCCCTGCTCGTGCTGGTGGGCGTCGTGGCCGTGCTCGTCGCGATCGGGCTGGCCAGCGACGACAACGGTGGGGGGAGCGACCAGGCTGCGAACACGGAGACGACGAGGCAGCGAACCACGAAGAAGCGCAAGGAGAAGCCGCCGCCGCCCACGCGCGTGGCGCTCAGGATCGTCCCGGCGACGCCAGTGTGGGTGTGCGTCGATCACGGGGTGGGCACGCCCGTGGTGTTCGAGAACACGATCGACTCGCCGCAGAAGTTCCGCGGCAAGCATGTGCGGGTGAATCTCGGCAAGCGCGACGTCCAGATCTGGAAGAACGGCAAGCGCGTGGAGGTCACGCCCGGAGCCGAGGCGGTCGGCTTCGCCTTCACGCCGAGGCACACGCGCGAGCTGCCGAGCGGCGAACGCCCCTGTTTGTAGCGCCGGCGCGACTAACCTCGTAGGCCGTGAGCGCGCGCGCGGGCATCGTCGTCACCGGCACCGAGGTCCTGACCGGCCGGGTCCGCGATCGCAACGGGCCGTGGCTGTCCGACCGGCTGCTCGAGCTCGGGGTGGAGCTCGCCCACATCACGATCTGCGGCGACCGGCCGCAGGACATCGAGGCGCAGCTGCGCTTCATGGCTGAGCAGGAGGTGGACCTGATCGTCACGAGCGGCGGCCTCGGGCCGACCGCCGACGACATGACCGTGGAGATGGTCGCGCGCTTCACGGAGCGCGAGCTCGTGCTCGACGACGAGCTCGAGGACAAGATCGCGGCCATCCTGAAGCCGCTGATGGCGCGCTTCTCGCACTGGGACTTCGACGCCGTGCGCGCCGCCAACCGCAAGCAGGCGCTGATCCCGGAGGACGCGTACGTGATCGACCCGGTCGGCACGGCTCCGGGGCTGGTCGTACCGGGCACTCCGACGATCGTGGTCCTGCCCGGGCCGCCGCGCGAGCTCCAGCCGATGTGGCGCACCGCGGTGGCCACCGACGCGGTCACGGAGGCGCTCGCGGGGCGAACCGCCTATCGCCAGGAGATGGTCCGGATGTTCGGCGTGCCGGAGTCGGGGCTCGCGGACACCCTCCGCGACGCCGAGGAGGGGATCGAGGGCTACGGCGAGCTCGAGATCACGACCTGTCTCCGGCGCGGCGAGATCGAGATGGTCACGCGCTTCGAACCGGACGCGGTGGGGGTCTACGAGGAGCTGCTCGTGCTGCTGCGCGAGCGGCACGGGCGCGAGATCTTCTCCGAGGACGGCTCGCGGATCGACGACCAGGTCGCGCAGCTGCTCGCGGGGCGCACGGTCGCGACCGCCGAGTCGTGCAGCTCCGGGCTGCTCGCGGCCCGGTTGACGGAGCGGCCGGGGTCCTCGGCGTACGTGGCAGGTGGCGTGGTGGCCTACGCGAACGAGGCGAAGGTGGAGCTGCTCGGAGTGGATCCCACCCTGATCGAGCGGCATGGCGCGGTGTCCGAGCCCGTGGCCGACGCCTTGGCGGAGGGCGCCCTGCGGCGCTTCGAGGCCGACACGGCGGTCGCGATCACCGGGATCGCAGGCCCCGACGGCGGAAGCGAGGAGAAGCCGGTCGGGACCGTCTGCTTCAGCGTCAAGCTCGCGGATGGCCGCGGGGTCACCAGGATGCTGCGTCTGCCGGGCGACCGAGCCGACATACGCGACCGCTCGACCACGGTTGCGATGCATCTGCTGCGCGGCGTGCTCGCGGAGCCGCCTGCCGAGGCCACCGCTGCTGCGGCCGGGCGTGAGCCCGCCCGGGCCGACTCCGCCGCCGCGCGGACTCACCCGCTGTGAGCGGGCCGCGCGCTCGGATGTTCCTGGCGCTCGACCTCCCCGACGATGCGCGCGACCGGCTCGTCGAGTGGCGCGACCTGATCCTCGACGGGCGTCGCGATGTCCGTCCCGTGCGCCCCGAGGCCCTCCACGTGACGCTCGTCTTCCTGGGGTGGCAGGACGAGTCCGCCGCCGAGCACATCGCGGGGACCGCCTTCGGCGCGCTTCCCGCGTCCCCGCCGCCCCGCCTGGCCGCGGGCCGCGTGCGGCCGCTGCCGCCGCGCGACCCGCGCCTGTTCGCGCTCGATCTCGACGACGAGGACGGCCGCAGCACGGCGCTCCAGTCGGCGGTGTCCGACGCGCTCGAGGCCGGCGGCTGGTACAGGCCGGAGAAGCGGCCCTTCTGGCCGCACATGACGCTCGCGCGCGTGAAGCGAGGCGAGCGCAGGGTCCCCGCGCCGCCCGACAGCCCTCCGCCACCCGCGGAGCCCTTCGACGCGGACGTCGTCACGCTGTACCGCTCCACGCTGCGCCCCCAGGGCGCGCTTTACGAGCCGCTGGCGCGTACCGTTGCCGGGGATGCCCGCGCTAGCGCTCCCAGACCCGCCGCTGACTGAGGCGGACATCCGCCTGCGGCCGTGGGAGCGGCGCGATGTCCCGGCGGTGACGGCCGCCTGCCAGGACCCCGAGATCCCGCGCTGGACGGTCGTGCCGCACGACTACACCGAGCGCCACGCGCGCGACTTCATACGCGGCACGGCGGCCGACCTCGCCGCCGGCCGCGAGCTGGCGCTCGCCGTCGTCGACCCCCATGATCGCGTGCTGGGCGCGCTGGGGCTCTCGAACTTTGACTGGCCCGACCTGAAGGCGGAGATCGGCTACTGGGTGGTCGCGGAGGCGCGCCGGCGGGGCATCGGCGCCCGTGCCACGCGGCTACTGGCGCTGTGGGCGATCACGACGCTCGGGCTGGAGCGACTGGAGCTGCTGGCGAACCCGGAGAACGAGGCCTCGCAGCGGCTCGCCGAGCGGGCGGGCTTCACGCGCGAGGGCATGCTGCGCCGCTACCGGCGCCGGCACGGCGTCCGCGAGGACCTGGTCATGTTCTCGATGCTGGCCCAGGACGTCGCGTCGTGAGCCCGGTCCACCGCGCGGCCGCCACCGGCTTCGCGCGCGCCGCCGCAGAGTACGAGCGGGGGCGGCCCGACTATCCGCCTACCGTCCTCGAGC
The DNA here is from genome assembly GCA_046735115.1 of Actinomycetota bacterium. Classification (GTDB taxonomy): domain Bacteria; phylum Actinomycetota; class Thermoleophilia; order Solirubrobacterales; family Thermoleophilaceae; genus JACVRW01. The sequence continues at coordinate 19,050 of JBKPSR010000050.1, forward strand.
CGCTCCATCTGTTGCCCGGGATGGTCGCCCTCGACCTCGCAGCCGGGACCGGCAAGCTCACGCGGCTGCTTGCGGAGACGGGAGCGAAGGTGATCGCCATCGAACCCGTGGCGGAGATGCGCGCAGCCCTTCCGACATCGGTGCAGGTCCTGGACGGGACGGCCGAGGCGATCCCCTTGGACGCCGGCACGGTCGATCTCGTGACCGTGGCCCAGGCCTTCCACTGGTTCGACGGCGACGCCGCGCTCCGCGAGATCCACCGGGTGCTGCGCACCGGCGGACGCCTGGCGCTCGTCTGGAATCGCAGGATCGAGGCCGATCCCGCGAACGACGCGATCGAGCGCATCCTCGCGCCCCACCGCGCCGGCACGCCGACGCACCGCCTCGACGAATGGCGCCCGGCCTTCGACCACACCACCCTGTTCGGCCCGCTCGCGGAGCACCGGTTCGAGAACGAGCAGATCCTCGACGCCGATGGAATGGCCGACCGCATCGGCTCGATCAGCTTCGTCGCGTCGCTTCCCGACGACACGCGTGCCGAGGTGCTGTCGGCAGCCCGCGCGCTCGCAGACGACGGCACTGTGACGGTGCCGTACCGCACCGAGGTCCAGATCGCCGAGCGACTCGAGGCGAAGCCGGCTTGATAGACGGAACCCGTGCTGCCTCGCAGGACTATCGCAACAGGATGATCTGGTGGCACGGCAGATGGTGGGCGCCGCTCCATGGCCTCACGCTCGGAGCGCTCGTGTTCGCCGCATTCGCAATCGGCGGCAACGCGGGCGACGGGGCGAAGGCGTTCGGCCTGTTCGTCGTTCTCGCCGCGCTCTTCTATTTCGGTAGCCCGCGCTCCGAGACGCTCGGCGGGCTCGGCGGCACCAGCCGGGACGAGCGCTGGGCGGCGATCGATCTGCGCGCCAGCGCGTTCGGCGGCTTCGTGGTCCTCATCGCAACGATCGGGGCGTGGCTGTACGAGCTCGCTGAGGGGCGCGACGGCAGCCCGTACGGAGAGCTTCTCGCCGTGGGCGGGATCGCGTACATCGTGGCCGTGGCCTTCCTGCGCCGGCGCGGCTGAGGACCTTAGGCTGCACCTGCGATGGAGCAGCGGATCAGCGTCCTCACCCTCGGGGTCCGCGACCTGGGGCGCGCCCGGGCGTTCTACGAGGCGCTCGGGTGGGCGACGAGGGCCGCGCCGGATGACGACGTCGTCTTCTTCCGCTCCGGCGGGATGGTCCTGGCGCTCTGGGATCGCGCGAGGCTCGCCGAGGACAGCGGCGTCGAGGACTCCGGCGGCTGGGGCGGCATGACGCTTTCCCACAACGTGCGGTCGCAGGAGGAGGTGAACGCGGTCACCGAGGAGGCCCGAGCCGCGGGTGGCACGATCGTGCGCGAGCCCGCGGAGACGTTCTGGGGCGGCTACTCGGCGGCCTTCACCGATCCCGACGGCCACCCGTGGGAGGTCGCATACAATCCGCGCTGGCAGATCCGCGAGGACGGCTCCGTGGAGCTGCCCGGCTAGCCGGAGGACGTGAATCACCCGGTAGCGGGGCTGGCGCTTGACCGCGACCTTCGGCGTCTACTGCCCGCCCGGCGTGGCGTGCAGCGCGAGTGCCGTTGTGAGCCCGAGGATGAGAGCAGCTTTCATTCGCTCGTGAGCGCCGTGAGCTCGATCACCGGTATCCGCCGCGGCACCCGCTTCCGGTATTGCACCCAGCCCGGGTAGATCTCGATCCCGCGCTCGTACCAGTGCGCGCGCTCGTCGCCTTCGAGCTCGCGCGCGACCATCTCGCGCTCGTCTCCGTCGAACAGCACCCGCGTGCGCGGGTTCTTGCGAAGGTTGTGGTACCAGGATGGGTTGCTCCGCTGCCCGAGGTTCGACGCGATCACGATCAGCCGGCCGTCGCCGCACGGAATCGCAACCACCGGCGAAGTCCGCCGAGCGCCGCTCTTCGCGCCTGTCGTGGTGAGCCAGGCCACCGGAAGCCCTGCCAGCCATGACGTGAACGTGGCCCGTTCGCGCGTCACCCTGAACACAGCCCGGTCGAGCAGATGAAGCGTGCGCGCGTAGAAGAGGGACAGCGGCTTCCAGCCCGCGGAGCGCCGAATCGCACGCTTCAGGAGGTTGGCATCAGCGTGGCGGTACCTGGGGCGAGTATCCATCCGACCCTGCTCCTACGTTGTGACCTCAAGACTTAGAGGAGATCACAGCCATGGAGAAGGAGCAAGAGAAGGCCGCCAAGGCCCGCGAGGCTGCGCTGAAGGGCGCGCTTACGCAGATCGAGCGGACGTTCGGGCAGGGCTCGATCATGAAGATGGGGGACGACGCCGCGCAGGTGCGGGTCGCCGCCGTTCCCACCGGCGCGCTGTCGCTCGACCTGGCGCTCGGCGTCGGGGGCGTGCCGCGGGGGCGCATCGTCGAGGTCTTCGGCCCCGAGTCGTCCGGCAAGACGACGCTGCTCTACCACATCCTCGCCAACGCCCAGAGCATGGGTGGCATCTGCGCCTTCATCGACGCCGAGCACGCGATGGATCCGGCCTACGCGAAGCGGATCGGCGTGGACGTGGACGAGCTGCTGGTCTCCCAGCCCGACCACGGCGAGCAGGCGCTCGAGATCGCCGACCTCCTGATCCGCTCGGGCGCCGTCGACGTGGTGGCGATCGACTCGGTCGCCGCCCTCACGCCGAAGGCGGAGCTCGAGGGCGCGATGGGCGACCAGAGCGTGGGATTGCAGGCTCGGATGATGTCCCAGGCGATGCGCAAGCTGGCCGGCAACCTGAACCGCGCCAACACGCTCTGCATCTTCACGAACCAGATCCGCGAGAAGGTCGGAGTGATGTTCGGCTCGCCGGAGACTCAGCCCGGCGGGCGCGCGCTCAAGTTCTATTCGTCGCAGCGGCTCGACATCCGCCGCATCGAGACGCTCAAGGAGGGAACGGAGGCGATCGGGAACCGGGTGCGGGTCAAGGTCGTCAAAAACAAGGTCGCGGCGCCGTTCCGGCAGGCCGAGTTCGACATCGAGTACGGGCTCGGGATCAGCTCCGAGGGCTGCATCCTCGACCTCGGCATCGAGCACGGGATCGTCCAGAAGTCCGGCTCGTTCTTCTCGTACGGGGACGAGCGGCTCGGCCAGGGGCGCAACAACGTGAAGGGCTATCTCCGCGAGAACCCGCAGGTGGTACAGGAGATCGAGCGGAAGATCTACGACACGCTCGGGGTCGAGCCGGCGTCGCCGCTGAGCGTGATCGAGTCGCCGCCGCCCGAGGTGGAGGAGGGTGCCGACGAGGCGCCGGCGGGCCCGATGGCGGAGGAGCAGGCCGCCTAGTCGTGAGACGCACCGAGAGCGAGCGGGCAATCGATCTGGCCTACAAGGCGGTCGCCCGCCGTGATCTCACGGTGGCGGAGCTCCGGGCTCGCCTGGAGCGCAAGCACGTGCCGCCCGAGGCGATCGACGACGCAGTCGCCGAGCTCGAGGAGACCGGCTTTCTCAACGACGCCCGCTACGCCCGCCAGTTCGCCGAGGACAAGCGCGAGCTGGAGCAGTGGGGTAGCGACCGGATCGCGGAGGACCTGCGCCGCCGCGGGATCGCCACGCAGCTGATCGACGCCGCGGTCGCGACGCACGACCGCGACTCCGAGCTCCGCACGGCGCTGCTGCTTCTCCGCGAGCGCTACCCGAAGGCGCCGCGCGACGACCGCGAGCGCGACCGCGCCTGGCAGATGCTCGTTAGGCGCGGCTACTCGCCCGACCTCTCATACGACGCGATCCGCACCTGGGAGCGCGCCGAACGCGAGCGCCGGCGCGCTGCCTAGGGCCCGAAAGCCGCACAACTGCTGCCATTGGTTGCCGATCCCGTCTCGCGGGGATAGTCTCAAGTGAACGCGGCCGGTGTGACCGGCGCGAGACGAAAAGACGAGCAAATTGCCGTATTTGGTACCCCACCTGAACGTGATCCTGACAACCAACCGTGACCATCCCGAAAGGAGTCCCCGGGAGGGTCCATAGTCGTCTGCAGTCTCGTGGCCGCACGCCGCACCGCTCAACTAACTGAATGTTGAGACCGGCGCCCCCGTGCGCCGTATGAGGAGACGGAGATGGAGATCGTGTTGGCGGCGCTGGTCGCGGCGGCCGTCGCGGTGGCGGTGGTGATGCTCGTGCAGCGTCCTCGCGCCGTGGGTGCCGAGGCAACGCCCGCGCGGAGGAGGCCCGAGCCGGCGCCGATCCCGACGGCGGTCGCACCCGAGCCCCATGAGGTCGTGCCGCTGGGACGCGACGCGCTCGAGGAGGAGCTCGTCGCGCGCCGCACGGAGATCGCGCGGCTCGAGGAGCGGTTGCGGGCGAAGGAGAGCTCGCTGGGGGTGCAGGCGCAGCAGCTCGCTGAGCGCGAGCGCTCGCTCGACGACAGGCGGCGGAATCTCGACAACGTCCGCGAGGAGCTGAAGTCCGAGAAGGCACGCCAGCTGCGCGAGCTCGAGCGCGTGTCCGGGCTGAGCGCGGGGCAGGCGAAGCAGATCCTCATGCACGAGCTCGAGGACAACCTGCGCCACGACAGCGCCCGCGTGATCCGGCAGGTGGAGGAGGAGACCCGCCGCGACGCCGACCGGCGCTCGCGCAGCATCCTCGCCGCCGTGATGCAGCGAGTCGCCTCGAGCCACGCGGTGGAGACCACGGTCTCGGTCGTGGAGCTCAAGTCCGACGAGCTGAAGGGCCGGATCATCGGGCGCGAGGGGCGCAACATCCGCGCGCTCGAGACGCTCACCGGAATCGACTTCATCATCGACGACACGCCCGGTGCGGTACTGCTGTCCGGCTTCGACGGCGTCCGCCGCGAGATCGCCCGGCTCACGCTCGAGAAGCTGCTCCAGGACGGCCGGATCCACCCGGCCCGGATCGAGGAGGCCTTCCACCAGGCGAAGTCGGAGATCGACCAGCACGTGGTGGAGGTGGGCGAGCAGGCGGTGTTCGAGGCGAACGTCGGCTCGCTCCACCCGGAGCTCGTGAAGCTGCTGGGGCGTCTGAAGTTCCGCACGAGCTACGGCCAGAACGTCCTGCACCACTCGATCGAGTGCGCCCGCCTGGCGAGCATGCTGGCGGCGGAGCTGGGCGCCGACCCGCGCTGCGCTGCGCGAGCGGCGCTGCTGCACGACATCGGCAAGGCCGTGTCGCACGAGAGCGAGGGCCCGCACGCGCTTGTCGGAGGAGAGCTGGCGCGCCGCTACAAGGAGTCGGAGGCCGTGGCGCATGCGATGGAGGCCCACCACAACGAGGTCGAGCCGCAGACCGTGGAGGCCGTGATCGTCCAGATCGTCGACGCCCTGTCGGGCGCCCGCCCTGGCGCGCGCGGCGAGTCGCTCGAGCACTACGTGAAGCGCCTGCACGAGCTCGAGGAAATCGCCTGCCGTCACGCGGGGGTGGACAAGGTCTACGCGATGCACGCCGGCCGCGAGATCCGCGTGATCGTCCACCCGGACGAGATCGACGACGACGCCGCCACGCTGCTCTCGCATCAGATCGCCCGCGACGTCGAGAAGGAGCTCGAGTACCCGGGCCAGATCAAGGTGACCGTGATCAGGGAGAGCAGGGCGACGGACTACGCGCGCTAGATGGAGCGGCTGGCAATCTGGCGCGGCCTCGACGAGTGGCGCGCCGAGGCGGCGTGGGTGCGCCTGGACGAGGACCGGCTGACCGCGCACGGAACCCAGCTCGGCGCCCAGCCCGGGCCCTACCGGCTTGATTACAAGCTCCGCACCGGTCCCGACTTCGTGACCGAGACGCTCGAGCTCTCGCTGCTCCGGGACGGCAGCCTGCGGCGGCGGCTGCTCGCGCGCGGGCCGCACGGGAGCTGGACGATCGACGACGAGCCACTCCCGGAGGTCAGCGGGGCGCTCGACTGCGACCTCGGCCTGTGCCCGCTGACCAACACGATGCCGGTCCTTCGCCACCGGCTGCTCATGGCCGACGCCGAGCCGCGGGACTTCGTGATGGCGTGGGTGTCGGTGCCGCACCTGACGGTGGAGCCTTCGCACCAGCGCTACGAGCCGATCGACGAGCGTCACGTCCGCTACGTGGGGGTGGACACGGACTTCGTCGCCGAGCTTGAGTACGAGCAGGACGGTCTCGTGCTGAACTATCCGGACATGGCCGAGCGGGTGAATCCGTGAAGACGTACCACCTGACCACCTTCGGGTGCCAGATGAACGAGCACGACTCGGAGCGGATGAAGGGCATGCTCGAGTCGCTCGGCTACAGCGAGGCGGACGACCGTCAGGGGGCGGACCTCATCCTCTTCAACACCTGCTCGATCCGCGAGAAGGCGGACAACCGGCTGGTCGGGCACCTCGGTGAGGCCAAGCGGCTCAAGGCCGAGGACCCGGAGCGCGTCGTCGGCATCGGCGGCTGCTGGTCGCAGTCGCTGAAGGATCAGGTCTTCGACATGTTCCCGTTCGTCGACGTCGCGTTCGGCCCGGGCCAGGTGCACAAGCTCGCCGAGTTCCTCACTAGCGACAGCATCACGGCGCAGGGCTTCTTCGAGTTCGAGGGCTTCACCGGACACCTCCCGATGAAGCGCGAGCGCGAGTTCCAGGCGTGGGTGCAGATCTCCGTCGGCTGCAACTGCCGCTGCTCCTACTGCATCGTGCCGTCCACGCGCGGCCGCGAGGTGTCGCGGCCGGCTGCGGAGCTCGTGCGGGAGGTGGAGCGCGTTGCGGCGGAGGGAGTCAGGGAGGTGACGCTGCTCGGGCAGAACGTCTGCTCATACGGCCGCGACCTGCCGAAGGGGTCGAAGACGACCTTCGCGGAGCTCTTGGGCCTGATCGACGCCGTCGACGGCGTCGAGCGGATCCGCTACACGAGCCCGCACCCCAAGGACATCCGCGAGGATGTGATCGCGGCGCACGCCGAGCTGCCGAGCGTCTGTGAGCACATCCACCTGCCGCTCCAGTCCGGCTCGAGCCGGATCCTCAAGGCGATGCGGCGCACCTACAACCGCGAGCGCTACCTCGACCGGGTGGCGATGATCCGCGAGCTCGTGCCCGACTGCTCGCTCACGACCGACATCATCGTCGGCTTCCCGGGCGAGACCGAGGCCGACTTCGGGGAGACGCTCGAGATGGTGGAGCAGGTGCGCTACGACTCTGCCTTCACGTTCATCTACTCGCCGCGCCGCGAGACCGAGGCGGCAACGCTGCCGGACCAGATCCCGCACCAAGTGGCGAGCGAGCGCATGGGCCGTCTCGTCGAGGCCGTGCAGCGGCACGCCGCGGAGCGAGCGCAGCGGTTCGTGGGGCGCGCGATGGACGTGCTCGTGGAGGGACCGTCCCGCACCGATCCGTCGCGGCTGCGCGGGCGCACGAGGCACAACAAGACCGTGAACTTCACGGGCGTGGCCGCGCCCGGCGAGTTGACCGACGTGGAGATCGCCTCGGCCACCAGCACGACGCTGGCGGGTGAGGAAGTGCTCCTGGCTCGGCTCGGTTAGCTGAGCGCGCGCAGCGTCTCCACCTCGTCGCGCAGCTCGTCGAGCTCGTCGCGTACCGAATCGAGCTCTGCGCGTAGGTCGCGCTCGGTTAGCGCGTGCACCTGCGCCTGGCGCTCGCTCTCGTCGCGGAGCGCGGCGAGCGCGGAACGCGCAGCCTCGGCGCGCCGGTCGGCATCCGCGGTGAGCTCCAGCTGCTCGCGCGCTGCCGCAAGCTCCTGCTCGAGCTGTTCGATCCGCCCGGCGTCCACCGGTGGCGTCGAGTCGGCCTGCTCCCACGCGGTGTCGAGCTCGGCGCTGGTCGCCTCCAGCTCGGCCCGCACCTCTGCCGCCTCGCTGCGCGCGGCGTCCAGCTCGGCGGCGGCCTCCCTCCGCCCGGCGTCGAGCTCCTCGCGCGCGGCCGTGATTTCGCCTCGGGCGGTGGTCAACTCCTCGCGCGCGGCCGCGGCTTCGCTTCGGGCTGCCTCCAGCTCGTCGGTGAGGCGGGCGCGCAGCGCCTCGAGCTCCTTCTGGTTGCGCTCGCGCTCGGCGTCGATCGCCGCGGCGGTGCGCTCGCGCTCCCCCTCGACCTCCTCGACCCGCTTGGCGCGCTCGGCCTCGAGCGCCTCCTCGTGCTTGGCGCGCAGAGCCGACAGGGCCTGCTGGGCGCTGGCGCGCTCGGCCCGCAGCGCCTCCTCGGCCGCGGCCTCCACTGCGGCGAGCTTGCGCTCGTGCTCGAGGCGCAGCGCAGAGAGCGCCTCCTCGCGCTCTTCCTCGGCCGCCGACGCCGACTGCTCGCCGAGCGCCGCGAGCTTGTCCATCAGCTCGTCGCGGCCGACGATGGCGAGTGCGAGCTCCTCGCGCAGGCGGGCAAGCTCGCGCTCGCCGTCGTCGCCGGCGCGCGGGGCGGTCTCCAGGGCCTCGATCGGCTCGGGCGCGCTGTTGCGAGACGTCTTGGCGGGACCCTCCCCGTCGGGCGGCACGATCACGGTGCTAACCGTCTGGGCGGCGCCTGGAGCGGGCTCCTGCATGAATGAGAGAGTGTCGACCAGCTTCGCGATCTGACTGCGAGCTGCCACGGCGGGCCGCACCGACAGCTTGGTCATGACGGCGATGTCGCTCAGCCCGAGCGAGTCTGCGGGGTCGGCCACCGCGAGCACGAGTGCGCCGTCGTCCGCGAACCCGACCGGCGCGGCGAGGTAGCGCTTGGCGGCGGTCTGACGCAGCAGCGCGGCGGCGGACTCGTCGACGGGGAACTCGGTCAGGTCGATGTGGTCGAGCCCGTAGCGCTCCGCGAGCGCGCGCGCCAGCTGGTCCTCAGTGATCGCGTCGCTCTCGAGCAGGACCTTCTCGGGGGTCTGCCCGGGGTGCCGGGCGGCCTCGACCGCGCGCTCCGCCGCGGCCTCGTCCACGAATCCGAGCTCAACCAGGATGTCCGACAGGAAGCGCCTACCCGCGCCGCTGAGGCTTGGCGGGGTCACGCCAGGCCCCGTCAGCGGCGGCCCGCTGCCGGGTCCCGCGATCTCGCCTATGAGCGGGTCGGTGCTCATCCCTCCTCCCTCGAGCGGGCGGTCCCGAGCGGTGTGCCGTTCCGGCGCGCCGGGCCGGACTGCGCGGAGATCTCGGCGAGCTCGAGCGCCTGCTGCGGCGAGTCGGCCTCGGCGAGCCGCTGGATGCCGTAGGAGAGCTGGACGGCCGCCGGCCGGTTGGATGTCACGCGCTCGAGCGAGCGCTCGAAGCGGCCGAGGAACGCCAGCGCGCCGTCCGGTCCCTTGCAGCCCACGAGGACGACGGCGAGCCCGTCGGCCGCGGTGCGGGCGAGATAGTCGGTGCGGCGGATCGCTCCGCCGAGCACCTCGGCGACGTCCTTCAACAGCAGGTTCGCCATCGCCTCCCCGAAGCGCTCCGCCAGCTCGCCGCGGTCGCGCATCTGGCACACGACGACGTACGACTCGACCGTGCCGCGCTTGCTCAGCTCGTGCTCGCGCTCGATGGAGCTGACCAGCGTCTCGCGGTTCGGGAGCCCGGTGATCGGGTCGGTGCTCGCGCGGTCGCGCGCGGCCTCTGCCAGTCTGCGGAGCTCCGCGCGGGCGGAAATGCTCTCCCACTCGTAGGACAGGAGGCGCGCGCCGACGAGGATCATCTGCGCCACCTCGCGCGTGGGCGACTCGCCGCCAGGGCCCGTGGCGAGCAGGACCCCGACGACGCTGCCGTCCGCCGCGTCGAGCGGGGCGGCAACCCAGTTCGCGGGGCCGAGGGCCGCGAGCGCCTCGCCGTCGAGCAGCTCGGCACCGGCCGAGCCGGCGGTCGGCACGTTGCGGGCGAGCGGGATCTCGGTTCCGCGCGGCACACCGTCCCCGCGGGCGTCGATCACCCGGCACTTGCCCTCGTCCCAGTCGACTTGGCCCAGCACGAGGCTGCCGCCCGGCGAGGCGCTGTCGAGCAGGTCGAATACCGACGTCGCGGCATCGGCAAAGCTGCCGAAACGCCGCGCGGCGAGGCGGGACAGGGCGTCGAGAATCTGCGTGGACATGCTTCCCCGCTCTTGATCGGCTAAATAGGGGTGCTTCCAAAGGCCCGGAGGCCGAAGTGCTAGAGCGCGTTCGCGATGTCGTCGAGGCGGGCGCGGGCCGCCAGCACGCCTCCATCGACCCATTCCTGGCCGCCGGTCACGTGCATGACCCGGTAGCCGCGGTGCGCGAAGGGCTTGTACGGCTTTATTCCGACGTCCGCGAGGGTGGACCCAGCCGCCGTATCCGGCTCCAGGCCGACCTCGCTGACCTGGCGAGGCCCGCTGAGCGCGAGCTGCAGCTTTTCGTCGCCGATCATCCGCTTCACCCTCGCCACACGGTTGTCCCAGTCGATCAGGAGCCCCTCCGCGTCGTTCGTGCGTCCGAGTCCCTCCCCGTGCAGGCGCAGATTGAGCTTCCAGTCGGAGCCCTCGCTCAGGATCGTCGGGGCGATCTTCATCAGGTCGGGGTACTGCCCGGCGTCGAGCTCCTTCGTGCCGAGGATCACGTCGGGAGCGGCCTGCTCCACCGCGGCGAGGTTCGAGGATCGGATGATCTCGATCCCGCGGGTCGCGCGCCTGAGATAGCGCGGCACGCGCGGGTTTCCTATGACGGCCACCACGGGCTCGAGGCCCAGCGCCACCGTGTCGCCCAGCGTGTCGTGGCTGAGCGTGGCAGGGCGCTCGGCCTGCCCCGGCACCTTCGTGCCATTCAGCGGGTTCATCGCATCCTGGACCTTGAGCGGGCGCTGCGTCTCCTTCGATTCGTCGAACCCGGACTCCTGGCAGCCGGCAAGCGCGCCCACGAGGCCGAGAGCGATGAGGATCCTGGCGCGCACCGCCGGTATTACTAGCGATTCCGGTCGAGCCCGCTCTACGACCTGGCTTTCCGCGGTGTGCCGTATAGCTCGATGAGCGACGCCCGGGTCGGTAACCCACGACGCGGCGCCAACTCGATCTTTTCCTCTTTGTCGAGGAGGCGGCTCACCAGCACTGGATCGCCGTGAGCATCCGCCGAGAGATTGGCGTAGAGATCCTCCGGCGCATGTTGGCTGACTTTCCCGATCCGGTACTTCCGCGGCCTGTTCGAAGTCCACGACATCGCAAGGCACCAACTACTCGCAGTCCGGGCGTGCGCTCGAGCGGCGGGACTTCATGGCATGCGCGGCTACGCAGCGAACAGCGACTGTCGAGCGGGAGGCGCAGCTGGCACTGGCGGCCTTGAACGCCCTGCCCGGGCGGGGCGCGCGGTCCGCGGTTCAGGCGCTCGCGGCGGTGTGCGAGACGCACGGCCTCGGGGAGGTTCAGGTGCTGCAGAGCTGGCTCAGCCGTCGCTGACGACCTGAAATCTTGGCCGGCTCTGTTCCGCTGCTAGGACGGCCGCCTGCCACTTCCCCGGCAGATCCTCGCAGGCATCGGCGTCGAGCAGCGCCTCATGAAGCTCGCGCCGCTGGAGGCGGTCCAGCTCGGAGAGCGGCTCAGCTCGGCGGTCGGCATCAGTTGGCAGTCATCAATTGAACCCGGACGCCACAAACTAGGGGTAGCACGGATGCCTTTCTATAGCTGACCCCGATGTCCGGGGGGCGACCGAGGCATAGCGTCGCCTCATATTGACCACCAGAAGGTTTGGCTCGGCTCCAGCGCCACGTGACTGGGCCAAGAAAGCGAGCGGAACATGCTTCCAGCTGTCAAGAAGCTCCTCAGGCGGACGTCATCTCCGATTGCCTGCCTCGGTGTAGCGTGCCTGGCAACGCTCGCCCTCGCTGGGACGGCTTCGGCGCAGACTCCGGTTGTCTTCACAGACGTGTCGACGTTCTCGGACAGCTTCACCGGGTCGTTCGAATGTGAAGACGAGCCGTACGCCGTAACCGCGACTGGCCATACCGTCGTGCACTTCACCTACTTCGAGGAAACCGGGGCGTTGCACTTCCACCTTGTCGACCACGGCAAGGCTGTCGCTATTCCCGTCGACGGGACCGGTCCGAGCTACAGGGCGAACTTTGGAGACAGCGATTTGGAGAACATCCGCGCCGTCAAGCAGGGCGATGTGCTCGTCGAGGAGGACACCGACCTCTTTAGAACTGTGGCGCACGGATCTGATGGGTCGAGGGTGTTGTTCAAGGGACACGCGCACTTCACCGTAAACGCCAACGGCGAGACGACTGTTCAGCTCGATTCGGCCAGGTTGGTCTGCACCTGATCGAGTGGCGGTGGACCGCCGGGGCCGTCTCGACGCGGCGGCTCAGGTCGGCGCTCGGCATGGGATCGACAGGGCGCCTCGAAGCAGGCGCCCTGTCTTCGAGCACCTTCCGGGTTACTTATGGCGGCGGTTGACTACGACCCTTGCCCACTCCATGCGAACGGCGCTGAGATCTTCCTCGGTTGTGACGCAGAACTGCACCCACGCCCAGCCTTTCCCGAGCTGCCCGCGGCTGCCCGGTTCCGAGGTGTCGATGGTGAACCAGGCCACGTGTCGCTTGCCATCGCAGGTGAAAGAGCCGGCATGGCTCTGCCACCAGGCAGCGGCGACGTTACCGAACCCAGCGCCCTCCGCCGCGACCGCCGGGTCGATGTCACGCGCCGCGCTTTGCTTTGCCGAGACCCATATGTGAGTGCCGACCTCGCACGAGTACCGAGCGTGAACCAGCGCGATGTCCCCGCGGACATGGACCGGGCCGATCACGTCGGCGTCACCGAACGTGAACGACTCCTGAGCGCTCGCCGCAGGCGCCGCGACAAGCCCGAGCGCCGCGACCGCGGCGATCGTAAGCAAACGCTTCACCTTGTCTCCCTTCCCTTCGAACGATCGAGTATTCACTCTTACAACGCGCACAAGCGCGGATAGTTCGCTATCGAGCTCCGCGTCCGCGCCCGAGGAGCCCGGTCATCAACACTCGGGACATCTGCGGGAGCGAGACGGGCGCAGCGGCGTCGCCGCGCACGATCACGGGCAGCTTGACCAGTGCTCCGAAATCACCTCTCACGGCACCGAAGCAGACGCTCACCGCCCAAAGCCGGAATTCGCTTTCCCGCGAATCTGAGCGGTTTTCTCGGACAGCGCCGGTCGGACTACTGCTTTGCATGGAATCCGGTAGCGCTCGCCTCGCAGCGCCGTTGCAACCGACGCAGGAGCCAGGCTGTGCGGACTTGCCCGGGCATCAATCCTCCGCTTCGGGCATAGCGTCTGATCTGTTCCGGATGAACTCCAGCGCCTCGGGGATGACGCGCACGGACTGCTCCCCGCCGGGATAGCCACACAGTCCTTGGCCCGCCATGAGCTCGTAGACGTCACTCATCGCTTCCCACAGGCGGTCGGCGGTCTCCTCGTCGACTTCGAGTCGTCGGCTGATTTCTTTGGTGGCCCGGGCGATCCTCACCTCCGCCTCGGGCGCCCAGTCCACCGTGCCCGCGGACCCAATCTGCGACACGACCTCTCCGTCCCACGTGCGGCCGATCAGGCCAAAGCCGTGGATCCCGATCTTCTGGTCCGCAATCAGCCGGGCGAGGTCGATGCTTCCGTCTTTGACCTCGAAGTGGATGCTTGCCTCGTACTTCATGCCACTCCTCTGCATCGAGTTACGGAGTATGGGTGCAGCTGGAGTGTCGCTTGCCTTGAAGGGAGGTTTCTAGGCGGAGCCGCCCGCAGCTCCCGCCGCGGCCGAGTCGAGCGTTTCGGCCAACATCGGGCCGCTCGTGAGTGGAGCCGCTACACCGTTAAGGGCGGGGCTCAGGATTGTCGCCCCCCTTGCGTTGCCGGGTGTGGCCATCGAGCGTCCGTAACGCCGGCGTAACGCGCGGGCTTACCTTCCGCGACTAACCAGCCGTCTACCGCAAGGAGTCTCTGATGATGACTGGCAAGCAGCTCACCCTCGCCGCCGTGATGGCGGGCTTGGGCCTCGCCCTAATCGGCGGTCTCAGCAACTCCACCGGGCAGACGCAGGGAAATGCTGGCATCAGCTACGGCGGCCTCAAGGATCAATTCCCGGCCTGGCTGCGGCTAGATCCCGGAAGGCGAGCAATCGCCGCGCTACAGATCGACTGGGCAATCGCTCCCGAGCGGTGTTCAAACAGGAAGGCATATTCCGACACGGTGTACGCCGGCTATGAGGAGCAACGTCCGATCAGCGTGGCTCAAGACGGCACCTTCACCAAGACGGTCGTTGACCGCTTCCGGGAGCGAGGCACGCGTTACGAGGAGACACAAGCTGTCAGCGGCACGATCGCCGACGACGTAGTGACGGGATCTATCACCAGCCGGGTCCGCATCGTCAAGCCCAGCGGGCTGGTGGTGCGCTGCAAGTCCAGGATCCAGCGTTGGCGGCTCGTTGACTAGGCGCCTTCTCCAAACCGCGCTAGCGCGAGGGAACTTCATGCTGGCATGGACGATGGCCGGCGAGCTCCCCAAGCTGCCTCTCGCGGATGGTCTTGAGCTAGTGCTGCTTGAGAGTGACGTCGAGCCCGCGAGATTCGCCCGGGCCGTTCCCCGCCCGCATGCGCGGCTATGCAGCGAGCGGCAACTGTCGACCCGGGGAGGCGCAGTATGCACTAGCCGGCTTGAACGCCCTGCCGGGGCCGGGCGCGCGGTCCGTCGTCCAGTCGCTCGCCGCGGTCTGCGAGACCCACGGCTTGGGCCGGGAGGTTCAGGTGTTGCAGACCTGGCTCAGTCGCCGCGGTCGCTCGTAGCCAGGCGCAGTCTTAGTGAAACAACCCGGCGCGCTCGATGATCTGCGCCCGGTTTCGCTCTAGCGACTGGGCGAGCTTAGGGCGTTGCAGTCTGTAGAGGTAGCTGACGCACCACTGAAGTTGCTCCACGGCCAGGGTGGCGGCCTTGCGGT
>JBKPSR010000051.1:0-23229 GCA_046735115.1 Actinomycetota bacterium
GCCGAGGCCCCCGCGCCCGCCGGCGAGGCCCCCGCGTCGAGCTCCGCCAGCGGCGCCGAGCTCAACGGGCAGGGCTTCGAGCTCATGAAGCAGGCCCGCTACGCCGAGGCGATTCCCATTCTGCAGCAGGCCGTCCAGTCGTTCCCGAAGGGGACGACGGACCTGAACTACGCGTACGCCCTCTACAACCTCGGGAGATCGCTGCGGCTGGCCGGCCGTCCCGACGAGGCGATTCCTATCCTCGAGCAGCGCCTGAAGATCCCGAACCAGACCGAGACGGTGAGACGGGAGCTCGAGCTCGCCAAGCAGGAAGCGGAGTAGCGCTGGGAACGGGGGTCCATTAGGCCCGGAAGGGCCCGATGCGCGCGGTGGCATCATGCGCGACATGAGCCCCGCCCCCGATGCCGTACTGCCGCTCGCCGCATCCGACGAGGAGCGTCAGATCCGCGAAGCGGTGCGCGGTATCTGCGACGGCTTCCCCGAGGACTACTCGCGCCGGAAGCACGCCGCCGGCGAGCCGCCGACCGAGCTGTGGGACGCGCTCGCGGGCATGGGCTACCTCGGCGTGAACCTGCCCGAGGAGTGGGGCGGGGGCGGACTCGGCATGAGCGGGCTGGCCGCGGTGGCGGAGGAGATTGCCTCGGCAGGCAAGTCGCTGCTCTTGATCGTGGTGTCGCCTGCGATCGTCGGGAACATCCTGGCTCGGCACGGGACCGGCGAGCAGAAGGAGCGCTGGCTTCGCGGCATCGCGGCGGGCACGACCAAGATCGCGTTCGCGATCACGGAGGCCGACGCCGGCACGAACTCGCACAACCTGTCCACGTCGGTCGAGCGCCGTGGCGACGTCTTGGTGCTGCGCGGTCAGAAGACGTACATCTCCGGCGTCGAGCACGCCGAGGCTGTGCTGGTGGTGGCGCGCAGCCGCCTTCCGGACGGCTCGCTGGGGCCGCCGTCGCTGGCGATCGTGGACGTCGACACGCCGGGCTTCACGCGCGACGAGATCCCGATGCCGTACCTCGGCCCCGACAAGCAGTGGACGCTCTTCTTCGACGAAGTCGAGCTGGAGGAGGAGCGCCTGATCGGGGGCGACGGCGGCGGGCTCGGCCCGGTGTTCGACGGCCTCAACCCCGAGCGCATCATGGGCGCGGCGATCGCCTGCGGCGCCGGGCGGCGCGCGCTCGAGAAGGCCGCGGCGTACGCGAACGAGCGCGCCGTCTGGGGCGCGCCGATCGGCACGCATCAGGGTGTCTCCCACCCGCTGGCGGAGGCGAAGATCGAGCTGGAGCTCGCGCGCCTCATGATGCAGAAGGCGTGCGCGCTCTACGACGCTGGCGCGCCCGGCGCCGGCGAGGCCAGCAACATGGCGAAGTACGCGGCCGCCGAGGCGGCGATCGCCTGCGTCGACCGCGCGATCCAGGCGCACGGCGGGAACGGCTTCGCGCTCGAGTACGGGCTGTCCGACATGTGGTGGGGAGTGCGCCTCACCCGGACTGCCCCGGTCTCCCGCGAGATGATCCTGAACTACGTGGCCGAGCACTCTCTGGGGCTTCCGAAGAGCTATTGAGGATCCCGGGAGCCAGGATGGGCAGGTATGCGCCGGGGATCTGCTCGAGCGCGGCCGGGTCGCCGCGTGACATCAGCATCCGGTAGATCGGTATGGCGTGCAGGAGGTCCACGAGCGGCTCCACCTCGAGATCGGGACGCAGCTCGCCGCGCTCGATTCCCCGCTCGATGAACAACCGGAGCAATTTGCGGAACGGGTTGACCACCCTGTCGACGAAGTCCTGGTGCAGCTCCGGGTCGCCCATCGACTCGGCCAGCACGCGCGGGACGATGCCGGACAGCCCCGAGCCGGCGAGCCGCCGCTGCTGCGTCTCGGCAAGTGCCGCCATGTCGCCCGCCATGGAGCCCGTGTCCGGCGGGTCGCCCGGGGGGACGATGTTGGAGATGGCGGCCAGTATCAGGTCGGTCTTAGTCGGCCAGCGCCGGTAGATCGTCGTCTTGCCGACGCCGGCGTCGGCGGCGACTCCCTCGATGGTCGTGCCCGCGACCCCCTGCGTGCCCAGCATTCTCAGCGTCGCGTCGAGGATCGCCTGGTCGGCCTCCGCGCTGCGCGGCCTGCCACGACCGCGGGTCGGCGCCTCGGAGGCGCCGGCCCGCTCATTCCGCTCCGCTGGTTCCGCCCTCGTCATGCGCGCGCCGGCTCCGGCTGCACCTGAAACGCGTGCTTCTCGGCGCGCTCCCTGGTCCTGCCGGGGAGCACGACCAGCGCCAGGACCGCACCCGCCAGGGCCGTGATCGCGGCCACGGTGAGCGTGCTGCCCATGGCCGTGGTGAACGCGGTCTCGGCCGCGTTCGACAGCGCGTGGCCCGCGCCTCCGCCGATCTGGTCGGCGACCGCACTCGCGTGACCGACCGAGTCCGACGCCGCGTCGGCCGCGGGCTGGGGCAGCGACTTGACGGCGGGCTCCATGTCGGCACCGTAACTGCTCGACAGGAGGCTTCCGAGGATCGCGACGCCCAGCGTGCCGCCCACCATCCGGACCGTGTCGTTCATGGCCGAGCCCACGCCGGCGTGGTTCAGCGGGACGGAGCTCATGATCGACTCGGTGGCCGGCGCCATCGTCGCGCCCATCCCGAGGCCGAGCAGTACGAGCGATGAGGCCACGAGCGAGTAGCCGCTGTCGGTCTCGGCTCCGGAGAGCAGGAGGAGGGCGGCGGCGACGACCGTCAGGCCCGCCGCCACCACGTTCCGCGTGCCGAGCAGGGTGGCGAGCCGCGCGGACAGCGGGCCGCCGACGATCAGGCCGGCCGCGATCGGGAGCATCCGGACGCCCGCCTCGAGCGGCGAGTAGTCGAGCACCTCCTGGAGGTACTGCGTCAGGAAGAACACCGCGCCGAACAGGGCGAAGAACACCAGCGTCACGGCACCGCTCGCGCCCGTGAAGCGGCGGATGCGGAACAGCCGCACGTCGAG
This sequence comes from Actinomycetota bacterium, assembly GCA_046735115.1. GTDB lineage: Bacteria > Actinomycetota > Thermoleophilia > Solirubrobacterales > Thermoleophilaceae > JACVRW01. Next base: position 2,978 of record JBKPSR010000051.1, read on the forward strand.
CATCGGCGACGAGGTGGTCAGCTCCCAGGCCACGAAGCCCGCCAGGATGAGGGCCGACGAGCCGAAGCCGGCGAGGATCATCGGGTCCGTCCAGCCCGAGTCCGGCGCCTCGATGATCGCGGCGGTCAGGATCCCGAGCCCCACGGTGGACAGGACGGCGCCGACCGGGTCGAGGCGTGCCTGCTCGGGGTCACGCGAGTCGGGCACGAGCTTCGGGATCGCGGCCAGCGCAACGATGACGATCGGGACGTTCACCATGAACACCGCGGTCCAGTCGAACTGGTCGATGAGGAAGCCGCCGGCCGCCGGGCCGATGCCGACGCCGATGCCGGCAACCGCCGCCCAGATCCCGATCGCCTTCGGGCGCTCCTGCGCGGGGAAGACGTTCGTGAGGATCGAGAGCGTCGTCGGCATGATCAGCGCGCCGCCCACGCCCATGAGCGCCCGGGTGGTGATCAGCATCGTCGCCGAGTCGGCGAACGCCGACGCCAGCGAGGCGCCGCCGAAGATCGCGAGTCCCGCCGCCAGCGCGCCGCGGCGGCTGAAGCGGTCGCCGAGAGCACCCATCGTCAGCAGCAGGCCGGCGAAGACGAGCGTGTACGAGTCGACGATCCACTGCAGCTGCCCGCTGCTCGCATCGAGCTCGCGCTCGATGGTCGGTAGGGCAACATTGAGGATCGTGTTGTCCAGCGAGATGACGAGCAACGCGGTGGACAGGACGATGAGCGTCCACCAGCGGCGGTCGTGGATTGTCTGGGCGGTTGCGGTCATCTCGGCTCCTATTCGATACGAAACGGTTGCGTATCGATAGTGAAGCACAAGTTGCAGATTTATGCAACGTCATCGTTTCGAATTTATGCGACGTTGCTCACGCTGGGTGCTGTCGCTGCTCCCGCGGCCCAAGCCTCGACGAGGTTGACGCCGTGGCGCGCCCACGTCCGGGAGGCCGCCGCATACGCGGCCGATCGTGCAGGCACCGTCTCCTTCGGCATTCGGACGCGGTACGGGCTGCGCGGCGTCGGGGTCGGGCGAACCGTGCCGTCGGCAAGCGTCGTCAAGGCGATGCTGCTGGTCGCCTACCTCCGCCGGCCTGGCGTCCTCGACCGCGACCTGCGGCCGGCCGAGCGGGCCCTGCTCGGGCCCATGATCCGGCGCTCGGACAACGCCGCGGCGTCACAGGTGTGCAATGTCGTCGGCACGGTAGGCCTCGCGCGGCTGGCGAGCCGCGCTCACATGCGCCGCTTCCAGGCCACGCGCCCGTGGGGCCTCTCGACGATCGACGTGGCGGACCAGACCCGCTTCTTCCTCCACATCGACCGCCTGGTGCCGAGACGCCACAGGCGCTACGCGCTGCGGCTTGTCGGCTCGATCGTCCGCTCGCAGCGGTGGGGCATCGCCCGCGAGCGCCCGCTCGGCTGGGCGCTCTACTTCAAGGGCGGCTGGGGCTCCGGCAGCGGCTGGGTCGACCACCAGGTGGCGCTGCTGCGCCGCGGCCGCCGCCGCCTCTCCCTCGCGATCCTGATCACCTCGAGCCCGACCCACGCCTACGGGAAGGAGACGCTGCGCGGGGTCGCGGCGAGGCTGCTCCGAGGCTTGGGCCCGCGGTCGCGGCCGGCCTGACCCTCGTCCACCGCGGCGGGGCCGGTTCGGCGGCGCGCCGAGGGGTAGCCGGCTCCGGAAACGCGGGTCGAGGCAGGGCGGCAAGAAGAGCGGCTCGGAGTCGAGCTGGGCGGAAAACCGACGCTCGGCTGTCGGCCCGCCCCCCTGGTGGCGGACGGCTTCACAAGCGACCTTTCAGACGGAGGCCGTTGATGCCTCATTTCGATGAGAGGAGAAGCGCATGTGGTCTGATGTCGCCGAGGTCGCAATCGAGGTGCTCGCCCCCAGCCCGGGCCCGGATCTCGACCTCGACTCGCTCTTTCACAAGGAGAACCCGAACCTGCTGCGCGTTCCGCTCGCCGAGCCGCACGGCTTCAAGCGGCGCCTGAACGCGAGCGGCTGGTTCGACGAGGAGATCGTCGCGGCCGGGCTGCTCACGCAGGGAAAGGCGCAGTCGCTCGTCTCGCTGATGACCGGCTGGGCGCTCGTCGAGCTCGCCAAGGGGCGGCGCTGCAAGTCGCTCCCGCGCGAGTTCTGCGTGGTCGCCACCCCGAGCCGAATGATCGCGCTCGCGATGAGCCCGTGGTCAGAGGGCGGCGGGGGCGAAACGGACACAAACGTCGTCGTCAAGGTGAAGCGTGAGGAGGTGGGCTCGTGGACTCGCGGGTCGCTGCGGATCGATCTGGACAATCGCAAGCTGAAGAGCGGGATCAGAGGCGGGACGCTCGAGCTCGCGGGACTCGAGCGGTTTCCCGTGAACTGGGGCGCGGACACGGAGGTCGAGGAGGCTGTGGAGCTGCTGGCCCGCGCCTAGCGCGCCTCTACCGCTGACTCTCGGCGGCCGCCTCGGGCCCCGCCAGGAGCGAGACCTGGAGGTAGAGCAGGATCGGCTCCAGCTGGAGCAGGTCCCCGCCCTCGCGAAGGCTTCGCACGACGAGGTCATCCGCGCCGGCGACCACGGCGTGGAAGATCTCGTCGGGCACGCTGTTCGCGACCTGTAGCTCGCGCATGCGCTCCGCGTAGCGATCACGCAGCCGCTCGCGACGCTCGAGCGCCTCGGGGCCCGCGGCGGCGATCTCGATGAGGAACACGCGCGCGAGGGCCGGCTCGGCGGCGAGCCAGCGCAGGTAGGCGTGTATGCCGGCCCGCGTGCGCGCGAGCCAGTCGCCGCCGTCCGGGTGCGCGCGAGCAGCGCCCTTCGCGTCCGGGCCGTCGCCCGCGGCGCTGTCCTGCGCGCGGCGCACGTGCTCGAGCAGCTCGTCGCTCGCGGCCTCGTAGGCGGCGAGGAAGCAGTCCAGCTTGTCGCTGAAGTGCTCGTAGAAGGTCTTCTTGGAGACACCCGCGCCGCGCACGATGTCCTCGATCGTCGTGGCGGCGTAGCCCTTGTCGGCGACGGCCCGGCCGGTGGCCTCGAGCAGCCGCGTACGCTGCGAGGCGGCGACCAGGGACGGGTCCAGGCCATGGGTGCCGCGCGGCAGCTTGCGGGGGATGTCGGGCGTGGCCTCCACCTTGTGTACTGGCTGGTACATTACCCGGCCATGGACCTGACGCTGTCTCCGTCCGAGCAGGCCTTCCGCGACGCGCTGCGCAGCTGGCTCGCGGACAACCACCCGGGCGAGGAGCCGTCCGGCGAGGACGCGGCGTTCGACCACCGCCGGAAATGGCAGCGTCAGCTCTACGACGCCGGCTACGCGGGCTTCTCGTGGCCCAAGGAGTACGGCGGTCGTGGCGCGACTCTCGTCGAGCAGGCGCTCTTCGGCGAGGAGATGGCGCGCGCCCGCGCGCCCTCGCCGGCGAACGTGCTCGGCATGGTCATGGGTGGCCCCGTGGTGATCCACCACGGCACCGACGATCAGAAGGAGCGCTGGCTCAACCCGATCCTCACCGGCGACGAGATCTGGTGCCAGGGCTTCTCGGAGCCGGAGTCGGGCTCGGATCTGGCGAGCCTGAAGACCAGGGCGGTCAAGTCGAACGGCGAGTGGGTCGTGACCGGCCAGAAGGTCTGGACCACGTTCGCTCACAAGGCGAAGTGGTGCATGCTCGTCGCGCGAACGGACCCCGACGTGCCGAAGCACCAGGGCCTCACCTACTTCATCATGGACATGGAGCAGAACGAGGTGCAGGTCCGTCCGCTCCACCAGATCACCAACCAGCCCGAGTTCAACGAGCTCTTCATCGAGGAGGCGCGCATCCCCGACGAGAACGTCGTGGGCGGTGCCGGCAACGGCTGGGCGGTCGCGATCACCACGCTGATGAACGAGCGCGCCGGGCTCGGGGCAGCCTCGGCCGCGGGGATGCGGACGGCCCTCAGCGACGTGGTCGAGCTCGCCCGCGAGCGCGGCGTCGCCGACGACCCGGTCATCCGCCAGCGCCTCGCCCAGCTCGCGATCGAGGTCGAGCTGCTGCGCCTGAACTCCTGGCGAGGCCTCACCCGGATCATGAAGCACGGCGTGCCGGGCCCGGAGGGCTCGCTGCCGAAGTGGCAGTGGGGTGAGATCCATCAGGCGCTCACCGAGCTCGCGGTGGACATCCTCGGCGAGGACGGCGCCGCCTGGGACTCGCCGTGGACCTACAGGCTGCTCCGCTCGCGCGCCAACTCAATCGAGGGCGGCACGACCGAGATCCTCAAGAACATCATCGCCGAGCGGGTGCTCGGCCTGCCCAAGCTGAGGTAGACCGTGAACTTCGACTTCACAGACGACCAGCAGGCGATCAAACGCACCGCCACGGAGATGCTGGCCGCTCGCTTCAAGCCGGAGCGGGTGCGCGAGCTCGCCGAGGCGGGCAGCTACGACGACGACGCCTGGGGGGAGATGTCGGAGCTCGGCTGGGCCGGCATCTTCATCGACGAGGAGCACGGCGGCCAGGGGCTCGGGATCGTCGAGCTCGTGATCCTGATGGAGGAGCTCGGCTACGCGCTCGCCCCGGTGCCGTTCCTCTCCAACACCGCGGCGGGGCTCGCGCTGCAATTCGCGGGCACCGACGAGCAGAAGGAGCGCTGGCTGCCCGGGATCGCATCGGGTGAGGCGCGCGGCACCGTGGGCGTGCTCCGCGACGGCGAGGCGCGGCTTGTGCCCGACGCCGACAGCGCCGAGGTGATCGTCCTGATCTCGCCCGCCGGGTCGACCGCCGTCGTCGAGGCGTCGGCGGCCGAGATCGAGCCGGTCGAGACGATGGACCGCACGCGCCGCTTCGCGCGCGTCCGCGCCGAGGGCTGCGACGCGCTCGGCGGCGACCACCTCGCGGCGGCCGACCGCATCGCGACCGCGCTGGCGGCCGAGACGGTCGGCGTCGCCCAGAAGGCGATGGAGATGGCGGTGGAGTACGCGCGCGAGCGCAAGCAGTTCGGCCGCCCGATCGGCTCCTACCAGGCGGTCTCGCACCGCTGCGCGCAGATGCTGCTCGAGGTCGAGGGCTCGCGCTCAGCCGCCTACTACGCGGGCTGGTGCGCCGACGCCGAGCCGGACTCGCTGCCGGCCGCGGCCTCGATGGCGAAGGCCTACTCCTCGGACGCCGGCTGGCGGGTGTGCGGCTCCTCGCTTCAGGTGCACGGAGGGATCGGCTTCACCTGGGAGCACGACCTCCACTTCTACCTGAAGCGCGCAAAGGCCAACGCGATGCTCTACGGCTCCGCGCGCGAGCATCGCGAGCGCGTGGTCGCCGCGACGCTGGCGCAGCCGGCCACGGCGACCGTCTAGGGACGCGAACGGGCCCTCCCGGAGGAGGGCCCGTTCGGAGCGGCCGTTGGAGGGGGGACCGGCCGCCGGGGGGGAACGTCTGTGACTAGTGACTCGGTCCCATCGGGATCAGCGGCGGGCCGCCGGCGCGGGCCTTGAAGCCCTCGTTCGGGGTCGGCTGGTAGCTGGTCCGCGGGCTGGACGTCTCCCAGTAGGACTGCGGGCCGCGGGTGCCCTCGTCGGGGCCGCCGTCGAAGCGCGTGCCCGGAGCCACCGGCTGCGCCTGGATGCCGCGGGTGCCCTCGTCCGGACCGCCGTCGAAGCGGGTGCCGGCCGGCAGGTTCTGCTGCTGCACGGTGTCGGGCTTACCCGTCGCGGGGTTGAAGCCGCCGTACTTGATCGACTCGGCCTGCGGAGCGGAGGTGGTGCTGCCGCTCAGCTGGTCGTCGTCGTTGGCGAGGATCACAACAGCGGCGCTGAGCGCGACCACGGCCGCCAGCGCGACCGCGAGGAACGTCTTGACGAGCTTGTAGTGGCTGCGAAGAACGACCGCGGGGTGCTGCTTGGGGATAACCTGGCCCATGACTGCCTCCTGTTGGAAGAGCTTGCTTGCTATCGGAGGCCCATGCTGCAGGCGGCCGGTTTCCGAACGGCGACAGAACGGCAACAGCGCGGTAAACGCGCCAGAAACCAGCTGTTCGAGCGGCTATCGGCGTGTCATCAGCGCGCCGAGGGCCGCAAGCACGCCCATCTTCTGGGGGCGCTCCGGCGGCGGGCCGGTGGGCGCCTCGGCCGGCGGCGGCTTTGAGACGACGTGCCGCACCGGCACCGAGGTGAGCTTCTCGAGGCGGTGCGGCAGATCGAGGCCGAGCCAGCGCGACGACCCGGTCGGCAGCGTCGAGACGATGATCTCGTCGAACTTCATCGGGTCCCACACGTCCATGACCGCGACGATCGGGTCGGGATCGCCCACGCGGCCCTCGACGTTGTCGAGGCCGCCCTCCCGCATCCGCTCGAGCGCCTCGGCGAGCCGCGTTCGCGCCTCGGAGCCACTCGCCGGCATCACGAGCGTGAACCGGCACGCGCCCTCTTCGGCGCGGGCGCGAAGGGCTTCGAGCAGCTCGTCCGAGCCTGCTGTGACATTCGCGACAACCAGGAGACTGAACTCCCAGGCCATGCCTTCACACTACTACGGAAGACGGCCGCCGACGAACTGCGTGATGCCGGCCACGCGCTGGCGCACGTCATCGTAGCCGCGCTCCTCGAGCGCGCACACAACCTCGCGCTCCTCGAACAGCCGCGCGCCGCTCCGCCGGGCCATCAGCGCCTCGGCCGTACGCACGGGCGAGGTGCGGTGCCGGGCGGTGGTGAAGATCGCGATCCGGCCGCCGGGCGTCAACACCGCGGTCATGCGATCGAGCGCGCGCCACGGGTCGCGGAACAGGTGGAAGGCGGCGAAGCAGCAGACCGCGTCGAAGCTGTCGTCAACGAACGGCAGCTCCTCGGCGTCGCCGCGCACGCACGCGAGGTTGGTGAGCCCGGACGCGCGCGTGTCCTCGACCGCGCGGGCGAGCATCGTCTGCGACACGTCGATGCCCACCACGAGCCCCGCCGCGCCGACGCTCCTGCCGAAGTCACGGCTGAAGTTGCCCGTTCCGCAGGCCACGTCGAGGACGCCGTCGCCGGGGCAGAGGCCAAGGAGAAGCCGCGCGATGCGGTGCTCGTCGCGCATCCCGGGGCCGAGCACGCCCTTGAACAGGCGGCCGAGGGCGGGCCGCCACCAGCGCTCGTAGACGCGCGGGACGACGTCCGTGAGCATCAGGTCCTGCACCACGCCGGTGGAGCTCGGAGCGCCGGAGGGTTGAAGCAGGTCGAGGTAGCCGGCGGGATCGCGGCGCGCCCGGTCGCGCGCGTCCGGCGAGAGCAGCGGGAGCGTGCGCTCCAGCGCGTCAGTCGGGTCCGCGGTAGCTGGGGAGGCCGTGCTCGTGCTCCTGGATCGGACCGCGGCGCTCCGAGCCGAGCGCGATCGCCTCGAGCCGGGCGATCTCGCGCTCTCCCTCAAGCCGGGCCGGGTGGTCCTCCGGCAGGCCCCCGATCAGGTTCTGGATTCGATTCCGGATCTGGAGCGCGAAGTGCGGCGTGGACGCGCCCATCAGCTGCCGCACGTCCTCGACGGTCGGCTCACGGGCAATGCGATCGGGTCGCTCGTACTCGCTCAAGTCCAGCCAGGTTAGCCCGTGCGGGCATCCAGCCCGCACGTTTGATGGCAGCGGCGCCGTCCGGGTGCTGTCATCATGGCGCGTTTGTCTGGACCGGAATGAGCTCGGTCAGCTGGTCGAGCTGCGCCTGCTGCGCGACGGAGATGGCCTTGTCGTCGCCCAGCACCCAGGCCCGGTTGTAGACCGCCTGCGAGGGGTCCTCGCCCTCGTAGCCCGGCTGGACGCTTAGGAAGTACTCCTCGAGCTTGGGCGGCATCTTGGCCGCATCGTCGCTCAGGACGAGCGGGGCGAACACGCCGCGCGTGGCCAGCGCCGCGGCGGCGGCCGCGTCCGCCGGCCGGGTGGTGCTCGCGAGCGAGAAGTTGTAGCCCGGCACGACCACTCCCCAACCGAAGTCGCCCTTCTCGTAACGCGCGAAGGCGATCGCGTTCTCGACCGCATTCGGTCCCTCGATCCGGTTCACGCTGCGCGCCAGCTTCTGCTTCTTCAGCTGCGCCTCCACCTGCTTCGAGATCACCTTGTCCGGGCCGAGCAGGAAGACGTTCGGCTGCTTGTGTTCCTTGAGCGCCTTCTTGATTGGGCCAGGGATGGCGTCGCGGTGCACCGGCAGCGCGGCGTCGCCCGAGCGGGCCGCCCACGCCGCGGCGGGCATCGCGAACTCGGGGTCGTCGGCCGAGAACAGCACCACGTCGTTCGAGGGCCGCCCACGCGCGGCCGAGAAGAAGCGGTCGACCGCGGCGGCGCGCTCGAAGGGGTTGTTCCCCTCGATCAGCGCGGTCTTGTAGCCCTCGGGCCGTGCCACGTCCGGGCCGACGCGGATCACCTGCGCGTCCTTCGAAAGGTCGGAGCCCTTCGGCTTCAGCCGGTCCAGCACGTCCTGCGAGACCGGCGGCAGGTCGCCGCCGTCCGTGAGGAGGATCGGCGCCCCGATCGGGCGCCCAACGAGAACCGATGCGGCAATGGCGGTGGGCCAGTCGTCCTGGTCCACGAGGACGAGCGCAGTCGGGCGATCGCTCTCCCCGGTCGCCGGGTAGAGCGCGCCGGCGACCCCGGCCGCGTCGGAGGCGGCATCGCTTCCGCCGACCCGGACGGTGTTGCGCGTAGCGGTCGACGGGAAGCCAAGCTTCTCCGCCGCCTGCTTGTCCTCAGACTTGACGCCGAGCTGGGGCGGGCCCGATTCGTCGTCGCCGGTGCTGCAGCCGGCGACCAGAATTGCCGATGCCAGGAGGAGAGCGGAAAAACGGCGCAATACGCGGCGGACCATAGCTAGGTGTGCGGCGGCCTAGCAGGGGGTATGACTATGATTGACTGGTCAGTCAACGGCCGGCCGCGGGGGACGACATGGATTTCAAGCTCAGCGACGAACAGCGAGAGTTCCAGCAGAAGTGCCGCCGCTTCGCGACCGAGGTGGTCCGGCCGGTCGCCGCGGAGCACGACCGCGACGAGAGCGTGCCGTGGGAGGCGATCAAGGCGGCGCGCGAGTGGGGCCTCCACGGCCTCGAGACGATCCAGCTGATGGCCGAGGACCCCGATGGGCTCCTGTCGTGCATCTACGCCGAGGAGCTCCACTGGGGCTGCGCCGGGATCGCGCTCGCGATCCAGGGCGGCTCGCTCGCCGCGGCCGGCATCGCCAGCTCGGGCACGCCCGAGCAGATCGGCCGCTGGGTGCCCGAGTGCTTCGGCATTGGTGACGAGATCAGGCTCGGCGCCTACGCCGTAACCGAGCCGAGCGCCGGCTCCGACGTGCGCTCGCTCCGCACCACGGCGAAGCTCGACGGCGATGAATGGCTCCTCAACGGGACCAAGGTCTTCATCACGAACGGCGGCATCGCCGACGTGACCGTCGTCGTCGCGACCGTCGACCCGGAGCTCGGCCACCGCGGGCAGGCGTCGTTCGTCGTGCCGAAGGGGGCGCCGGGGCTGTCGCAGGGCAAGAAGGAGTCGAAGCTGGGCATCCGCGCGTCGCAGACCACCGAGGTGATCCTCGAGGACTGCCGCGTGCCGATGGAGAACCTCCTCGGCGGCTACGAGAAGCTGCAGAAGAAGCTCGAGCGCGCGCGCTCGGGGGAATCCACAGGCCGCTCCTCGAACGCGCTGGCGACCTTCGAGCTGACCCGGCCCCTCGTGGGCGCCTCGGCGCTCGGCATCGCGCAGGCCGCCTACGAGTGGACGCTCGAGTACCTCGCCGACAAGGAGGAGGACGGCCAGCCGCTCCTCCAGCAGCAGCGCGTCCAGCAGGTGCTGGCCGACGTGGCGACCGAGATCGAGGCCTCACGCCTGCTCGTCTGGCGCGCCGCCTGGCTGGGGCGCAACGGCATCCCGCTGACCGGCGGCCAGGGCTCGATGTCGAAGCTGAAGGCGGGCGACGTGGCGATGTGGGCCACGACCACGCTGATGGACGTCGTCGGCCCGTTCGCTCAGACCACCGACTGCCCGCTCGAGAAGTGGTTCCGGGACGCGAAGATCTACCAGATCTTCGAGGGCACGGCCCAGATGCAGCGGCTGGTGATCGCGAGGATGCAGGTCGCGGAGGCACAGTCGCGCGTGGAGAGCGGCTTCCCCGCCGAGGGCAGCGCTGTCTCGGCGGCCGTCGCGAGCTAGGCCGCCAGCGTAAGGCGAGCGGGATACTGGCGGGCGATGTCGCAGGAGAACGTCGAGGCTTTCAAGCGCTTTGCGGACGCGAACAACCGCCGGGATGTCGATGCGATGTTGGAGGAGCTCGACGCAGACGTCGAGTGGCAGTCCGCGGTTCTGGGGTCGCTGGGAGGGGAAGCGACGGTGCATCGCGGACACGATGGCGTCCGGGAAATGCTTCGTGACCTGTACGAGGCCTTCAGTGAGTTCCAGGTCGAGTTCTCGGACATCCGGGATCTCGGCGATCGAATCGTCGCTATCGGCCGCTGGGTTACGCGTGGTGAGGAGAGCGGAGTCGTAACCACGCCGCCGCTTGCCTCCGTGGTGGAGTTCAAGAACGGCAAGGCGATTCGGGTCCGGAGCTACCTCGATCCCAAGGAGGCCCTCGCAGCCGTGGGGCTGCGGGAGTAAGCGATGTCGCAGGAGAACGTGGAGCTGGTCCGGGAGATCATCGCGGCCGTGCCCGATTGGCACGAGGTCAGCGCGCTGCTGCATCCCGACGCCAGGTTCGATCAGCGCCGCATCCCCGATGGCGGCGTCTACGAGGGCCGCGAGGCGTGCGGCCGCTTCTTCGAGCGTTGGTTCGGGACCTGGGACGAGATACGGATGACGCCCGAGCGGTTCATCGAGGACGGCGACCGCGTGCTCGCTCTGATGACCATCGAGGGGCGCGGCAAGGGGAGCGGGGTGCCGGTGGTGATCCGCTCGGCCGATCTCTGGACGATTCGCGACGGCAAGATCGTGTCGCTCGTCGGCTACCCCGATCGCGCCGAGGCCCTCGAAGCAGTGGGCCTGCAGTCCTAGCGCCGCCGCGCCAACCCGGCTCTCGGGCAGGTGGCTCGGCGTACGCTTGCGGGCGTGCGCCGGCTGTGGATAGCGCTTGTGCTCCTGGCGGTCGCCGGCTGCAACTCCTCGTCGTCCGACGAGCCGCAGCAGAAGGCCGATCCGCTCCACACCTACAACGGGCGCGTGATACGCGGCTGGCTGCTGTCACTCGAGCGGCAGGACTACGAGCAGGCCGCCTACTACTTCGCGCCGCACGCGCTGATCGACCAGGGTCATCCCTATCGCCTGGCGAGCAAGTCCGAGGCGCTTGCCTTCAACGCCTCGCTCCCGTGCAGGGCGGACCTGATCAAGCTGGAGGGCGGAGGGCACGCGCAGCACGTGCTCGCGACGTTCCGGCTCCGGAAGGGCCCTGGCGGCCCGTGCAGCGGCTTGGTGAAGGTCCGCTACACGATCCGCAAGGGCAAGTTCACGGAGTGGCATCAGTTGCCGAACGTGCGGCCGAAGGCGCGGGAGGCGTAGGCGCCGCGCTCGGGTGTGCGAACTACGGCATTGAGGAAGGGGAATCCGGCCGGAATCTCGCAACAATCCTGGATAGGGTCCCGCATAGGGACCCCAGGCAGGATTGTTGCTTGATTCTCAATGCCCATCTCCCCTAGCGGGCCGTAGACCTCCCACGCCCCCCGGGTCGCCTCCGGGGTGATCTTGACCGTCACCCGCCGCCGGTCGTCCGGGTCGCGGGAGCGGGTCACGAACCCGCGCTCCTCCAGGCGGTCGAGGACCGCCGTGACCGCGCGGCCGTAGCCGCGTGGTTCGCGCTGAAGTTGCCGGAGAAGTATCAGCGCTCGCTCTGAGCCGCCCGCTCCTCCTCGATCCGCCTCCGCTCGGCCAGGCGGGTATCGCGACGCAGCTGTGCCTCGCGCTCCCGCCTCGCCTCGTCGGGCGTCTGCGGGGCGACCGGCGGCACGGCCGTCGGCGTGCCGTTGTCGTCGAGCGCCACCATCGTCAGGTAGGCAGTCGAGGTGTGGAGCGTCTCGCCGGTGCGGACGTTCTCGGATTCCACGCGCACGCCCACCTCCATCGACGTGCGCCAGGCGGCGTTCACCGTGGCCTTCAGAGTCACGAGCTGGCCCACGAACACCGGATGGCGGAAGGTCATCCGGTCCATCGCGGCGGTCACCACGCGTGCGCCCGAGTGCCGCACGGCGGCGATGCCGGCCACCTCGTCGCAGAGGTGCATGATCACGCCGCCGTGCACGTTGCCGGCGTTGTTCGCGTCGGCGATACCCAGCCAACGCGTGAGGATCGAGGCCGATGCGGAGGGTGGGCGTGGCTCCACGTGGGCGGGCAGACTACTCTTGGCGCGACTGACCGCGTCTGAGATGAGGAGGAGACATGCCAGGGCTTGCAGGTCGCATGTCGACGGTTGTTAAGGCGAAGATCTCGAGGATGCTCGACCGGGCGGAGGATCCCGGCGAGACGCTCGACTACGGCTACCAGAAGCAGACCGAGCTGCTTCAGAACGTCAAGAAGGGCATCGCCGACGTCGTGACGTCGAAGAAGCGCCTTCAGATGCAGTCGACCAAGCTCGAGCAGCAGGTCGTAAAGCTCGACACCCAGGCGCGGCAGGCGCTCGCCCAGGGGCGCGAGGACCTCGCGCGGACCGCCCTCGAGCGCAAGTCGCTGGCTCAGACCGAGCTGCAGTCGCTCGACACCCAGATCAAGGAGCTCGAGGCTCAGCAGGAGCAGCTCACCGCGAACGAGCAGCGACTCCGGCAGAAGATCGAGCAGTTCCGGACCAAGAAGGAAGTCATCAAGGCGCAGTACTCCGCCGCGGAGGCGCAGGTCCGGATCTCCGAGGCCGCCAATGGGGTGGGCGAGGAGATGGCCGACCTCGGCCTCGCCATGCAGCGCGCCGAGGACAAGACGGAGACTATGCGCGCCCGCGCGTCGGCCGTCGAGGAGCTGGAGCAGGCAGGCGCGTTTGACGACATCACGGCGCTCGGCTCGGGCGGCGACGACATCGACCGTCAGCTGTCCGAGCTCACGAGCGGCGCCCAGGTCGACGACGAGCTCGCGAAGATGAAGGCAGAGCTCGGCACGGGCGCCGGCGAGTCCCCCGCGCTCGAGCAGGGAGAGGAGAAGGCGTGATCGTCAGGATCTCCGGGGAGGGCCAGTACAACCTCCCGGACGAGGACTCGGAGCGCCTGAACGAGCTCGACAACCGCGCGGTCAACGCGGTCGAGCAGGGTGACGAGACTGGCTTCAAGGAGCTCTGGAGCCAGATGCTCGAGCTCGTGGCGAGCGACGGCAATGCTGTGCCGGAGGACGAGCTGCTCGAGTCCGACGTGATCCTCCCCCCGCGCGACGTGACCTTCGAGGAGGCAAAGGCCGAGTTCTCGGGCGAGGGGCTGATTCCCGACTGATGGACGAAGAGGCCTTCAACCTCTCGGTGCGGCGCTTCCTGAAGAAGCTCGGCGTGACCTCTCAGCGCGAGATTGAGCTCGCGGTGCGGGAGCAGCTCGACTCTGGCGGCTTGCAGGGCGAAGAGAGGCTCCCGGCGCGTGCGGTGGTGACCGTCGAGGGCTTGGAGCGCGAGATCGTGGTGACGGGCGACATCGCGCTGAGCGGCGAGCCGAGCGGCTCACCGAAGTAGGCGGTTTCCAAGCCCGGGCCCGGGTACGGCGTGCTCATGCGCGCTCGGTACCTCCTGATCCTGCTCGTCCTCCTCGCATTCCCCGCCACGGCGGCTGCCCAGACGGCGCCGGGCAGGCCAGGAGCCAACGCCACCTGGACGGAGGCCGACAAGGACGGCTACGGCACTTCGACGACCACGGACAGCAAAATCTGGCACACGCTCGACGACGGCCGGCTGACCGAGGTCTACTACCCGGACCTCGGCACCCCGAGCGTGCGGACGCTCGAATTCATCGTCTCGGACGGCAAGACGTTCGCCGAGCGCGACACCCAGGCGAGCAGACGCACGATCGAGATGCTCGACTCGCGCAGCCTGACCTACCGCCAGGTGAACGAGCAGCCGGGCCGCTACCGCGTCACCAAGACCTATGCGACCGACCCCGCCCGCAACGTGCTCCTGATCGACGTGAAGTTCGAGTCGCTCAGCGGAACGCCGCTGGACCTTTACACGTACTACGACCCGGGCCTCGGCAACGACGGCAACGACGACAGCGGCTCGTCGAGCGGCGCGGCGCTGCTCGCGAGCGATTCCGGCAGCCCCGTGGCGAGCGCCCTGGTCGCCTCACCCGCATTCGACCGCACCTCGAGTGGCTACCTCGGCAGGTCGAGCGACGGGTGGGAGGACATCAGCGCCAACTACCGGATGAACGGCACCTTCGCCAGCGCCCCGAACGGAAACGTCGTGCAGACCGGTCACACCCAGCTCACCGGAATGTCCGGTAGCCAGTCGCTCACCCTCGCGCTCGGCTTCGGTGGCACGACGAACGCGGCGCTCGGCTCCGCGAATGGCTCCCTCGGAACCGGCTTCGCGGACGTGCGCAGCGCCTACCAGAACGGTTGGCACGCGTACCTCGACGGACTCAAGGCCGCGCCCGCGAGCGCGAACTCCACGCTCTACAACGCCTCGGTCATGACGCTCGCAGCGCACGAGGACAAGACCTTCCGCGGCGGCTACATCGCCTCGCCGACCATGCCGTGGGTCTGGGGCACAGGCCTCGAGAACCCGTCGGGTGCCTACCACCTCGTGTGGTCGCGCGACCTCTACCAGATCGCCACCGCCCTGATCGCCGCCGGCGACACCGCGGGCGCGAATCGCGCGGTCGACTATCTGTTCTTCAAGCAGCAGAAGGACGACGGGTCGTTCCCGCAGAACTCGACCGTTAACGGCGACCCCCATTGGGGCAACCTCCAGCTCGACGAGGTCGCGTTCCCGATCGTCCTGGCCTGGCAGCTCGGCCGGACCGAGCGTGCGCTCTACCGCAACCACATCAAGAAGGCCGCCGACTTCATCCTGGGCTTCCGTGGGGAGCAGCCAGCGCCGTGGACACCACAGGAGCGGTGGGAGAACCAGAGCGGCTACTCGCCGGGCACGATCGCATCGGAGATCGCCGGCCTGGTGTGCGCCGCCGACATCGCGCGCCGCAACGGCGACCCGGCCTCGGCAAAGCGGTACGAGGAAACCGCGGACGATTGGCAGACGCGCGTCGACGGCTGGACCGCGACGACGAACGGCCCCTACTCGTCGCAGCCCTACTACCTGCGCCTGACGAAGGACGGCAACCCAAACGCCGGGACGACCTACAACATCGGCGACAGCGGCCCGACGGTCGACCAGCGCAAGGTCGTCGACCCGAGCTACCTCGAGTTGGTGCGGCTCGGCGTCAAGCGGGCGGACGACCCCGTGATCCGTAACACCGTCGGCGTGGTCGACCAGCAGATCGGCGACGCGAGCGGCCGCTACTTCTGGCACCGGTTCAACTTCGACGGCTACGGCGAGAAGAAGGACGGCAGCCCATGGGACATCGGCTTCCCGCCGAACCCCACAGAGGTCTGGGCAAACAACACGACGATCGGGCGCAACTGGCCGATCTTCGGCGGCGAGCGCGGCGAATACGAGCTCCTGAGGGGCAACTCGGCGGGGGCGCGGGCACAGCTGGCGAACGTGGCGGCCGCGGCGAACGACGGCGACATGCTGCCCGAGCAGGTTTGGGCGCCCGACTTCCCGCCGGCGGGCCAGCCCGGCTTCCCGCTTGGCGAGGGAACCTTCTCGGCGACCCCGCTGGCGTGGTCCCACGCTCAGTACGTCAGGCTCGCGTGGTCGATCGAGGCGGGGCATCCGGTCGAGCGACCGAGCATCGTTGCCGCCCGCTACGGGAACTGAGCAGAGCCCGGCAGCTTCGAACCTAAGAAGACTGTCCGTTTAAGTTCGCGGCTCGCCACGGGGGCTGAGCTACCCGGCTTCGGGCAGCTCGATCCATACGTCGGCGCCGCCGCCGTCGCGGCGCCCGGCGCCGGCGCTGCGGCCGTGCGAGCGGGCGATCGCGTCGACTATGGCGAGACCCAGCCCCGTGCCGCCGCGCGAGCGGGCGCGGTCGCCGCGGGTGAAGCGGTCGAAGGCGCGTCCGTTCAGGGCGGGGTCGAAGCCGGGGCCCCGGTCGAGCACGTGCAAGCGCACGCCCGCCCCGGCCGGCTCGGCGCTCAGCTCGACGGCGCCGTCGCCGTATCGGAGCGCGTTGTCCACCAGGTTCGCGAGCGCCTGCTCGGCACGCAGGCGGTCGGCGTCCACGGCGAGGCCGTTCGAGGGCCCCACGCGCAGCTCGCGCCCGGTCTCCGCCGCTCGTGCCTCGAACCGCCGCGCCGTGCCGGCGAGGAGTTCGGTGGCATCGAGCCGCTCGGGCCGCACCGGCAGTCGGCCGTCGTCGGCGCGCGCGAGCACGAGCAGGTCCTCGGCCAGCTGCACGAGCCGGTCGCTCTCGCTCGCGGCCGAGCCCACCGCCTCGCGCAGCTCCTCGGGTGTCCGACCCTCGCGCAGCGCCAGCTCGAGCTCAGCCTTGAGGAGCGCCAGCGGCGTGCGCAGCTCGTGGCTCGCACTGGAGACGAAGCCGCGCTCCCGCGCGGCGGAGCGCTCCAGGCGCTCGAGCATCTCGTTGAGCGTGCCGCCGAGCTGCGCGAGCTCGTCGTCTCCGGGTGGCACGGGGAGGCGCCGCCCGCTCCCGAGGCGGGAGATCTCGGCGGCCTCGATGCGCATCGCGTCGACCGGCCGCAGCGCGGCCGTCGCGACTCCGTAGGCGGCGAGCGCCGCGAGCACCAGGGCGATCGGGCCGCCGATCAAGAGCACGTTGCCGAGCGAGCCGAGCGCCTCTTCGCGGTCCTCGCGCGTGGCGCCGACCACGACCACCCGCCTGCCGGCGGGCCGCGCCAGCAGGCGGAGATGCTCATCGAAGCGCGCCACATGATCGCTGTCGATGAACACCGGCCCCCGGCGCGCGCGCGCCAGCTCCGCGCCCGTGAGCACGGGCTTTCGGCCCAGCCCAGCGCTCGAGTACCGCACCCCGCCGTCGGCGCCTATGACCTGGGCCAGGCTCTCGTCCCGCGCCACCAGCCGCCCGGCGGCGGACGAGCTTCCATCGGCGCGGCTCGCGGTCGCGGCCAGGTCGTCCGCCCGCGTGCGCAGCGACGTGTCGAGCGCGGAGTCCAGGTCGGCCCCCACGCGCGAGTAGACGAACAGTCCCACGGCGACCAGCACGACCGCCATCACCGCCGTGAACGCCAGCGTCAGCCGAATCCGGATCGGGAGCCGGCTCAGGACGCGCCTCCGTCCTCGCGCAGCCGGTAGCCCGCGCCGCGCACCGTCTCGATGCTCCTCATCCCGAACGGCCGGTCGACCTTCTCGCGCAGGTAGCGGACATAGACGTCGATCACGTTCGAGCGGTTCTCGTAGCCGAAGTCCCAGGCGTGCTCGAGCAGGTCGAGCCGGCTCAGCACCTCGCCCGGCCGCCGCATGAACGCCTCGAGGAGCGCGAACTCCTTCGTCGACAGGTCGATCGCCTCGCCGTCACGCCACGCCTGCCGGGTTGCCGGGTCGAGGCGCAGGCTCCCCGCCTCCAGCACCGCGGGGCGCTCCTTCTGGCCGCGCCGCACGAGCGCGCGCAGGCGCGCCGACAGCTCGGCGAACGAGAACGGCTTCGTGAGGTAGTCGTCGGCCCCGCCGTCGAGCCCGGCCACGCGGTCCTCGACGGAGTCGCGCGCCGTGAGCAGCAGCACCGGCGTCCAGACGCCGTCGTCGCGCAGGCGCCGGCAGGTCTCGAAGCCGTCCATACCAGGCAGCATCACATCGAGCACGACGGCGTCGTAGGCGGTTGCGGCCGCCATCCAGAGGGCGTCCTCGCCGCTTCGGGCGATGTCCACCGCGGCGCCCTCCTCGGAGAGGCCCCGGCGGACAAGCGCCGCCATCTTGACGTCGTCCTCGACTACAAGCAGGCGCACTAAGCGGACGATGACACGGGCTTCATGAGAGTTCCATGAGCAGAACGTGTGAGCAGCGTCGCGGCCACGCCGAGCACCGCCCAGACGGCCAGTACGGTGACCTGCCGGCCCGCGCCGGCGCCGTCGAAGAAGCCGGTGCTCCGCAACAGGTTCGCGCCCGCTCCGGGCGGCAGGAGCTGGCCGAGCCCGCCGACGGGCTGTGGCAGGAGCTCGGGCGCCGTGGCCGCCGCCGAGAACGGGTTGCCGATGAAGATCATCACGAGCGCGCCGATCCCCAGGCCGGCCTTGCCGACGAGGTTGTAGAGCCCGGCCATGGCGGCGGCGATCGCGAGGAAGATGAGCGCGAACGCCCCCGCGTTCACGAGCCAGTCGCCCTCCACGATGCCCAGCCAGGTATCGGCTACCAGCGTCGCCGAGACCCCCGCGAGCAGCGAGCCGGCGACGGTGAGCCCGACCCGCGCCGCGCCGCGCGAGACGGCCAGCGAGGCCAGGATGCCGGTCAGGACGCCGGCGAGGACGAGCGGGAGCACGGACGAACCCAGGCCGGTCCCGGCCTTCGGTGTCGTGACGACGTCCTCCAGCTCGGCTCCCTGCTCGCTCGCGGCGTGCGTGAGCAGCTGGGCCACGGCCGGGCTGCCCGCGGAGCTGATGAGCACCCTCGGCCCGGTGGGGCTCGCCACGAACGCGCCGTAGACCTCGCGATCCTCGATCGCCTCGCGGGCGTCGGCCTCCGTGACGTAGCGGTGGAGCTCGAAGGCGCCCTGCTGAGCGCCGAGCTGGCGCTCGAGCGCCTCGGCGCCGGCGGGAGTGCCCGCAACCCCGATCGGGAGATCGCGCGGCTCGAGGCGCGAGCTCGGCCACGCGAACAGCGCGAGCACCGCTGCGACGACCAGCGGCACGACGAGGATTGCGGCGACGGGTGGGCGATGCTCGCCTGCGGTCATGGGATGTCCACCTCTCCGACTCGGGTTGCGCTCGCGCGGGCGGCCACGTATGCGGGCAGCAGCGCAAGGGCTGCGGCCTCGTTCATGGCCTCAACCTGCCACCAGATAGCGTGGCCCCCGAAGGCGCAGGAGGCCACCGCGGCGCGGTGGCGGAGCGGGCTGTCGTGGCCCTTGAACGCGGCGAACACCACGCCGCATTCGGGCGCTTCATGTCTGTGTTGGATGAGGAAGAACGGCATGGGAGAAGAGTCGTCCACAGCGGCCCGCCACACATCGGGACGACTCCCTGATCGCGCACCCTGATCCCTGAAAGCTTTTATGCTGGCTGCGGACCCGTCATGCCCCAACTTGCCGAGCAGCTCATCGGGCGTGCCGCTGAGCTAGGTGTGATCGACAGCGCCCTCGCCGACCTCGAGCGCAGGAGCTTCGGCGCTCTCGAGCTGGTCGGAGAGCCCGGCATCGGGAAGACGCGGCTGCTGGGCGAGCTGGCCGCGCGTGCGAACGCCGAGGGGCATCTCGTGTTGTCCGGAAGCGCATCCGAGCTGGAGCGCGAGCTGCCGTTCTGGATCTTCGTCGATGCGCTCGACGAGTACCTGGAGGCGCTGGAGCCGCGGCGCACGGGCGGGCTCGACGAGGAGCTCCTAGCCGACCTTGGGGGCGTCTTCCCGTCGCTCGCCGAGGGGGCGGAGCCGGCGAAGGGCGACGAGCGGCTGCGAGTCCATCGCGGCGTTCGGCAGCTGCTCGAGGCGCTCGCCGTCACCAAGCCGCTGGTTCTTCTGCTGGACGACGTGCACTGGGCGGACGCCGCCTCGGCGGAGCTGCTCGGGGCACTGCTTCGGCGCCCGCCCTCGGCAGCGGTCCTGGTGGGCGTGGCGCTGCGGCCGCATCAGGTGCCTGACGCGCTTGCCGGCACGCTGGCGCGGGCGCAGGCGGCGGGTACGCTCACACGCGTCGAGCTGAGCGGACTGAGCCCGGAGGAGGCGCGCGAGCTGCTCGGCCCCGCCGTGTCCGAGAGCGCCGCCGACTCGCTCTACTCCAAGAGCTCCGGTAACCCGTTCTACCTCCAGCAACTCGCTCGCTCCCCGCGGGTCGCGGCTTCGGCCGCGCACAGCGCGCGCGACGTGGCGATGGCCGGCGTGGAGGTCCCGCAGGCCGTGGCCGCGGCGTTGACAGGCGAACTGGCGCTGCTCGGCGAGGAGCATCGGCGCGTCCTCGAGGGCGCGGCCGTGACGGGCGACCCGTTCGAGCCCGAGCTCGCCGCCGCCGCTGCCGGGGTAAACGAGGAGGCGGCGATCGAGGCGCTGGATGAGCTGCTCGCGCGGGACCTCGTCCGGCACACCGAGGTGCCGCGCCGCTTCCGTTTCCGGCATCCGCTCGTCCGCGGGGCGGTCTACGAGGCGGCGCCCGGCGGCTGGCGCCTGACCGCCCACGAG
>JBKPSR010000052.1:0-5011 GCA_046735115.1 Actinomycetota bacterium
GACGCCTAGCTATCGGCCCACCAGCCCCGCTCGAGCTGGGCCCACGTGACCGCATCTCACGTCCCGCCTCACGAAGAGCCACTGGCAGCCGGATACGTCGACGTTGTGGCACCCGATCGCGCCCGGCTCGTTGTCGTTCGCGCCCTTCCCTGCGCGTGGCTTGGCGACCGTCAAGAGAGGCCGCCAGGTCATGGCTCAGTGTCCGTAACAGCGGCTCCTCTTGTCCTTCTCCCTGTCGAACAGGTCGAGCTCCTCCGCTGAGGATCCTCCATCGAGTTCCGCCCCTGCTGTAGATTCGCCGGAGCTAGGTCGTGGCCCCGGCCCAAGCACATCCCCAGTCCGCCCTGACGGCCGCCGAAGAGGCGGACCTCGTAGCGCGGCTTCGCGCCGGTGACGAGCGGGCGTTCGAAGCGCTTGTGGACCGCCACTACGCCATCATGCTGTCCGTCGCGCGCGGGTACGTGCGGACGCGCGCGGTCGCGGAGGAGGTTGTGCAGGAGGCGTGGCTCGGGGTCCTCAACGGCATCGATCGCTTCGAGGGCCGCTCGTCGCTCAAGACTTGGATCATGCGAATCGTCGTCAACATCGCGATCAGCCGCGGGGAGCGCGAGGCGCGCAGTGTCCCCTTCTCGTCGTTCGCGAGCGAGGGCGACGAGCCCGCCGTCGACCCGGACCGGTTCCGGGACGACGGCGAGGGCTTCCCGGGCCATTGGCGCGCATACCCTGGCAATTGGGCCTCGCTTCCGGACGACGCGCTGCTGGACCGCGAGACCCTGGAGGTCATCAAGAGGGCGATCGAAGACCTGCCACCGGCGCAGCGCGTGGTGATCACGATGCGAGACGTGGCCGGCTGCAGCCCCGAAGAGGTGTGCGGGGCGCTCGATGTGTCCGACGGCAACCAGCGCGTGCTTCTGCACCGCGCCCGCTCCCATGTGCGCCAAGCGCTCGAAGGGCACCTGGATGGCTGAGTCGCACGATCATCTCAGCTGTCAGGAGGTCGTCGAGCTCGTGACCGGCTACCTCGACGGCGCACTCCCGGCCGAGGAGGCCGCGCTGTTCGAGCAGCACCTCAACTTTTGCGAAGGATGCGTCTGGTACGTGCAGCAGATCAAGACGACCATCGACACTCTGGGCGAGGTACGCGAGGACGACATCCCACCGGAGGCGAAGGACCGGCTCATGAGCGCCTTCCGCGACTGGAGAGGCGCGTGATCGCCTACAAGTTCCTGACGCCGGACGGCACCGGCGTTTTCACCGGCTTCAACTGGCCGCTGCCGAACGGCGGCCCGGGAGCCTGGGTCGAGGCGAACGTGGAACCCTGCCGCAGCGGCATCCACGCGTGCCGGCCCGAGCACCTGCCGCTCTGGGCGGGCCAGGTCCTCTACGAGGTGGAGCTCGACGGGCAGATCGTCGAGGAGCGCACGAAGGTAATCGCGGGGCGAGCGCGGCTCGCTAGGCGCATCGACGCGTGGAATGAGGCGCTGCGTGACCGCTACACGCGCATGTGCGCGGATCGCGGGCATGAACTCGCGCGCGCCGCCTCCCCGCCACTTGAGCGGTGGGAGGCCGTGATCGAACCGTCCATTCCGGAGGGCCCCGCACTGCTCGGTTTCGTGGCGGCGCGAATCGCCGAAGAGGCCTCAGGGCCCGAGGCGTACCACGCCGAGCGTGCCCGCCAGACTGAGTGGCTTGTCGAACAGCTCGGGCTCGAGGGCTGAACGCGCTGTCGAGCCGCGATTGGCGTAGTCGCGGAACCGGCTCTTCCTTGAACGCGCGGCGATTTCGCTAGTGCTTGCGCGTGATCTCGATAGCCGGCCGTTCGCTCAATCACACCCGCCTTGGACGACGAGAGCGCGTGGCGAGGATCAATCGCGGTTCCCGCTGCTGCGTCGGGAGCACAAGCCGTGACCGAAGGTCAATGGTTCGAGTCCTCAGGAAATGCCTGCAAACAGGTTTGTGTTCGGAACCGCCCCCGCCGCGCGTTGGCCGCCCTGGATGTCCAATGGGTGCCTGGCGACGCAGACGCACAAGCCGACTGCACGTACGAAAAAGGCCTGCAAACGCAGGCTTTTTTCAAAAGCGGCTGAAGGGATTCGAACCCTCGACCTCTGCATGGCAAGCAGAGCGTCGGGGACTGGGATGGGCGACAACGCGCCTGCAAACGGAGAGTTTCTCGCGTCTGCGCGCAGCCCGGGAGTCTGGGATTTCACGCCGATTCACGGCAGTTTGAGGACTGATTGAGGACCGGCGGTTCGGACCGCATGGGAGCCGACAGCCGCGTGTAGCGCCAGGGTCCGCAAGGGCCGAGGCTGTCGCGCCCGGCTCAGCGCGGGCTCGGTGCCAACTCGACGAGGTTGCGGCGACCCTCCTCATACAGCAGCTCCGGAGCTAGACCAACCCGGGATCGCCTTCGTCTCGCTTGACACGCCGATCATCGTTGAGTCAGCGCTAGTCGCCTTCCTCAGCTCGCCACAGCGGTTGCGGTGGCGCTGTGCTGTTCGCGAGCCGAAGCAGCTTCAGCAGCTCGCGACGCTGGGCGGGGGTGAGCCCGCCCAGGACCTCGTCCTCCACCTGGCTCGCCATCTGCCGGCCGCGCTCGCGCAGGCGCCGGCCCTTCGCGGTGAGCACCACCTGGCGCGCGCGGCGATCGCTGGGATGGGGTCGGCGCTTGGCAAGCCCGGCGGCCTCGAGGTCGTCGATCAGCTGGACCATGGTGCTGGGATCGACGCCCATCGCCGAGCCGAGCTCCTGCTGGTTCGCTTCCTCGAGAGCGCCGAGCAGGTTGAGTAGCCCGAAGCGCGCGGGCGTCAGACCGACCGATTCGAGCGCCGCTGCGATGCGGGTGTGCGAGGCCCGCCAGAGCCGGAAGAAGA
Source organism: Actinomycetota bacterium (assembly GCA_046735115.1). Lineage (GTDB taxonomy): Bacteria > Actinomycetota > Thermoleophilia > Solirubrobacterales > Thermoleophilaceae > JACVRW01. The sequence continues at coordinate 2,874 of JBKPSR010000052.1, forward strand.
GCTGGCCGGCGAACTCGCTGACGGCGGTCTCGGAGGACGGCGTGGGGGAGGGCTGCGTAGCCATCTCTGTGATCTTAGTCACATCTACTTGGTAGCGCCAATAGTTTGTGCTATCAATGATCGGTATTACAAACTATCTGCGAGACCTGGAGGTTTCGCCCCATGGCCACAGACTCCTCTCAACCGTCCGTCCTCGCGACCGCCCGCGGCAAGCTCATCCTTGCCCTGCTCGTCGCCGTGGCGTTCATCGACTTTGTCGACGCCTCGATCGTCAACGTCGCTCTCCCATCGATCAGGAGCGACCTTCACTTCTCGGAACAGGCCCTGCAATGGGTCCCGAGCGGATATCTGCTCACGTACGGCGGCTTCATGCTGCTGGGCGGCCGCGCCGCCGACCTGCTCGGCCGCCGCCGCGTGCTGGTCGCCGGCACCGTGGTGATAGGCATTGCCTCGCTTGTCGGCGGCCTTGCCCAGAGCCCAGAGCTGCTGGTCGCGGCCCGTCTTGCGCAGGGCCTTGGCGCGGCGGCGATGCTGCCCGCCGCACTGTCGATCCTCACCACGACCTTCAAGGAGGGCTCGGACCGCACGACGGCACTCGCGGTCTGGGGCGCGATGGGCGGGCTCGCTTCCGCCGCGGGCGTGCTCCTTGGTGGTCTGCTCACCGAAGGCCCCGGCTGGCGCTGGGTGATGTTCGTCAACCCGCTGGCCGCGCTGCTCGTGCTCGTCGGGATCTTCCTGCTGATCAGCGGCGACAGGCATAGCGCTCGTCTCGCCGACTTCGACCTCCGCGGCGCCATGATCGCGACCGGCGGAATGCTACTGCTGGTCTTCGCACTCGTCGAGGCGCCGGACCAGGGCTGGAGCGCAGCCAGCACGATCGCCGAGCTCACCGGAGCGCTGGTGCTCCTCGCCGCGTTCGTCATCAACGAGCAGCGGGCGAGGAAGCCGCTGCTGCCGCTGTCGATATTCCGTGTCAAGGGCCTCGCGGCCGCCGACACGACGCAGCTGGTGGCCTTCGCCGGGCTTCTCTCCATGTTCTTCTTCCTCACGCTGTACATGCAGAACGTGCTCGGCTACTCGCCCATCCAGGCGGGCGCGGCCTACCTGCCCCTCACGCTCGGCGTGATCGTCTCGGCCGGCGCCAGCTCGCAACTGGTACCGCGCGTCGGTACCCGGCCGGTGATCGTGGTGGGCGCGCTCGTCAGCTCGGTAGGTGTGTACTGGCTGTCTCGGATCCCGGTCGACGGCTCATACGTCGCAGACCTCCTGCCGGGACTCGTGATCGCGTCGCTCGGCCTCGGCGCCGCGTTCGTCGCCATCCTCACCGCAGCGAATGCCGGCGTGGATGCCGACAAATCAGGGCTTGCGGCGTCGCTGCTGAACGCGTCGCAGCAGGTCGGCGGGGCGCTCGGACTCGCGATCTTCACCGCCATCGCGACGTCGCGCACCAGTGACCTCATCGCGACCCACACCTCCGCGCCCGAGGCACTGACCTCGGGCTTCCAGCGGGCGCTGCTCGCGTCGAGCCTCTTCCTCCTGGCGGCCTCCATTCTCGCGCTGCGAATCACCAACACGCGCGGCGAAGCGGAGGAGCCCGCGGGCGGACCAGACTCCGCCGCGGCGCTGCCGCAGGCGGCCGGGGCGTGAGGTCATGAACCCGACCGCATCCGACGTGGTCGAGGAGGTTTCGGCCTGGGCGTTCGGGGGAGGGGTCCTCACCTTCGCCCTGTTCCCGTTCGCCCTGCCGGTCCTCCTGCTGACCGTGGCCTTCGTCCTCCCGTTCGCGCTGGCCGGCCTCGCGATTGCCGTGGTCGCCGCGCCGATCCTGCTGGTGCGCCGGCTCAGGTCGGCGACGGATCGGGGCGCCCAAGCGGATCCCCACCCCCAAACGCCATTGCCAATCACGCAGGAGCTGAAATGACAAACGACACCGTCCAGCAGAGCGTGCTCTTGATCGGCAAGAGCCAACTCGTCCTCGACGACGCGGTCGCCGGCCTCCGCGCCCTCGGCCACAAAGCCGACGCGACTAACGACTTCACCGACGTCACCGGCCGCTTCGACGCGAGAACGATCGACCTGATCGTGTTCGGCGGGCAGGTCCCGCCCGACCGCAAGGCCGAGCTCAAAGACGAGCTCGC
>JBKPSR010000053.1:0-23503 GCA_046735115.1 Actinomycetota bacterium
GCTCGGTTGGGACGTCCACTCGTTCGACCATGAGGACGGCAACGGCCAGTACGAGTTCGACTTCAGCTACACCGACGCGCTCGCGATGGCGGATCGCTTCATGCTCTTCCGTCTGATGGCCAAGGAGGTGGCACGCTCGCACGGCTACGAGGCCACCTTCATGGCCAAGCCATGGAGCGACCGCACCGGAGGCGGTGCCCACTTCAACATGTCGCTCGCCGCGGTCGACGGCGGCGACAACCTGTTCGCGCCAGACCCCGACGACGACCCGTACGGCTGTGGCATCTCCCGGCTCGGGTACCAGTTCCTGGCCGGCCTGCTGGCGCACGCCCCGGCGATCGTCGCGGTCACCTGTCCCACGGTGAACTCCTACAAACGGCTGATCCGCCGCGGCGCGATGAGCGGCTCGACCTGGGCTCCGGTGTTCATCTCGTATGGGCGCAACAACCGGACGCACATGCTGCGCGTGCCGACGAAGTCACCGCGGGTGGAGTCACGAGCTGTCGACGCGTCCGTGAACCCCTACCTGGGCGCGGCTATCGTGCTCGCCGCCGGGCTGGACGGCATCGAGCGCGAGCTCGACCCGGGAGCGCCGATCGACAGGGACATGTACATCCAGAGCGACGATCAGATCGCCGAGCTCGGCGTCGGGCTGCTCCCGCGCACGCTCGCCGAGGCAATCGACGCTTTCGACGCGGACCCACTGACGCTTGACGTCTGCGGCCCCGAACTTCACGAGGCGTACATCGACTACAAGCGCGCAGAGTGGGAGGACTTCCACAACACCGTCAGCCAGTGGGAGTGGGAGCGCTACCTGACGTTCTACTAGAACCTCATGGCAGCCGCCGGGAGGGCTTCGTTGCGGAGGCCAGCTTCACGGAGATCGGAAGCTCGACGCTGTCGTCGCGTTCGTACTCGCGCACGAGCTGGTCGAACGCCCGCCTGATGCGCAGCCGCGTCTCCTCAGGCTGGTGGACGACGAGCGTGGCCGCGCGCAGCGACCCGCGGAGGAAGCCCTCCCAGAGCTCGTCCGCGCTAGCCAGGCGATGGGTGAGCGAAATCGTGGTGACGGCCGGGTGCTCCAGCCCGCGGTCACGAAGCAGGCGCTCGAACTCGGCCTCGTCCGCGAACCGGAAGATGTCCGGGCCGGCTGGAAGGTCCGCCGGCCCGCTGACCCCCGTCTCAGCGACCGCGTCGAGGAAGAGGCCCAACAGGCGCGCGCGCTCGGGCCGGTCCCAGGTGGTGAGCGCGAGCCTGCCGCCCGGCCGCAGGACGCGCACGAAGTCGGCGGTTGCCTGCTCCGGACGACCGAGGTGAAGGATCGCGAAATTGCCGACGACGGCGTCGAACGAGCCTCCCTCGAAGGGAAGCTCGTGCACGTCCGCCTGGCGGAAGTCGAGTCCAGGGTGAAGCCGGGCGGCGAGCGAGACCATTGCGCCGGCGACGTCGACGCCAACCACCTCCGCGCCGCGCTCGGCCGCCCGGGCCGCCACGTAGCCCGGACCGGTCGCGAGATCCAACAGCCGAGTCCCGCCGGCCACGTGCGCGGCGTCCAGCACGGGGTCGGCGAGACGGCTCGTAATCCGGCCGACGAGATCGTCATACCCGTCCGCCCTCGCCTCCCAGCCCGCGGCCTCGAAGGCGTTGAAGGCATCGGCGTCGATCTCTGGCCGGCCCACGACCGTCGTCGCTAGCCGGCCTCTGCGGCCACGGTCACCTCGAGATGGACCATGTCGCCCTGATAGGTCATCACCCGCTCGTAGATGCGCCGCTTGCGCCCGTAATGCCGGTCGAGCGCCGCCTCGGCGGCTTCCCGCTCGTCGGCGGACTCCAGGATCCGGGCGGTTCCCTCGACTCCCGCGCCGAGCGGCTTGCCGCGGGGGTCGGACGGGAAGACGCGCACGCGGGGGTTGCGGCGGATCCGGCGCACCTTGGCCGTGCGCTCCTCTGTCGCGGTGACGAAGCGGCGGTCGTCGAGCAGGGCAAACCAGACCGGGGTCGGGACGGCGGTCCCGCCGCGTCGAAACGTCACGAGGACCGCGTACTCGTGCACCCTTAGCCCTGAGAGATCCGGTGCGGTGCCGGGCTCCGCCGCCGCCGTGAAGGCGGTGCGGTGGCGACCGCGGTCGTAGAGCCAGTAGCTCGCGTCGGCCAGGTGGTGCTTGAGCGCCACGACGGGAATCTAACCGCCGATGCCGTACAAATCCCGGCATGGCCACGTCAGAGGCAACGACCGTCGAGGCGGGTGGGCGCGAGGTGCGCGTGTCCAGCCCGGACCGCGTGATCTTCCCTGAGACGGAGCGCACGTCGGCTATCACGAAGCTCGACGTGGTCGAGTACTACGTGGCGGTCGAGGACGGCATCATGCGCGCGCTCACCCAGAGGCCCACCACGCTCGAGCGCTGGCCGAAGGGCGTGCACCCCGGCATCGTGCTCTCCACGCGAGAGAAGGGCGGCGGAGACGCCTTCTTTCAGAAGCGCATCCCCAAGGGCGCTCCCGACTACGTGGAGACGGCGCGGATCGAGTTCCCGTCCGGCCGGCATGCCGACGAGATCTGCCCCACGGAGATCGCCGTAGTCGCCTGGGCGGCGCAGATGGGCACGATCACGTTCCATCCGTGGCCCGTCCGCAGCGACGACGTCGACCACCCCGACGAGCTCCGCCTCGACCTCGACCCGCAGCCGGGTACGGACTTCGACGACGCCGTGCGGGTGGCGGCCGAGGCCCGCGCGCTGCTCGACGACCTCGGGTACGTGGGCTTTCCGAAGACCTCGGGCGGCCGCGGGGTGCACATCTACGTGCGCATCGAGCCGCGCTGGACGTTCACGGACGTCCGGCATGCGGCGATCGCCTTCGGACGCGAGCTCGAACGGCGCCTGCCGGGCGAGGTCACCACCAAGTGGTGGAAGGAGGAGCGCGGCGAGCGGATCTTCGTCGACTACAACCAGAACGCGCGCGACCGCACGATCGCCTCCGCCTACAGCGTGCGGCCGAAGCCGGGTGCGCCGGTGTCGGCGCCGGTCACCTGGGACGAGCTGCCCGAGGTCGCGCCGGAGGACTTCAACGTCGCGACCATGCCGGCGCGCTTCGCCGAGGTCGGCGACCGGCACGCCGCGATCGACGACGCGACTCACTCGCTCGAGCCGCTGCTTGACATGTACGAGCGCGACGAGGCGGAGGGGCGCGGAGGCGACATGCCCTACCCGCCCGACTATCCGAAGATGCCGGGCGAGCCGAAGCGCGTCCAGCCCTCGCGCGATCGCGACCGCGAGCGCGATTGACTAGGGCGCCTGCGGCAGCTTCTTGACCCCGCGCTTCGTAACCGGAGCCGAGGGCGGCGGGACGACCGGCCCGATGTCGCCGTCGGGCGCCTCGTCCAGGTCGACTATCACCGGGGCGTGGTCGCTCGGTCCGCTGCCCTTGCGTGCCTGCCGGTCGACCCAGGCGGCCGCAACGCGATCGGCCACCGTGCCGCTCGCGAGCACCAGGTCGATCCGCATGCCGAGGTCCTGATGGAACATCCCGGCGCGGTAGTCCCAGTACGTGAACACCCGCTCGTTCGGCCAGCGGTCGCGGACCACGTCCCGTAGGCCGAGTCCCTGCAGCTCCTGCAGCGCCTCGCGCTCCGGCGCCGTCACATGGGTCTGGCCGATGTAGGCGTCGGGGTCGAAGACGTCGTCGTCGGTCGGCGCGATGTTCATGTCTCCGCACACGATCGTGGGCTCCGGACCGGCGGCCACCATCTCCCGTAGAGCGCCCAGCCAGGCAAGCTTGTACTCGTAGTGCTCGGAGCCCGGCACCCGGCCGTTCGGCACGTACACCGACACGACCCTGATCCCGTCGCAGGTGGCGGACACGGCGCGCGCCTCCGGGTGCGGGAAGCCGGGCGCGCCCGCGATCCCCGCCACCACGTCCTCCAGCCCCACGCGCGAGAGGATCGCGACCCCGTTCCAGGTGGCCTCGCCGTGGGCAGCCACCTCGTATCCGCGCCCCGCAAGCTCGTCCCCGACCAGCTCCGCGAGCGCATCGTCGGCGAGCTTCGTCTCCTGCAGGCAGACGACATCCGGCCGTCGTTCGTCCAGCCAAGGCAGAAGCCGCGGCACGCGCTGCTTCAGCGAGTTGACGTTCCAGGTCGCGATCCGCACCGGAACCAAGGTACCGACACGGACTGATCCCGCCCGCCCGCTACCCCACCTTCTCGATCCGGTTCAGCTCGGGCGGTGAGACGGGCGAGTGAGCGCCCAGGTAGCGCGCGAACGCCTCGAGGTCGATGTCGCCCCCGAGCGGCTGCGTGCACGACCTGAAGACCGTGTAGTTGTCACCGCCGTCCGCCATGAAGTTGTTCACGGCCACGCGGTAGGACGCGGCCTTGTTGATCGGCGTCGCGCCGCCGTCGAACGACACCGATCCGTCGACGACGTGCGGCCCGCCGAGCGTGGTCCATTGGTAGTGGACGTTCGCCGACGGCAGCATGATTCGGTTCGAGCCGAGCTCCGGGTTGTTGAACTGCTGGTTCAACACGTCGTAGATCTGCTGCCCCGTGCACGTCTTGACCACGAGCGTGTTGCCGAAGGGCTGGACGGTGAAGGCCTCGCCGTAGGTGACCTCTCCGGGCTGCTCGCCGCCGCTGAGCTGGTTGTAGAGCAGGCCGCCCCGCACACCGCCGGAGTTCATGAAGGCCGCGACCGCGCCGCCGAAGTCGCTCGGCTTCGTCGCCTCGAGCATCGCGTCGGCGATCACGTCGCCCATCGGCTGCTCCCCCGCCGCGTTCTGGCCGCTGGGGACGTCGCGCGAGGACCGGATGTCCCCGGTGACCGAGCCGATCACACGGTTGGCGAGCGGCGCCGAGAGCGCCGCGTACTTGTCGAGGATCGCCTTGGCCGCCGCGTCCTGCGTCACGTCCTGCGTGACGATGTGGTTGAAGGCGGTCGCCTCGGTGACCTGCTTGGACCGATCGTCGATGGTGAGGTCGATGTCCGTGACCACGCGACCGAACGAGGCGGCGCTCGTGACCAGCTTGCCGGCCATCTCGCAGACGTACGGCTGATGGGTGTGAGCGCTGACGATGACGCTCACGCGATCGTCCAGGCCGCTCGCGATCGACTGCATCTCGGGACCGCTGAAGTTGACGCAGCGGTTCACGTCCGTGTACTCGTCGCCGCTGGGCGTCGTGGCGGGCGACGCGGGCGGCGACGGCGGCCGCTGCGTGCCGCCCTGGTGCAGCAGCACGACGAACGTCTTGACGCCCTGCTCGTTGCGCAGCTTCTCCACGAGCGCGTTGACGGTGCTCACCTCCGGCCTGAACTCGAGCCCCTCGATGGCGCTCGGGGTCACGACCGTCGGCGTTCCCTCGAACGTGAGCCCGATGAAGGCGATCTTCGCGTTGCCGACCCTCCGCACCTCGTAGGGCGGGAAGATCGTCTGGTCCGTGCCCGCGAAGAAGACGTTCGCCGCGAGGTACTGGAACAGCGCGCCGCCGAACGGCGTGCCGTCCTGGCAGCCGTCCTTCGGGTGGCACCCGTTGCCGCCGAGCTGGTTGCCGTACTGCATGCGCTCGAGCTCGTTGACGCCCTCGTCGAACTCGTGGTTGCCCACGCCCGAGACGTCGAATCCGATCGAGTTCAGCGCCTCGATCGTCGGCTCGTCGTGGAAGAGCCCCGAGACCAGCGGGCTGGCGCCGATGAGGTCGCCGGCGCCCACCGTGATCGTGTTCGGGTTGGTATCTCGCAGCTCCTTGATGTGCGTCGCGAGATATGCGATGCCGCCGGCGGGAACGATCTTCTGCGTCCAGCCGGTCTGGACCCCGTTCTTGTCGAAGACCGGGTTGCAACAGCCGACCTGGATGTTGCCGGGCGTGTTCGGCTGGAGGTGACCGTGGAGGTCGTTGATCGCGAGCAGCTGGACGTGCGTGTCCTCGTGCGCCGCCGACGCGACTCCGGGCAGCGCCAGTACTGCGACCAGCACGAGCGCAAACGCGACAACCCTCTTCATCGCTCCCCCCTGGGCTTGATTCCCCTACGCCGAAATTTATTCCTTTAGCGTCCGACGCGCATGATCGCCGCCGTCACCGCCCGGGCCTTCCACGTGGCGGCCGAGCTAGCCCCGGCTGGAGTCGACGTGGTTCGTTTGCCCGAGGGACGTGACGCCGCGGAGTTCGTCCTGCCGGAGTGGGGCGACCGCGAGACCCTCGAGGCGCTGCCGGGCCTCGAGCGGCTGAGCGTGGTGCAGGTGCTCTCCGCCGGGACCGACTGGATCGAGTCGCGCGTTCCGCCCTGGGCGATCCTCTGCAATGCGCGCGGGACGCGTGACGCGGCCGTGGCGGAGTGGGTGGTCGGAGCGCTCCTCGGGGACGCCTACGGCCAGTTCGCGGCCGCGCACATGCACCGCTGGTCGGACGCCACGCCCCGCGAGCTCCAGGGCGCGCACGTACTGATCGTCGGGTTCGGCTCGATCGGCCGCGCGGTCGAGCGACGCCTCGAGCCATTCGGCGTCACCGTGATCGGCGTCGCGAGCCGCCCACGTGATGGCGTCCATGGAGCGGACGAGCTCCCGGCCCTCGTCGGAGACGCCGATGCGGTTGTGCTGCTCGCCCCACTCACGCTCGAGACGAGGGGGCTGTTCGACGCCGCGCTCCTTGCGCGGATGCGCGACGGCGCGCTGTTCGTGAATGCCGGCCGGGGCGCGACGGCCGACACCGACGCGCTCCTCGCCGAGCTCGAGTCGGGCCGGCTGCGCGCGGTGCTCGACGTCGTCGACCCCGAGCCGCTCCCCGACGACCACCCGCTGTGGGACGCGGCCGCAGCGATCACGCCGCACAACGCCGGCGACACCGAAGCCGCGGACGAGCGGGCGATCCGCTTCGGCGCCGAGCAGCTGGCACGCTTCGCAAGGGGCGAGCAGCTCGAGAACGTGGTTCGCTCGGCACGGCGGTAGGCGCGAGCGGCGCCGGACGGGCTCGGCATCGAAGTGCGTCGACGACGCGAGCAGTGTCGCCCCCAGGCCGAGGCCCGGCGGCGTGCGATGATCGCCAGGCGCCGCATCGAGGTTGGGTTTTCGGGGATCTTGTGTGGAAATCGAGTCCGTGCGACGACGCTATGTCCGCGCGGGCGCGACGGCGTCGTCGGAGGCCTTATTCCAGCTACTCGGAGCCGACGATCCGTTTCTCCTACTCAGGTCTGAGCTCGCGACCTAGACTCTGCCGATGCCGCCGCTGCCCGCGCGGGCCGGCGACCGCCCGCGCACCACGCCGACGAACCCGCACACGCAGCTCGATCAGCAGCCGACGGACCTGCGCTGGGTGGAGGAGCTCGCGGAGCGCGTCTTTGCACTGCCGGGCGTCGTCGAAGAGCCCAGCGGCATCTCGGTCCCGGGTGCCCGGGCGCTCGTTCTCGCACCCATCGAGCCGACCGGCCCGCCGGAGGCGTTCCTGATCGGTCGCGAGTTCGCCCACCTCCACCCCGCGCCAGACCACAGCCTGCACGCGATGCTTCCCCCCGAGACGGTCTCCGAGGCTGTCGAGGCCGGCTGGGCCGAGCCGCACCCGGTCGCCCTGAGAGGGCTCATCCCGCCAACCGCGGTGATGCTCTACGCCCCGCGCGATGAGGCGGAGCTCGCCGTCATCGAACGCCTGCTGCGTGCCTCACACGCGTTCGCCCGCCCGGGCTGAGCGCGGCTTCGGTCGACGGCGACATCACGGCGATAGGTTCGGACATGTTCCGACCAAGAGGAGGCGGTATGACCGACGATGAGCTGCCCATGAAGGAGTACCGTCGCGCCGGGCTCGAGATCACCAGGGGCAATCCCGAGGTCTACAAGTCGCTGTGGTCTCGACGCGACGACACGGTCATTGCACCGGAGCTGGCGTACACGGTTGAGATAGAACGCATCCGGACGCGCGTCGGCGGATCCGACGAGTTGACTCCGATCGCCATCCGGGCGACGACCGTCTTCCGGCGCGAGGACGGCGACTGGAAGGTGACGCACCGCCACGGCGACCCGATCAAGTCGATGCGACCGGCGGAATCAGTGCTGCAGAGGTAGGTGAGGCACCGAAACGCCCGCGGGAGGCATTCCCCCTAGATCGAGACTTCACTTCCGCGTCGCCGTCAGTTCGGGTCGCCGTTCGGCAGCGGGTGCGGCACCCTCTGCGGCGGGTCGGGCGGTCTTTCGACGTACGGGAGGCTGACCGGACCCGCGCTCGCCGGGGTGCCGAGCTGGATGCTCTCGATCTCTACGTCCTCGCGCTCCCGGGCGCGCCGGAGCACGTCGTCGAGCGCGGCGCCAGCATCGCTGAACGAGTCGGCACGGTATGAGATGACGATCGTCGCCTGGAGCTTCATGCGCCCAGTATCGCGCGCGGTCAGGCTCCGGCGCGCGACGGCGAGCGCGCCGCCTCCCTGTTCCACCCAGACGTGTCCCGTGCCTCCCGCCAGCTAGCCCTGGAGCGTCCGGCCCAGCAGCTCGAACAGCGCGGCGAAGTGGCGCTCCGCCGCCTGGTCGTCGTAGGCGGGCGTGTCGGCCATCGTGTAGCCGTGGCGCGCACCGGGGTAGACCTCGGCGCGGTGCGTGATGCCCGCGGCTTCGAGCGCCGCGTCGAGCGCGCCGATCTGCTCGACGGTGTTGCTCGGATCCCGGTCCGCGTGCCCGAAGTAGACCTCGGCGCGCAGCTCGCCCGCTGAGCGATGCGGGCTCTCGGGATCGTCGGTGGCGAGTCCGCCGCCGTGGAAGCCGGCGAGCGCCGCCACGCGGTCGGGATGGGCAGCGGCGATCCGCCAGCCCAGCCGCGCGCCCATGCAGTACCCGGTGACCGCGAGGGGCTCGGCGGCCACCCTGGCCAGCTCGTCGAGGTAGGCGGCTCCGTCGCCGGCGATCCGCTCCGGCGTCAGATCGGCCATCAGCGGGCGGACGTCCTTGAAGAACTCGCTTCGGGCCTCCTCGCTCGTCATGTCAGGGAACGGGAGCACCGGCGCCCGCCCCGCCCGGTAGAAGACGTTTGGCGCGAGCACGGCGTAGCCCCGCTCGGCGATCCTGTCCGCCATCTCCTCGATGCGCGGGCGCAGCCCGTACGCGTCCATGATGAGCAGCACACCGAAATGGCGGTGCTCGTCGTCAGGCGCGGTGAGGTAGGCGTCCGCGACGCCGTCGGGAGTCTCGATGTCGACGGTGGAGCTGCGTAACGCCACAGGCGCCTCCTCAGGAATCGACGCGCGGGAGTGCCGCCACGCGCGTGTCACGTGCCACCTGCCCACTTCGCGCGGCGCCTCGGCGAGCTTGACACGCGCGACGAAATCCTGCGGCTGGCCCAGCGGAGTGAAGAAGTTGTCGTACAGCCAGCCACACGACCTCGATCCCAGCCGCAAGCCGATCCAACTCGCGCGCGGCTTGAGCGTCGTCCATGCCGCTAGCGCCCGTTCAGGCCGCCGAGGACGTTCGTCGGGAGGCGCGCCGAGAGGCGCGTGCCCTCGCCGGACGGACTCGTGATCTCGAGCCGCCCGCCGACCGCCTCCACTCGATCGATCAGCCCGCCGAGCCCCGAGCCCCGGGTGGTCTCGGCGCCACCCACGCCGTCGTCGGCGACCGTGACGAGCATGGTGTCGCCGTTCATCTCCACGTCGACCCGCACGGATTCCGCGCGGGCGTGCTTCGCCGTGTTCGTGATGGCTTCGGAGATCAGGAAGTACGCTGCCGCCTCGATCGCCTGGTCGAGCCGGCTCTGGACCGCCACGTGCAGCTCGACCGGGATCGGCGCGCGCTTCGCGAGCCCCTCCAGGGCGACCGCCAGGCCACGGTCGGTGAGCACGGATGGATGGATGCCGCGCGCGAGGTTTCGCAGGTCGCTGAGCCCACCGTCGAGCTGCTCGCGGGCACGTGCCAGGACAGCCTTTGCGGCCGCCGGGCCTCGCTCCAGCTGTTGCTCCAGTATGGACAGCTCGAGCGCGGCCGCCACGAGCCGCTGCTGCGCCCCGTCGTGCAGGTCGCGCTCGATCCGGCGGCGCGCCTCGTCCGCCGCCTCCACCAGCCGCGCCCGCGAGGCCGCGATCTCGTCGCGGGCCTCGGCATTCTCGATTGCGTAGGCGACCAGCTCGGCGAACGCCGCGACGCGGTCCTCGGCTCCCACCGGCATGTCCGCAGCGTCGGACCACACCGCTGACACCGCGCCCCACACGCGTCCGCCGATCACGATCGGACCCGCGGCGCCGGAGCGGATCTCGAGACTCCGCATGAGCGCCGCGACTCCTCCGCCCGCCTCGTCCCAGTCCTCGATTCTCACCGGTCGCGGATTGCGCAACATCCGCCCCAGGACGCCGCGCCCGTCGAGGGGCGCCCGGTGCCCGACCGGAACCGGCTGGAGCGTGCCATCCGACCAGCTCGCGGCCACGATGCCCTCCTCGGGGCTCGCCACCCGGACGAGCTGAGCCCGCCGCGCGCCGAGCAGCGTTCCGACCTCCCGGGCGACGGCCTCGAAGACCTCAGCGGGCGGGGGCTCGCGGGCGACCAAGGTGGCCACCCGCCGCAGTGCCGCGTGCTCACGCACGAGCTGCTCGAGCGACGCATCGGAATCGGCCGGCCTCACGCGCCGACTCTAGCCCTAGACTCGGAGCGGTGGCACTTGACCGCGAGCCGGAGCGGGTCGCCGGCCTCCGTGAGATCCGTGAGGCCGACTCGTCGATGCAGATGGCCGTCGGCACGCTCGCGTGCCCCGACTGCGACGCGCCCGCCTTTCTCGGCCCGCGCCCGAAGTCGCCCGCGGATCCGCTCTGGTGCGGATTCTGCGGCCGCGAGGGCCGCCTCCGCGACTTCCTCTCGCTCGGTGAGCCCACCCGCGCGACGCACGTGGTCGTGCGCGTGAGCAACCTGCCGGCGCGGCGCTAACGCCCTCCGGCAGTGAGGTGTGCTCGGACCAGCAGGATGTCGTGGTCCGTGTGCGTAGCCGGTACCACCACCGCCGAGGGGGAGCGGAGCGCACCGCTTCCGTAGACCTGCTGGAGTCCGGGGGCCTGCGCGGCGGACCTGTCGGTGCGGGTCCAGAGGCCGGCGGGGGCGCAGGAGCCCCGGCGGTTGACGTCACCGCCGAAGGTAAAGGTGCGTCCGGCCGCACGACGCGCAAGGAGCGCCGCGAGCTCGATGCACTGCGCGTCGTTCCCGGCGACCTCAACAGTCGTGCGCGTGTTCAGATGGGCGGTGCATACTTCGACGTCGACTCGGGTGGTGACGCACAGCCACCGGCGCCGCTCGATGCCGGCTTGTGCCTCGAAGTCCTGGCTGTCGCTGCTCTCGATGGCTGCCTCGGTGAGCACCGCCTCACCGAAGAGTCCGCGGCCGCCCGGTCGAACGCAGCGGAGGCGCTCGCCGCGGTAGATCACCCGCGTGAAGCGCAGGTGGTAACCGGTCCGTCGGGCAATCCGCGCGATGTCACCCCGGCAGATCTCGTTGAAGGTGACCGCGTCCGGGCCCGCTTCACGGATCCGGGCGACAGCCTCCTCCACGACGGCGGGGTACGCAGTCTTGCCGTAGCAGCCGGCCAGACCGGACAGGCACAGGTTCATCTGCATCAACGTGTACGTCGAGGGACCGCTTGCCTCCGAGGATCGGCTGCATCCGGACAGGGCGATGATCAGCGCCCAGCCCGCCGCCGCACGGAGCAGGCGCGGCGTTAGCGGCCTACTCCCACTCGATGGTGCCGGGTGGCTTCGACGTGATGTCGAGCGTCACCCGGTTGACCTGCTGGATCTCGTTGATCATGCGCGAGGCGACGCGCTCCAGCAGGTCGTACGGCAGTCTGGCCCAGTCGGCGGTCATCGCGTCGTCGCTCGTCACGGCGCGGATCACGACCACATAGCCGTATGTGCGCTCGTCGCCCTGCACTCCCACGGAGCGCAGGTCGGCGGGGAGCACGCAGAAGGACTGCCACAGCTCGCGGTAGAGACCGGCGCCGCGGATCTCGTCCTGCAGGATCGAGTCCGCGTCGCGCAGGATCTCGAGGCGCTCCTTCGTGACCTCGCCGCTCACCACGCGGATGGCGAGGCCGGGGCCGGGGAAGGGCTGGCGCCAGACCAGCCGGTCGGACATCCCGAGCTCCGCCCCCACCTGGCGGACCTCGTCCTTGAAGAGCATCCGCAGCGGCTCCACGAGCTCGAACTCGAGATCTTCCGGCAGCCCGCCCACGTTGTGGTGCGACTTGATGGTGGCCGCGCCCGTGCCGCCGCCGGACTCGATCACGTCGGAGTAGAGGGTGCCCTGTACGAGATAGCGCGGACTGCCGAGCCTCTCCGCCTGCTCCTCGAACACGCGGATGAACTCCTCGCCGATGATCTTCCGCTTCCGCTCCGGCTCTGTCACGCCGGCTAGTCGGTCCAGGAAGCGCGCCTCGGCGTCGACGGCGATCAGCGGCACCTTGAACTGGTCGCGGAAGGCGGCGACCACCTGGTTTCCCTCGTTCTTCCGCATCAGGCCGTGGTCCACGAACACGCAGGTGAGCTGGTCGCCGACGGCCCGGTAGGTGAGCAGCGCCGCCACCGACGAGTCGACCCCGCCGGAGAGCCCGCAGATCACCTTCCCCTCCCCCACCTGCTCGCGGATCCGGGCCACCTGCTCGTCGATTACCGACGCGGCGCTCCAGCTCATGTCGCAGCCGGCGATCTCGCGAAGGAAGGTCTCGAGGATGGTCGTCCCGTACGGCGTGTGCACCACCTCGGGGTGGAACTGGATCCCGTACAGCCCGCGCTCGGTGTCCTCGATCGCGGCGACCGGCGACTCCGTCGATGACGCCAGCGCCGCGAACCCCGCTGGCGCCTCGTAGACCGTGTCGCGGTGGCTCATCCAGCAGGACTGCTCGCCGGGCGTCTCCGCCAGCAGCCGGCCGTGCGAGGCCACCGTGAGGTGCGAGCGCCCGAACTCGCCCACCTCGGCGCCCTCCACGCGGCCGCCGAGCTCGAGCACCATCGCCTGCATCCCGTAGCAGATGCCGAGCACCGGGATGCCCAGCTCGAGCAGCTCCGTGCGCAGCTTCGGCGCGCCGTCCGCGTAGACCGACGCCGGCCCGCCCGACAGGATCAGCGCCTTCGGCCGGCGGCGCTCCACGTCCTCGATCGGCACGTGATGCGGCAGCAGCTCCGCGAACACGCCGCACTCGCGCACTCGGCGCGCGATCAGCTGCGAATACTGCCCACCGAAGTCGAGGACCAGGACCTCGTCGATCGCGGCGGCGAGCGGCTCAGGAGCCGCTTCGCGCGTGGCCGCCTCGGTGTTCACTCGACGACGAGGGCGGGGTCGGCGGTGACCCCGTTCGACTCCGGATGCGGCACCGCCGCTGTGGTGGCTCCCATGCCGATGCCCTGCTCCTGCTGGAGCTGCTTGCCCTCGGACTGCAGCGCCGGCGCGACCATCACCTCGGCCTTGTGGAAGGCAGGGATGTCCTCGTACCCGCAGGTGGCCATCGAGGTGCGCAGGCTCCCCATCAGGTTGAAGGTGCCGTCGTTCTCGTGTGCGGGGCCGAGCAGGATCTGCTCGAGCGTGCCGTTCTGCGTGGTCTTCACGCGCGCGCCGCGCGGGAGCGAGGGATGGAAGGTCGCCATGCCCCAGTGGTGGCCGCGGCCCGGCGCCTCGTAGGCGCGTGCCAGGGGCGAGCCGATCATCACCGCGTCTGCGCCGCAGGCGAACGCCTTCGAGACGTCGCCGCCGTTCCGCATCCCGCCGTCGGCGATCACCTTCACGTACTCGCCCGTCTCGAGCATGTGCTGCGAGCGGGCGGCCGCGACATCGGCGATCGCGGTGGCCTGTGGCACGCCGATCCCGAGCACGCCGCGCGTGGTGCAGGCGGCGCCCGGCCCGACGCCGACGAGCACGCCCTCGGCACCGGTGCGCATGAGGTGCAGCCCGGTCGCGTACGAAGCGCACCCGCCGACGAGCACCGGCACCGGCACCTCGCGGATGAATTCCTTGAGGTTGAGCGGCTCGGTGTTGGCCGACACGTGCTCCGCGGACACGACCGTGCCCTGGATCACGAGGACGTCGAGCCCGGCCTCGAGCGCCGCCTCGTAGTACCGGCGCACGCGCTGCGGTGTGAGCGAGGCCGCCGTCACGACGCCCTGCTCCTTGATCTCCCGGATCCGCTGGCCGATCAGCTCATCCTTGATCGGCTCGGCGTAGATCCGCTGCATCTCCGCCGTCGCGAGCTCCTTCGGCTGGGCCGAGATCCGCTCTAGCTGCTCGTCGGCGTCCTCGTAGCGGGTCCAGATCCCCTCGAGGTTCAGCACGCCCAGCCCGCCGAGGTTGCCGAGGATCCCGGCCGTCTGCGGCGAGACGACGCCGTCCATCGCCGAGGCCAGCAGCGGCAGCTCGAGCCGATAGGGCCCGATCATCGAGGTGATGTCGATGTCATCCGGATCCCTCGTGCGCCTGGAGGGCACGATCGCGATGTCATCGAAGCCGTATGCGCGGCGGCCCTTCTTGCCTCGGCCGATCTCAACTTCCATTGGCGGATCCTAGGTTCGCTGGCGGACGAACAGCGAGCGTACCAACCTCAACTGAGGCTCAGCGCGGGCGTCTCGAGCCGCTCCACGCGCACGTCCGGGACGAGCCGCTCCACCTCTCGCTGCTCGAGCACACCGGCGCCGAAGTGCTGGGTCGACTCGGCCCCGCATGCCACCGCGAAGCGCAGGCAGTCCTCCACCTCGCGCGCGCCGTAGCGGGCGGCCACGAAACCGGCAAGGAAGGCATCGCCCGACCCCACGGATGAGACCGGCTCGAGCGGCTCGAGCGTCGCCCGGTAGAGCGAGCGCTCGCCGGACGCGTCGAGCAGCATGGCGAGGCAGCCGTCCGGCAGCGTCATGATCGCCTCGCGGGCGCCCAGCTCGACCATCTCTCCCACTCCCGTGCGGCGGTCCTCCTCATCGGAGAACTCGTGGCCGACGAGTCCCTCCGCCTCCAGCTCGTTCGGGGTGACCACGTGCGGCGCCTTGCGGGTGGCCAGGTTCATCGGCTCGCCCTCTGAGTCGAGCACCGTGAGCACGCCGAGCCGCTTCATCTCCTCGATCAGTCGCCCGTAGAGCTCGGAGTCCACCCCGCGCGGAAGGCTCCCCGAGATGACGCACACCGCGGCGCCCTTCGCCAGGTAGAGCAGCTTGTCGACGAACAGCTCGAGCTCCGCCTCGGTCACGTGCGGGCCGTGTTCGTTGATCTCGGTCTGCTCGCCGTTCGTGGGATCGACGACCGCGGTCGAGGTGCGCGACTCCTCGCGGATCCGCACGAAGTCGTTGAGGATGCCCTCGTCGGTGAGGTGCTCGACGATGCGTGTGCCGGTCGGGCCGCCCGCCACGCCGGTGGCGATGACCGGCTGCCCCAGCGCGCGGAGCGCGCGGGCCACGTTCACGCCCTTGCCGCCGGCCATGGCGGTCTGCTCCACGGCGCGGTGGCGCTGGCCGAGCCTGAAGTTCGGCACGGCGAGCGTCTTGTCGATGGCGGCGTTGAGGGTGACGGTGATGATCATCTGGCGATCCGGATCCGGATCCGCAGGCGCAGGAGCGCGAGGATCGCGGCGACGAGGATTGCGAGAGCGATGAGCACGGTCAAGGGGACGCCCAGGACCGATACCAGCACTCGCAGCGTCCCTGCCCCGGGCACCTCTGCCGCGGTCACGAGCGCCACGCGCCGTACCGGCCTGCCGTCCACGAGAACGGTAACGGACCCCACGCGCTCACCGGCGGCCAGCGGCCCCTTGAGCTCGTCCGGAGCGTTCACGCGGCGGCTCACCCGCTGGCCGTCGCGGAGCGTCAGGACAACACCGCGACGCGGCACGAGCCGCGCGTCCTCGTCGCGGTACTGGATGTCCGAGCGCGCCAGCTGACGGTCGCGGTCGAGAACGCGGACGCGCCTGAAGCGGCTGAGCCCCCAGCGCAGCAGTGAGAGCGTGTCGGCGTCGCGCGCCGACTCGGTCGGCTCGCCGAGCACGACGCTGATCACCCGCGCCCGCGGGCCGCGCGCGGCGGCCCCGACGAGCACGTTCCCGGCATTCAGCGTGTAGCCCGTCTTCACGCCGTCCACCCAGGGATAGGCGGCGACGAGGTCGTTGCGGTTCTGCACCACCCGCGGCCGTATCCCTGACTCGAGCGTCGCACTGGGCATGTCTACGATCCGCGCGAAGCGCCGCTTCCGCAGCAGGGTGCGCGCAAGCGTCGCGAGGTCGCGGGCCGACGAGTAGTTCCCGGGCTGGTCGAGGCCGATCGGGTTCGCGTAGCTGGTGTGGTCGAGGCCCAGCTCGGCGGCGCGCTCGTTCATCTGCTCCACGAACGCCTCGCGCGACCCGGCGATGTTCTCCGCCAGGTCCACCGCCGCGTCGTTCGCGCTCTCGAGCAGGAGCGCCTCGAGCAGGTCGTGGACCGTCATCCGCTCGCCCTCGCGCAGGTTGATGCGCGACTCGGCCGGGCCCGGGCTGTAGGCGGGCGCGGCGAAGACGTCGTGCGGGTCGGCCTCCTGGAGCGCCAGCAGCGCGGTCATCAGCTTCGTGGTGCTCGCGATCGAGCGCTCGGCGTCGGGCCGCTTGGCGAACATGACCGTCCCGTCGCGGGCGTCGACGACGATCGCCGCCTTGGCCGTGGGAACCTGCGGCGGCGGCGCCGCGGCAGCGGAGCCGGGAGCCGCGGCCGCCAGAACGGCGGCCGCGGCGAGCATGCGGCGGCGCGCGGTCACTCGCGCAGCTTGATCTTCTGGCCGGCGACCAGCCCCTGCGGATCCAGATCCGGGTTCAGCTCCAAGAGCCGCTCGACCGTCGTTCCGTTCTTCTCGGCAATGGCGCTCAGTGTGTCGTTCGCCTTGATCGTGTAGCTCCGCCGGGTGCGCTTCCGCTTCTTGTCGCTGGTCGTCGTGCCCTCGTTGGCGGCGGGCAGCGCTCGGGTGCCCGCCGTCTCCGAGCCGTTGTCGTCCCCGACCACTCCCGAGCCGAGGACGATCGCCAGGATGGCGACGGCGACGGCAATCAACGCCAGGGGCGCCAGGAGGCGCGCGAAGCTTAGTCGTCCTTGAGCGTGCATCACCGGCCGCGCCTCAGTCGCGGCTATCTCAGGATACGGCGCAATCCCGCCGTGAGATCCCGCTGGGCTAAAGCTCCCAGGAGGCGGCGCGCAGCTCCTCGGCCGCTGCCGCCGCCGCCTCGCTCGGGTCGCCTCCGCGCTCGACGTGGGCGTTGACGATCGAGCGCGAGGCCGTGACGAGCCCTGCCGCCGGGTGCGGCGCGAAGGCCGGGCCGAGCTCCTCGACGCGGCCGCCCTGGGCGCCCACGCCGGGAAGGAGGAAGGGGGCGTGCGGCATGAGCTCGCGCAGCCGGCCCAGGTGGTCCGGACGCGTCGCCCCGGTTACTGCCCCGACAAGCGACAGCCCGCACTCTCCGCGCCGGCTTCGGCCGAGCTCGTCGACGAGCCGCGCGAGCCGTTCGTGGAGCGGCGGCTCGCCCTCATCCTGTAGCTCGGCGGCGCCCGGGTTGGAGGTGCGCACCAGCACGAAGCAGCCTGCGCCCGCCTTCGCGGCGGTCGAGATGAACGGCTCGAGCGAGTCGCGACCCAGCAGCGGATTCACCGTGAACGCGTCGACCCCCAGGCCGGCGACGTTTCCGAACGGACCCGGGGTCTCACCGGCATAGGCCTGCGCGTAGGCGGACGAGGTGACCGGGACGTCGCCCCGCTTCCCGTCTCCGAACACGAGCAGGCCGTGGTCGCGAACGATTGCGAAGACCTGCTCCAGCGACTCCCAGCCGGGCGCCCCGAGCCGCTCGAAGCAGGCGAGCTGAAGCTTCACCGCCACGCACGCCGGTCCGGCGGCGACGATCGCGGCGCGGCAGTGCTCCGTCACCGCCTCCGCCGTCAGTATGCGGGCCAGGTGCGGACTCTCGGCCCCGCCGCCGACACGCGCGACGGCCTCGGGCCACAGCGCTGCCGGATCGGGATCGAGCCCGAGTACGACGCGACTGCGGCGCTCCTCCACGAGCGCCGCGAGCCGGTCGGCGAAATGCTGCTGCGGCGTCGAGCCCCCGGCAGTCAAGGACTCAGCCGCGGGGTACGACGGCTAGGACCCTGACTTGACGGCGTTCTTCAGGCCGGAGCCGGCGCTGAACCGCGGAACCTTGCTCGCGGCGATCTGGATCTTCTCGCCGGTCTGCGGGTTCACGCCCTGGCGGGCGCTGCGGTCGGCCACGGAGAACTTCCCGAAGCCGGTGAAATTGATCTCGCCACCACGGGCGAGCGTCTCCTGAATCGTGTCCAGAACGGCGTCGACTGCCTTGCTGGCCTCGCCCTTTCCGAGGCCGCTGTTAGAGGCAACCTGGTCGACGAACTCGTTCTTGGTCATGACTTTCCTCCTTGCCGGGGGCAACTGACCGGGCGCAACGTAACAATGCACCCGGACGAAAGCGCGGGGTTTTCCGCTCTGGGAGCGGATTTAGCGCGCTTCTTGCGAGCCTTTCCGTTCTTCAGGCGCCCGAAACGGCCATTTCGGCAACCAGCAGAGCGGGTGTCCTGACGGTGCCCCCGAACGGCACCCAGCGCGCTTCGGAGCCCACGAACCGCACGGCTTTCAGCATCGAGACGAGATCGCTGGCGATCGTGATCTCCCGAACGGGCGTGCCCAGCTCACCCCCTTCGATCAGGCGCCCCGAGGCGCCGACGGAGAAGGTCCCCGACACCGGATTGACGCCAGAATGGAGCCCGGCGACGTCCGTCACGTACAGGCCATCGCCGGCGTGCGCGGCGAGGGCCGCCAGGTCGCGCTCGCCGGGCTCGACGACGAGGTTGGTGGTGCCAACCGACGGCGGCGTCCGATACGAGCCGCGGCTCGCGTTCCCGGTGGACGAGCGGCCGGCCTTCCTCGCGGTCCGGGAGTCGTACAGAAACCCGAGCAGGTGCCCGTCCTCGATCAGCCCCGTCCGGCCGGTGGGCGTGCCCTCGCCGTCGAAGGGCGCGCTCGACGGGCCGTCCGGATCGGTGCCGGCGTCGGCGAGCCGCAGAGCAGGGTCGGCCACCTCCTCGCCCTCGCGCCCGGCGAACAGCGACCGGCCTCGCTGCACGGCGTCCGCCGAGAGCATCGCGCCGATGAAGCCGATGAACGACGCCGCCACGAACGCGTCGAGCACGACGGGGCAGCGGCGGCTCTCGGGCTGGCGCGCGCCGACGAGCGCCAGTGCGCGCTCCGCGGCCTCGGCGCCGATCGCCTCTGGGTCGAGCGCGCCCGGGTCGCGGCCCAGCCCGACGCCCAGGCCCGTCATCAGGTCCGCTCCCTCGCCGGCGAACGCGGACGCGTACGCCCAGGCCTGCGTTGCGCCGTAGGAGGCGGCGAACCCGCGCGAGTTGGCGAGCGCGACCGATCCCTGCGCGTCCGAGTACACGGAGTTCTCGACCTGCGTGACGCCCTCCCGCGCGCGTGCCGCGCGGTCCACCTCGAGCGCCAGGCCGACGACCCGGTCGGTCGACCAGCCCGCGAACTCGGGCGAGGCCAGCCCGTCCACCTCCGTGGTCCCGCTCTCGTCCGGCAGACCCTCGAACTCGTCCTCGTCGGCCAGCTCGGCGGCCTCGCGCGCGGCGCGCGCCACCTCTGCGACGCCCTCGTCGGAGAGGTCGGTGCCGTAGGCGTAGCCGGCACGCCGGCCGGCGAACGCGCGTACGCCGATGCCGCGGCCGCCCGCGTCGCTCAGGCTCTCCACCTCCCCCGCGTATACGCGCACGCGCCTGCTGGTGGACTCCTCGGCCCAGGCGTCCGCGTCGGTCGCGCCCGAGGAGAGCGCGGCCTCGACGCCGCGCTGTGCCGCGTCCTCCAGCGTCACGATGCCGTGCCGCCCACGGTCAGCTCGCGGATCCGCACGTGCGGCTGCCCGACGCCGGCCGGGACGGTCTGGCCGGCCTTGCCGCAGTAGCCAGTCGCGATCTCGAGGTCGGCGGCGATGCCGTCGATGGCGCCGAGGGCCTCGAGCCCGTTCCCGACGAGCGTGGCCCCACGGACCGGAGCGGTGACCTTCCCGTTCTCGATCAGGTAGCCCTCCGAGACGCCGAAGACGAAGTCGCCGGTGGCCGGCTCGACCTGGCCACCGCCGAAAGAGACGGCGTACAGCCCGCGCTTGACGCCGCCGATCAGCTCATCCGGCGTGGCGTCCCCCGGCGCGAAGAAGGTGTTCGTCATCCGCGGCACCGGGACGTGGCGGAAGGACTCGCGCCGGCCGTTGCCGGTCGAATCGACCCCGTCCTTGCGCGCCCGGAGCAGGTCGTAGAGGTACGAGGTGAGCCGGCCCTCCTCGATCACGGTGGTGCGGCGCGTGGGCGTTCCCTCGTCGTCGACGCCCTCGCTGCCCCACGCGTTCGGGCGGCTACCGTCGTCGTAGGCGGTGACGAACGCGGGCGCGACCTGCTCGCCGATGCGGCCTGCATAGATGCTCGCGTCCTTCTGGACCGCGTCCGCCTCGAGCCCGTGCCCAACGGCCTCGTGCAACAGGACGCCGCCGAAGCCGTTGCCGACGACGACAGGCAGGCGCCCGGTCGGGGCGTCGACCGCGTCGAGCAGGGTCAGCGCGCGCTCCGCCGCCTTCGCCGCCACCTCCTCGGGCCGGTCCTCCAGCAGCTCCCAGCCCGCGTGGCCGCCGCGCGTGTCGGTGCCGGTCTCGACGCGACCGTCGCGCCGCGCCACCACCTGGGCGCTCAACCGGATCCGGGTGCGATCGTCGGCTGCCGCCCGGCCGTCCGAGCCGAAGATCTCGACCTGGCGGTGCGACTCGGCGTACCCGATGCGCGCCTGTGCGATCTCGGCACCCGCCGCGCGAGCGCGCTTGTCGCACGCGCGCAGCAGCTCGGCCTTGCGCCTCGCCTCGACCTCCTCGGGCGGCATGGCGACCTCGTGCCGCGTGCCCGCCTCCACGGCGCGCAGCGCGGCCGGAACCGCGGCCTGGCCGCGCACCCCCTCGGAGACCGAGCCGGCCACCCTGAGCAGGTCCTGCTCGGCCAGGCCGTCGACGTGGCCGTAGTAGGTCGAGTCGCCCTGCACGACGCGCACGCAGGCGCCGCGCTCGCGGCCGCCCTGCGGGCGCTCGACGCGGCCGTCGTCGAGCGTGATAGCGAAACCGCCGCGCGCCTCGGCGTACAGCTCGGCCAATTCGCCGCCGCGCGCCAGCGCGCGCTCGAGCACCCTCGCGGCCAGCTCGGGGTCGATGAGCGTCACTCTCGCACCGCGACGTGGCCGAGCATCTCCTCCGCCACCTCCATGATCCGATCGTGGCCGCGCGCCTCCGGCTGCACAAGGCGGGCGTATCCGGTCGGGTCGTACACGAGCACGCGCGGCTCCCGCTCGCGCTGCAGGCGGCGGACCGTTGCGGCCATCCCCTCCGCGATTCCCGCCGCGCGCGACAGCGGCCCCTTTCGCTTCTCCTTCACTGCCCTCCCAGCTCCGGCATCGGCAGCTCCTCGGCGGCGTGCTCCTCGGTCTCCGGGCCGGGAGCGCGCTCGGCCGCGGAGGTCGAGCGACGGATCGGCGGCCCGCCCTCGAGCTCGCCGAGGAGGGCGCGCAGGTCGTAGAGCATCAGCGACGAGAGCGCCCCCCGCTTCGCCACCGCGGCGACGGTCCAGCGCGGCGTCCGTGAGGCGAACACGGCGCCCGAGGGGGTCTGGACCTCGACCTGCTCGGGCGGCTCTGTGTCCCAGTCGCGGGTCGCCCTGTCCACCTCCTCGAACAGCCGCCGCGCCAACTCACTCAGCCTGCGGGCGCGGGAGCGGTCCTCCCCGGTCGCGCTCGCGAGGGAGCCGGCGGCGTCGAGCAGAACGGCCGCGCGGACATCGGCCGACAGCTCGCTGAGGCGCTCCGCGGCGCGCTCCGGGGTGAGCGTGTCGGCCATTCCGGTCAGAATAGCCGCGTGCCCCTTGCTCGAATCTCGTGGCTCGTGACGGTCGGGATCTGCCTGATCGCCGCCCTCCTCCTGCTCCTCGAGGGCTACTTCGGCTACTCGGGCGTGCTGCTCGCGGTGGGCGCGGCCGCCGCTGTGAACCTGCTCTGAGGGGGTTCGGTCACTTAACCGTCATATAGGCGGATAACTGACCAAGGACCCATCCCCTCGATTGCTGTCGTTCGAACCACCAAGCGCCTAAGGCGCCTCTGCGCCCAGCGGCTCCGTGTGCACGATCACGTCCGCCAAACCCGGGCAGCGTTCGCGCACGGCCTCCTCGATCGCGCCGGCGTTCTTGTGGGCGGACGGCAGCGGCTGCTCTCCCGGCAGGCTGACTGTCACGAGCGCCACGCGGCCCTGCTCGCCGTCGCGGAAGGTCACGTCGAGCGGCGCCGAGCCCGTGAAGCGCCTCACGGCCGACTCGATCGCCGCCCGCTCGACGGCGGTGTCGTCGCTGGTCGGCGCGCTCGCCCAGTCGGTTCGCGCCAGCGGCTCGATGTGGGTGTGGATCGTGCGGAGCTCGGGCACGTCCGCCCGGATGCGCTCCTCGAGGCGCTCGACCACGCCGTGCGCGCCCTCGAGCGACAGGTCGCGCGGGAGCTTCACGTGCAGCGAGAGCTCGTAGCCCTCCGGGGTCCGCATCACGCGGACGTTGTGGAGCTCGCGGACCTCGGGGATCGCGGCCGCGGCCGCGGTCGCGCGCTCGCGGATCCCGCCCTCGGCCTCGGTGGGCTCGACGTGCACGACGACGTCGGCGCCCCCGAGCGCGCGCTCGACAAGCTCCTCGACCCGGTCCGCGACGCTGTGCGCCTGCGCGAGCCCGGCGTCCATCGGGACGCCCACGACCAGGTCCACGAAGTTGCGCCCGCCTGCTTGGCGGACCCGCACGCGCCGCAGCTCGACCTGCTCGCGCGCCTGCGTCAGCGCGGCGCGGATCCGGTCGTCCGCATCCGCCACGGCGCGGTCCATCAGCACGTCGATCGACCTCTTCGCGAGCCGGATGGCCGCGATCACGACGAGGACCGCCACGAACAGCGCGGCCGCGGAGTCAGCCCAGCCATGGCCGGCGCGCACGAGCAGCAGGCCGACCAGCACCGCCACCGAGCCCGCGAGGTCGGAGGTGAAGTGGAGCGCGTTCGCTGCGAGGGCGGCCGAGCCGTAGCGACGCGACGTGCGGAAGCTCGTGATCGCACGCGAGGCGTCGATGGCGATGACGACGCCGAGCACGGTGAGCGCCCACCAGGTCACGTCGATGTCGTGTCCACCGCCGTCGATTAGGCGCCGCACCGACTCGGACGCGATGAAGATCGAGACGAGCACCAGGAACGCGCTCTCGCCAAGGGCAGCCAAATGCTCGGCCTTTCCATGGCCGTAGTGGTGCTCGCGGTCCGGCGGCCGGAGGGCCACCCGCACCGCGAAGAAGGTGAGGAGCGCCGCCACCAGGTCGGTGCCCGAGTGAACGGCCTCGGCGAGGAACGCGAGCGAGCCGGTCGCGAGCCCGGTCGCGAGCTTCACGGCCACGAGCAGGACCGCCGCCGCGACGCTCACCGTCGCCGTCCGCTGGCGCGCGCGCGCCTCGGCCGCCTGCCCTGACGCGC
>JBKPSR010000054.1:0-26548 GCA_046735115.1 Actinomycetota bacterium
CGCACCCGCTCGATGCCGCCATCGGCCCTCCAGAACCGGCCGACGGCTCCGACCACCAGCTCGTCCGGCCGCTCGGCGAGCACCACGAACCCGCCGCGCGTGAACTGGTCCATGAGCGGCTCGTCGAGTGCCCGCCGGACCGGGCTGAGCCGCCGGCGGCGAACCGCGGCCGGCAGTCTCCGGATCGCCATCAAGACGACCAGCAGGGGCACCTCGCGCGCCGTCACCGCCCGCGCCGCGGCGAGCACTTCGCCGGAGGTCGCCGCAACGAAGGTGGAGTGGACCTCGTTGAAGTCGTAGTCGGGGAGGAACTCGTCGAGGGTCACGGCCCGCATGCTGCCGAACGCCGCAACTAGGGGGAAGAACCCGCGAGCGCCCCACCGGGCCGGCCGGGCGGCGTGCTTTAGTGAGGAGGATGGTTCCACGGGGCGCGCCACACCTCCGCCAGCACGGCATGCGCACCGAGCCGTGCCGCTACGGGGAGTGCGACGGAACCGGCTGGATCGAGGTCGAGGAGAGCAACGGGGCACGCGAGTGCGAGTGCCGTCGCGAGCGCGTGGCTGCCGCTCGCGCGGCCCGGCTGGCGACCTCGATCCCGCGCCGCTACCTCGACGTCGACTTCGATCGCTGGCCGATCACGAACCTCGACCAGCGCATCGTCCGCGAGGTCAGGAAGTACTGCCGCCACCTGGACCCCAACCTCGCGGACGGCCGCGGCCTGTACTTCTTCGGCGAGATCGGCAGCGGAAAGACCAGCCTGGCGATGTGCGTTGCGAAGGAGGTGCTCCGCGAGCGCCGCTCGCTCGCCATCTTCTCCGGGCCGGAGCTCCTGGCACGCATCAGCGCCACCTACGAGGAGCGCTCCCAGGACACCTATCTCGGTTTGCTCGAGCTGCTCGGGAGCGTCGACTTCCTGGTATTGGAGGACCTGGCCGTGGCGAAGCAGAACGAGTGGCGCCTCGAGCAGCTCTACGCCGTGATCAACCGGCGCTACGAGGACCGCCGGCCGCTGCTGGTGACCGCCGACGTCGGCAATCCCGAGGCGCTCGGCGACCACGTGGGGTTCCGGACCTGCTCACGCATCCTCGAGATGTGCGAGCCGATGCCATTCCTCGACGGAGACCATCGTGTTCGGGCGACCACGCCTGAGGACGTTCGCCTGGCCGGCTAGCGCCGCCGTAGCGCTCGCGCTGCTCGTGCCCGCCGGCGCTGCGGCGGCCACGGATGCCACGGTCACGACCGAAACGGCCACCAACGGCACGGTCACCGCGCGGCTCTCGTACGTCACCCGGACGCGGGGGAGCGGCGGGTTCCGCTTCAAGGAGTTCCGGAGATTCCGCGTGAAGATCACGCGCGCCGGCCAGATGCTCTACGACGAGCCGGTGGGCGACCCGTGCGAGCGGTTCTGCACTCCGACCGAGGCCGCACTCACCCGCAAGCACGTCGGCCTCCGGGACCTGAACGCGGACGGCGAGCCGGAGGCGGTCGTCGGCCTGTTCACGGGCGGGGCGAACTGCTGCGTGCTCGTGGTCGCGTACGGCTTCGATCCGGCCGCCAACGTCTACCGGCAGGCCAAGCTCGACACCGGCGGCGGCTACGTGGCGCGCGACCTCGGTTCCGACGGCGTGATCGAACTGGTCGGAGACGACTTCCGCCTCCGCGGCCTCTTCACCTGCGGCGCGTGCGGGCCGCGGCCGATCCGCATCTGGCACTACGGCCTGCGTCGCTTCCACGTCGTCACGAGGGACTTCCCGGCGAAGATCCGTGAGCACGCGCGGCGCATGCGCCGCTTCTACGAGCGCGTCCGGCACCGCGACGAGGCGGCGTTCGTGAAGGGCGCGCTCACCCCGCTGGTCGCCGACTTGTGCCTGCTGGATCGCTGCTCCAGGGGCTTCC
Organism: Actinomycetota bacterium; assembly: GCA_046735115.1. Taxonomy (GTDB): domain Bacteria; phylum Actinomycetota; class Thermoleophilia; order Solirubrobacterales; family Thermoleophilaceae; genus JACVRW01. Next base: position 1,897 of record JBKPSR010000054.1, read on the forward strand.
GGATCGTGCGGGCGGCGATCCGCCGCGGAGAGCTCGACCGCCGCTCGATCTTCGACGTCTCGCCGCTCCGGTTCGCCTACCTGCGAGCGCTCAAGCGCTTCCTCCGCCAGACCGGCTACCTCTAGCCGTCAGAAGGGGAACTTCCTCGCGTTCGTCCTGTCGATGTCGATCGAGGCCGAGCCGTGGAGGCCGTGCGGGCTGCCGGCGATTCGCTTGAGGTTTCGGTAACCGGGGAGGCGAAGGTCCAAGCCGGGGCCGACGCTGCGTCCCTCGAGGAGCCTCAACGCCAGCTTGTCCTGCGCCTGCCCCGCGAGCGCGGGATCCCATAGGAAGATCCGGTCGACTGAGCCGTCTGCGAGGAGGTTGCCCACCGTCCTGGGCGTGGACGTCCCCATGACGCAGGTCGTGTCCTGGCGACCGGCCTCGCGGACGGCGCGGCCGATGCCGGCGGCATGCTCGGCCGAGCTTCCCTCGAAGCCGCCGATGTCGAGATGCTGCGCCAGCACCGCCTTGGCCTTGCGGTAGGCGACGTTCGGGTTCTCCAGGCTCTCCAGGCTGCGCCCGATCCGCCGGATGCTCGGGAACCTCGCCTTTGCTCGGGCCTCGGCACCCCTGACCCACTCTCTGTGGCTCTGCGCGGAGTGGTGGCCGACGAACGCGACGTACGTGCCGCTGCCGCCCATGCACCTCGCCAGCCTGTTCATGAGGTGGGCGCCGAAGGCGCGGTTGTCGAACGGCTCGATGTCCACGTCGGCGTTCCGCTGGCTACTCGCCTCGTGGGTGACGACCACGATTCCCGCTCGCCGGGCACGTGCGAGCACGCGCTCGAGGGATGCGGGGTCGTTCGGGACGACCGTGATCGCGTCTGGCCGCCGTGCGATCAGACGCCGGATGATCGCCACCTGCTTGTTCGGGCTCGCGTCTCCGGCCGCGATCATCCTGGCGTCGACGCCGGTCCGTGCGGCGAACCGCCGGATCCCGGTGCGCATGCGGTCGAACCAAGCCAGCCCGCGCACCTTGACCACCGTGACGATGCGCGTCTCGGACCGCTGGGCGGGCTCACCCGGTGCTTACGCTTGCGGTGACCGTCGCGCCGACAGCGACCACCAGGAGGAGCAGGGTGATGGTCTTGAGCAAATGCACAGTCATCGCGACTTTGGCGCTCGGGCCGGCTGGGCCGACCGTAGCGCTTCCGCGGTGAGCTACCCGAGCGCGTCGCCGCCGAGGCGGTCCTCGACGCTCCTGACCTTTTCCGTCAGCGTCTGATCGGGGCGGTCGCGGCGCTCGTCCAGCTTCAGCACCGTGTAGACGCGCGGCACGCCCTGGTCGAAGGGCACCGCGTGCAGCTCGCCGACCACGTCGAGGATGTCCTCGGTGGTGCCCTCCAGGGAGGTGCCCATCGCGTGCATCCTGTAGCGCACGCGCTCCTGCTTCGCGAGGCGTCGCTGGATCTCCGCTATGTACTCGCTGGCGCTCGCCCCTTGGCGACCGAGCGCGAGAACCGTTAGGTCGGCCGTTGCCATCAGCCGCGAAGGCTACGCCCCGGACGGGGCGTGCCTCGGCGGTCCGGCGGGGTGCGAGTGCGCTCTACGGGCGCTCGGCGTCGCGGATGTCGTCGCCCTGGCCCGGCTCGCTTCCCTCCTCCAGCCCCTCGTCGGCGCCCGTGGCGATGCCCGCTCCCCTCTGGCCCGCGTCCTCCGGCGGAGTGGGGTTGTCAGCGTTCAGAGCCGCCGTGCCCTCGTCGGGCCGGTCCTCTGACTCCTCGGTGCGGTTCTGCTCTGTCTCCATGCGGGCCCGCTACCCGGGCGCAGGGCTCTCAGTCGCGAAGCGGGCGGCCGAGGGTCGCCGCGCGCCGGAGGAGCGGGGCCGCGCGGTAGCGCTCTTCGTGACGCTCGTGCCAGAGGGCGTCGAGAACGGCGAGCACGTGCTCCAGCCCGATCGCCTCGCTCCACGCGACCGGACCGCGCGGGTGCGAGAGGCCGAGCGTGAGCCCGGTGTCCACGTCGTCGGCGGAGCCGACGCCCTCACCGATCGCGAACGCGGCCTCGTTCACGAGCTGGCTGACGACGCGGCCGAGCACGAGCCCGGGGGCGTCCTCGACCCATTCCGTGAGGAAGCCGAGGCGGGCAAAGAGCTCCTCGGCGGCCTCGGCGGCGAACAGCGGAGTGGTCGGCAGCCGCGTGAGCTCCACGAGCCTCGCCTCGTCGAGCGGCGGCAGCACGTGGAAGCCGACGGCAGCGGGCTCGCCGCGGGAGGCCAGGCTGCCCGCGGCGCACAGCGCGACCAGCGGCGCGCCACCGGGAACGGGCGGAGGGGTGGCACCCGAACGCGCCAGCTCGGGGTGGACGCCGGCGTCGACGATCAACTCGGCCGGGCCGCCCTCGCGCAGGTCGTATCCGGCCCCACGCGTCCGCTCGCGAAGCCCGTCGGCGAGCGGTCCCTCGCCGAGCAGCGCCAGCGCGAGGCCATCGCCGCCGCCGAGCGAGGGCGGCTCCGGGTCCTCGGCCCCGTAGCTCCCGTCCTCCGCGTACTCGTAGTAGCCGCGGCCGCTCTTCCGGCCCAGGCGGCCGGCGGCGACCATCCGTGCCTGGATCGGGTTCGGCCGCCAGCGCGGCTCGCCGAAGGAGAGCTCGTCGAACGACTTCGCGACCTCGAACCCCACGTCGATGCCGACCAGGTCCATGAGCTCGAACGGGCCCATGCTGAAGCCGCCGCCGAGGCGGCAGATCCGGTCGATCTGCTCATGGGTCGCGACCCGCTCCTGGAGCAGCCGCAGGCCCTCGCCGCCGAAGGGCCGGCCGCAGCGGTTCACGAGGAAGCCGGGGCCGTCGGCGGTGTCGATGACCTCCTTGCCCATCGCCACGCCCAGGTCCCGCGCGCGGTCCATCGCCTCGTCGGAGCTCTGCTCCGCGCGGATCAGCTCCACCAACGGCATCAGCGGTGGCGGATTGAAGAAGTGCATGCCCACGACGTTCTCCGGCCTGGCCGCCGCACCGGCGAGTGAGGTCACCGGAATCGACGACGTGTTCGTTGCGAGCACCACGTCGTCACCGCAGACCATTGAGAGGGCACCGAAGAGGTCCCGCTTGAGATCCGCCCGCTCGGGGGCCGCTTCGATGACGAAGTCGCACGGCGCAAGTTCGTCGAGGCGAGCCACCGGTTCGAGCAGCTGCAGGGCGTCCGCGCCTATCTGGCCCTTGTCCACCCACCTGGACAGGCCGAGACGGGCGCTTTCGGTCCCGCGCTCGAGTGCCTCGGGTACCGGGTCGTGAAGCAGCGTGCGGACACCGGTCGCCGCGCCCAGCTGAGCGATGCCGGCGCCCATCGTGCCGGCACCGACCACCCCCAGGACGCTCACCGCCCGCGGAACTCCGGCTTGCGCTTCTCGATGAAGGCCTTCATGCCCTCCACGCGGTCCTCGGTCGCCATCGCGAGCTCGTAGAGGCGGCGCTCGTGGTCGAGGCCGGCCGTGAGCGCCGTCTCCTCGGCCGCCAGCACGGCCTGCTTCGCCAGTCGCGCCGCCAGCGGCGGGCGCTCGGCGACCTCGGCCGCCAGCTCCAGCGCGGCGTCGAGGCAGCCGTCCGGCGCCGCCAGCCGCGTCACGATCCCCAGGTCGCGTGCCTGGGCCGCGCCGATCCGCCGGCCCGTGAGCACCAGCTCCATCGCGCGCTGCTTTCCCATCACGCGCGCGAGCCGCTGCGTCCCGCCCCCGCCCGGGATGATCCCCAGCAGGATCTCGGGCTGGCCGAACTCCGCTGTCTCGGACGCCACGATCATGTCGCACGCCAGCGCCAGCTCGCAGCCGCCGCCGAGCGCGTAGCCGGACACGGCGGCGACGAGCGGGGTCCGCAGCGCCGCGAGCCGGGGCCAGAAGCGCGCGGAGGACGATGTCAGCGTCTCGGCGAGTGTGCGCTTCGCCATCGCCTTGATGTCCGCGCCCGCGGCGAACCAGTCGTCGCCGCCCGCGATCACGATGCAGCGGACCTCGGGATCCTCGTCCCAGCGCTCGCAGAGCGCGGCGAGCTCCTCCATCAGCTGCGCCGACAGCGCGTTGCGCGCCTCCGGGCGGTCGAGCCGCGCCAGGCCCACGGCCCCGCGCTTCTGAGCGGATACGGTCGCCATCGCCTACGGCACCAGTGCGTTCTCGCCGGTGACCGCGCGGCCGATGATCAGCTTCTGGATCTGCGAGGTGCCCTCGTACAGCGTCGTCACCCGGGCATCGCGCAGGTAGCGCTCCACCGGGTAGTCGTCCACGTAGCCGGAGCCGCCGTGGACCTGGATCGCCTTGTTGGCGCACTCGACAGCGGCCTCGGTCGCGTACAGCTTCGCGATCGATGTCTCGGTGGTAGTCGGCCGGCCCTGGTCCTTGAGCCAGCCGCAGCGCCACACCAGCCCGCGGGCGGCCTCCGTTTGGACGACCATCTCGGCGATCATCTCCTGGACGAGCTGGAATGAGGCGATCGGGCGGTCGAACTGCGTCCGCTGCTTCGCATAGGCGACCGACGCGTCGAGCGACGCCTGGCAGATCCCCACGCAGCCGGCGGCGACGCTGAAGCGGCCCGAGTCGAGCGCCGACATCGCGATCTTGAAGCCGTCGCCAATCTCGCCCATGAGGGCGTCGTCCGGAACCTCCACGCCGTCGAGCGAGAGCTCCGCCGTGTCGGATCCCTTCAGGCCGAGCTTGCCGTGGATCTCCTGTGAGGAGAAGCCGTCGGCGTCGGTCGGCACGAGGAAGCACGCGAGGCCCTTGTGCTTCTGCGACGGGTCCGTCTGGGCGAAGATCAGCGCGAGCTTCGAGTAGTTGCCGAGCGAGATCCACATCTTTCCGCCGTTGATCCGCCAGCCGCCGTCGACCTTCTCGGCGCGCGTCTTCAGGTTCGAGGCGTCCGAGCCGGTGTCGGGCTCGGTCAGGCCGAAGCACCCGAGCGCCTCGCCCGAGCAGAGTTCCGGGAGCCAGCGCTGCTTCTGCTCCTCGCTGCCCCAGCGCGCTAGCGAGGAGCAGACGAGCGAGGTGACGACCGACACCACCGTGCGCATCGCGGAGTCGTTGCGGCCGATCTCCTCGACGATCAGCGCGTAGGTGAGGTAGTCGGCGCCGCGGCCGCCGTACTCCTCGGGCACGATCGCGCCGAGGAAGCCCATGTCGGCCATCTTCTGTACGAGCTCGGTGTCGAAGTGCTCGTTTCGGTCGTTCTCGCGCGCGCGTGGAGCGATCTCCTTGTCGCTGAACTCGCGCGCCGTCTCGCGGATCAGTTTCTGTTCGTCAGTGAGTTCGAAGTCGATCATGTGTTCCTGATTCTGCAAGATGCCGGAGGTCGTGTCCGAGAAGCAGTCATGGGAGTTCCCCCAGGGGCATGAGATCGCCCCCGGCCGGACCACGCTGAAGGCGCTCGGCGGTGGCAACCGCTATGAGGTCTATCTGGTCTGGGACGAGCGCCGCTACAGCGTGATGGTCGCGAAGATCCTCCGGCCGGATCTCGTCGACGAGGAGTACGCCCTGCGCGGGCTGCGGCGCGAGATGGAGGCGCTCGAGACGCTCTCGCACCCGGTGCTGCTACGCGCCTTCGACGCCTACATCGAGGGCGCTCATCCACACGTGGTCGTCGAGCATCTCGAAGGGCCAACCTTGCGCAGGCTGATCCGGCGCAACGGCCGGCTGCCGCTGGAGCAGACGCTTCCGCTCGCGATGCACGTCGCCTCGGTCATCCACTACATGGCCGAGGAGGGCTGGGTGCACCTCGACCTGAAGCCGGACAACCTCGTCATGGGCATTCCGCCGCGCGTGATCGACCTGAGCCTCGCCCGGACGACCGAGCGAGCCAAGCGGCTCACCGACTACATCGGCACGAACGCCTACATGCCACCGGAGCAGTGCAACCCGCGCGGCGATGTTGGGCCGCCTGCGGACGTCTGGGGCCTCGGGGCGACGCTCTACCACGCGGTCGCGGGCAAGCTGCCGTTCCGCCGGCCGCGCTCGCGCGACGCCGACGCGCCGCTCGAGGACCGCTATCCGCAGCTCGAGGACGAGCCGCGCCCGTGGCCGGTCCCGGTACCGGGTGCGCTCTCGGAAGCGATCCTCGCCTGCCTCGAGAAGGAGCCGGCCGCCCGTCCGACGGCTGCCGAGGTCGCCTCGATGCTGCAGCCGCTTGTCGCCGACCTTCCTTCGAAGTTGGTTTTTGGGCGGCGCGGGCCTCAGAGAATCGTCTAGATCGCGCCAAGGAGCGTGAGTTTCGGACATGCGTCGCGTTACACCCCTGACGCTCGACCCGAACCGGGAGTAGCCGATGAGCCAACCCATGCATCCATCCGACGCGTATCTCCGCCTCGCGGAGGGTCCCGAGGACCTGCTCGGGAACGAGCTGTCGTTCACCCGGCGCCTCTTGACCTTCGTCGTGGCGCTGGTGCTGTTCTCGGGCACAACGCTGTTCGCGACGGCCGCGCTCGACCTCGATCATGGCCTGATCGGGAAGGCCCTCGCGACGACCGGCAGCGCGAGCCACGACGGGGATGACGACAACGAGGGCCCCGGCGGCGGCGATGGTGGTGACGACGACCAGGCCGACGACAACGACCATCAGGGCGACGTGAACAACCTCGCCACGGGCGGCGGTGCTTCGCACTCGGACGACAACAACGACGGGGACAGCGACTCGAGCACCGACCAGAACCCGGTGAAGGTCAAGGCCGACGACTCGAACTCGGACCAGAATCACGACGGCAACACCGACTCGAGCCACGGCCAGCAGGTGACCGACTCGAACTCCGACGAGAACAACAACGGCGGCACGGACTCGAGCCAGCACCACCCGAACGCCCAATTCACCGACTCGGGCACCGACGACAACCACAACGGCGCCACGGACTCGCACGAGGCGGCGTAGCAGCGCGCGCGGCGGTGGCCGATAACGACGCAGTGAAGAGGGCACGGCCGCGTCCTCCCAGGGCGCGGCCGTCCTCCACTATCGGACGATCCTGTCCGGGGGTTGCTATCCAACCCCAAGGCCGGATCGTTGTTTTACGTCGCCGGGTTTTCGATGACGGCGGCCATTCCCTGGCCGACGCCGATACACATCGTTGCCACTCCGTAACGGCCCCCGCGGCGGCGCAGCTCGTGGGCGAGCGTCCCGATCAGGCGGGCGCCCGAGCAGCCGAGTGGGTGGCCGAGCGCGATCGCGCCTCCGTTCACGTTCAGCCGGTCGTGGTCGAAGCCGAGCTCGCGCATCGAGGCGAGCACCTGGGACGCGAAGGCCTCGTTCAGCTCGACGAGGTCGATGTCCTTGGGCTCGAGGCCGGCGCGCTCGAGCGCCTTTCGTGTGGATGGGACCGGCCCTATGCCCATCAGGGCCGGGTCCACGCCGGCGGAGGCGCTGCTCACGATGCGCGCGAGCGGCTCGCGGCCGAGATCTCGCGCGCGCTCCTCGCTCGCGACGATCACGCAGGCCGCACCGTCGTTGATCTGGGACGAGTTGCCGGCGGTCACAGTGCCGCCGTCGCGGAAGACCGGCCGGAGGGCGCCGAGGCGCTCGAGCGTCGTGTCCGGGCGCGGGCCCTCGTCGGCGTGGATCGTCACGGGCTCGCCCTTGGGCTGGGGGACGTCGACCGTGACTAGCTCGTCGTCGAAGCGGCCCGCCTCGGCCGCCGCCACCGCGCGCCGGTGCGACTCGAGCGCGAAGGCGTCCTGGTCCTCGCGGGAGACTTCGTAGCGCTCGGCCACGTTCTCGGCGGTCTCGCCCATCGACTCCGTCGAGTAGCTCGCGGCCAAGCGCGGGTTCACGAAGCGCCAGCCGATCGTCGTGTCCACGAGCTCGGCGTTGCCGCGCGGGAAGCCGCGCTCGGGCTTCAGCATCACGAGCGGCGCCCGCGACATCGACTCGACTCCGCCGGCCAGCACGAGGTCCGCCTCCCCGAGCCGGATCTGGCGGGCGGCCTGGACGACCGCCTCTAGCCCCGAGGCGCACAGGCGGTTCACCGTCACCGCCGGGGCCTCCTGGGGAAGCCCCGCGACCAGCGACGCCATCCGTGCGACGTTGCGGTTGTCCTCGCCGGCCTGGTTGGTGCAGCCCATGTACACCTCGTCGACCGCGGCCGGGTCCAGGCCGTTTCGCTCAACCGTCGCGGAGAGCACGCGAGCGGCGAGATCGTCGGGGCGCACGGGCGCCAGGACGCCCGCGTAGCGGCCGATTGGGGTGCGGAGGGCATCGAGGATGACGGCTTCCGGCACGGGGCGGGAGCGTACACTCGGCCCGCGTGGACGAGTTCGCGGCGTTCGTCGTGTTCGGGAGCTTGGTCGTCATCGGGATATTCCTTGCGATCGGCCGCTGGTATCCCGGGTCCGGCGCGGAGCAGGTGGACTGGCGCCCGACCCGCTCGCCGGAGCTCGAGGCCGAGCTCGAGATCGACGACGTCGACCAGATGATCGAGGCGCAGAACGCCCGCCGCCGCGCCACGGGCCGTCGCGAGATCACCGAGGACGACGTCCGCGCACAGCTCGCGGCCGACCGCCGCTGGCGCGACGAGCTGCGCCGACGAGCTTCCGCGGACCCCGACGACTAGCGCGTGGCGCGGGTGCTCATCGTGGGATGCGGCTGTCGCGGGCTGGCGCTCGCGCGGGTTGTCTCCGCCGAGCATGCGGTCCGGGGCACGACTCGGTCTCCGGAGCGGCTTCAAGAGCTCCAGAAGGCGGGCATTGACGGGGTTCTCGCGGACCCAGACCGACTGGCGACCTTGCTACCCGCCCTGTCCGGCGTCTCGGTCCTCTGCTGGTTGATGGGAACGGCGGTCGGGTCACCCGAGCTGCACGGCACCCGCCTTCAGACTCTGGCCGAGCATCTCGTGGACACCCCGGTTCGGGGACTGGTCTACGAGGCCGCCGGCTCCGTCGACCTCACCCTCCTGGACCACGGCGCCCAAATCGTGCGCACCGCATCACAGACATGGCACATATGCGGCGAAGTCGTCACAACCGACCCGGCTGCGCATGAGGAATGGCTGAGGGCGATGAGGGAGGCGGTCGACCGAACCCTGTCCACCTTTGCGACGACATAGGTGGAGAAAGCGCACACCGTCCGGCTGGGCCAGGCGACGGAGGCGCGGACGGGTGGCGCGAGGTCTTAGAGCCTCGCGCCGAGGATGCCGGCGATCGTCAGTGCGATCGTCGCGAGGGTGAGCAGGATCGCGAGCCCGATCAGCGAGTTCCAGGCGAGCGCCGCGGCAACCTGACGCCCCGGAGCAACGGGCACCTCCGCCGCGGCAGCGACCTCCTCGCGGTTGGGCGCGGCTTCCGCCGGCGGCATCTCGGGGGGCGCGCCCTCGGCGGGCGCGGCCTGGTCGGGCGCGGCCTCCAGTGGCGCGGAGATCGCGGGGGAGTCCTCCGTGCCGATCTCGGGCCCTCCCTCGCTGCGGTCGTCGGCAGGAGCCGCCTCGGCCGGCGGGATGTCTTCCTCGACGCCGGTGTCGGTGCGGGCCGCGTCCGCCGCCGGCACTCCTTCCGCGGTCCTGTCGTCGGGTGGAGCCGTCTCCGCGGGCGGGGCTCCGGCCTCAACGCCGTCGTCCGGTGGCGCCGCCTCCACCAGCGGCACCGCTTCGCCGGCCGGCGCCGGCCCCCGCGTCGCGCTGGTCACGCGGCCCACCAGCGCGTCGGTTGCCTGTACCAGGCGGCGCTCGTGCTCCACGCAGCGGGGGCAGTTGCGGAGGTGGACGTCGAGGCGGCGGGTGTCGCGCCCGGCGAGTATGCCGTCCAGGCGGTCGGAGATCAGTCCCTCGGCTCGCTCGCACCAGCCGCTTCCACCGAGCGTGACCACGGTCTGGCGGAGCTCCTTGCGGGCGGCGGCCAGCAGTTTCGCCAGCTCCTCCTCGGACACGCCCAGCGACCCGGCCACCTCTGCCCTCGGCCGCTCCGAGAGCACCACCAGCGCCAGCGCCTCCGCGGCGAGCGGTGGGAGCGTCGGCATCCAGGCGCCGACTCCGCGCATCGCCGTGGCCGGATTCACCGGGCCGGCGGGGCGGGCGGGTACGGGTCGAAGCGGGGCGCGCTCCATCAGGCCGAGCACGATACCCCGATGTCTCGCGCGAGTTTGGGTACCTTAATTCCGACCTGAGTTCGGGAGAAATGGGAGGAACCGTGGCGGACTACGCCAAGGACGTGCTAGTCGATACGCAGTGGGTGGAGAACCACCTGAATGACGCGTCGATCCGCATCGTCGAGATCGACGAGAATCCGGCGCTCTACGCAGAGGCGCACATCCCCGGCGCGATCGGCTTCGACTGGAAGAAGGACCTCCAGGACCAGGTGAAGCGCGACTTCCTCGCACCCGCGGAGTTCGGGGAGCTGTTCGGGAGCCGAGGCATCTCGAACGAGCACACGATCGTCCTCTACGGCGACCGCAACAACTGGTTCGCCGCTTACACCTACTGGTACCTCAAGTACTACGGCCACGACGACGTCAAGCTCATGAACGGCCCGCGCGAGAAGTGGATCTCCGAGGGCCGCCCGACCTCGGGCGACATGCCGAGCTACGAGAGCCAGACCTTCAACGCCCACGACGGCGACCAGGGGATCCGTGCCTTCCGCGACGAGGTGCTGAGCGCGCTGGACTCGGGCACTCGCCTGGTGGACGTGCGCTCCCCGCAGGAGTACTCGGGCGAGCTGATCGCGATGGCCGGCTACGAGCAGGAGGGCGCGCAGCGGGCCGGTCACATCCCGGGCGCCGCATCGGTGCCGTGGGCACAGGCGGTGCAGGAGGACGGAACCTTCAAGTCCGCCGACGAGCTGCGCGAGCTCTACACGGACAAGGGCGTGGTCGACGGCCACCCGATCATCGCCTACTGCCGGATCGGCGAGCGCTCGGCGCACACCTGGTTCGTGCTGCACGAGCTGCTCGGCGAGGACGACGTCAAGAACTACGACGGCTCCTGGACCGAGTGGGGCAACATGGTCGCGGTGCCGATCGAGAAGGACGTCTGACCTACAGCAACGGCCTCAGCCGCTCGAGGAGCGACTGGACGATGCGGCCGGTGGCGCCCCACACGAGGTGGCCGTCAACGGTGTACGTCGGGGTCTTGATCGGCACACCCTTGCGGAGGAGCCGCTGCATCTCGTGCCCGCGGACAAGGTCGGCCAGCGTGAACTCGAGGATCTCGGCGACCTCGCTCGCCTGCGGCCGCCAGCTTTGACCGGGCTCGATCAGCCCGACGAACGGGAAGATCCGGTAGCCGGTCACGAAGGTCCCGACCGGCGGCAGCGCGCCCACGAGCTCGACGCCCGCGGGGTCGAGGCCGATCTCCTCCTGGGCCTCGCGCAGGGCGCAGGAGCGGAGGTCCTCGTCGGGGTGGTCCGGGCGCCCTCCTGGGAACGAGATCTCCCCGGCGTGGCGCGAGAGGTCCGCCCGCCGCTCGGTGAAGACCGCGGTGAGCGGCTCGTGGTAGAGCGGCACGAGCACGGCAGCGTCCTTCGACCCCGGCGCGTCCATCCGGGCGGCCTGCTCCGGCGTCAGGAGCAGCTCGCGAAGCTCGGGCACCTGGGCTATCGGAGCCCCGCCACCCGGTCCGCCAGCCCCGGCCAGCTATCGATCGGTGTGGTCGATCGCACCACGTGCATGCCGGCGGCGGCGTAGCGCTCGAAGGCGGCGTCGGCCTCGTCCGTGTAGTCGACGGCGCCGGGCACGACCACCGGCGATGTGCAGTCCTCGAGCAGGTACGTCCGCTCGGCCAGCCGGCGCTCGCGGACGTCGTCGCCCTCGAGGAGGTCGTCGATGGTCCAGGCGAGACAATGGCTCTTCGCCTGTCCGGCCACCACCACCGCATCGAAGGTGAGCAGCTTGTCGATCAGCCAGGTGTTGAGCTCGCCGAGCGGGTCGCCGTCCGGCCCCTCGGTCACCTCCGGCCCGAGCATCGAGTAGTGCTCGGTCCACGGGCTCTCGCCCTTGATCTCGAAGTCGGGCCGGCTGTAGCGCGCGACCCCGTGGAAGAAGATGGCCTCCTCGACCGCCGAGACCAGCGCGTGGCCGATACCGCCGAGGAGCGCGTGGTAAGGCCAGATCGTCAGGTTGTACTTGCCCCCCTCGGCGAGCCGGCGCGTGTAGTGAGCGAGATGGCGAGCGGCATAGTCGGCTCCGATTCCGAGCGCCTCCGCGACCGGCTCGTTCACCTTCCAGCGGCCGGAGTCGACGTCCTCGGCCGAGATGAGCGTGTAGGGCTCGGGATGGTTGCCCTGCTCGTCCACCAGCCAGATCGCGTGGAAGACCTGCATGGCGTGATGGGTGTCGAGACTCGGGACGATCTGCGTGATCGTGCCGAGGTTCCGGTAGACGAACTCGCACAGGCGGCGGCTGTCGTCCACGGCGCCCGTGCCCGACCGACCGCCGACGAAGAGCTCGAACGCGGGGATGCAGAAGGTGTTCTGGACGTCGACGGCGAGGAGGCAGACGCGGATCAAGTCCTCCACGGCGGGCTGGAGGCCGTGCTCCTCGGCCCAGACTGCGGCTTCGCGGGCTCGCTCCTCGTAATCGACTCGCCAGACCTCGCCGACGCGGTTCGGGTCGAAGTGCGCCGGCACCGGGAGCTCGCGCATGGCCCCGTCGAGTCTAGTGCTCCACAATGGCCCGGTGATCGAGCGCGTCGTGGACGGACTCTTCGCGTTCTACAGCCTCCTGGGCGAGGCGTCGGAGGGCGCACACACTGTCCGCCACGAAGGCCTGCTGGCATCCGTGGTCCCCGCCGCCCCGGAGCGCGCGGTCGCGAACGGCGTCGTGTACCGGAGCGCCGACGCCCTCGACGCCGCGTACGACGAGCTCGCCGCCGCCTACCGCGGGATCGGCGCCAGGTGGACCGTGTGGGCGTGGCCCGGGGACGAGGCCGCCGGGCGCCTTCTTGAGCGGCGCGGCCACGTCGTCGACGCGCAGCCCGCGGCCATGATCCACGACCTCGAGGGCGTGGAGCGCCCCGCTCGGGATGCTCTCGAGGACTGGACGGCGGACGGCGACATCTCCGTCGTCGGACCGCTCAACGACCGCGCATACGGGTTCGGCACGGACTCGTTCACGCGCGCCATGCGGATGCGCCCGAGCGACTCGATCCACGTATACGTCGCCCGCGACGCCGGCGAGCCGGTCGGCTGCCTGCTGATGACGGACCACGACGGGAACACCGACGTCGAGTGCGTGGCCGTCGTTCCGGAGGCGCGCGGCGGCGGCATCTCCGGGAAGCTCCTCGGACACGCCCTCGCCGACGCCGTGGAGCGCGGCTGCGAGACCTCCACGCTGGTCTCGACGGGGCTGGGCTACCCGGTCTACGAACGCCTTGGCTTCCGGCCGCTCGGGCGCTTTCAGATGTGGGAGCTCGCCGAGAGCTCCTGATCAGGCGAGCTCGACCCTCTCCTCGAACATGACCTCGCCCTCGAGCACGCGGTGCACGGGGCACTTGGCGCCGATCTGCATCAGGCGCTCACGCTGGTCCTCCGGGAGCTCCTTGGGGAAGTTCACGACCATCGAGAAGCGCGTCGGCGAGCCGCGCTGTGCCGGCTCGTAGTTCACGTCCACGGTCACGTCGCCAAGCTCCCAGCCCTTCCGCTGCGCGTACATCTCCATCGTGATCGCGGTGCAGCTCGCGAGGCTCGCCGCGAGCAGCTCCTGCGGGCTCGGCGCCGAGTCGTCCCCGCCGTGGTCCTTGGGCTCGTCGGCCGCGACAGTGTGGTCGCGGATCTCTACGGACTGCCGCAGCCTGCCGTCCTCCCGCCGTGCGGTTGCTCTCATCCTCTCCCCTCGAAGAGCTCAGGGTCTGGCTCGTCCGCAAAGCGCGCCATCGCGTAGACCGCATCGGACAGCCGGTTCAGGTAGGTCAGGACGATGTCGTCGGCGAGGTCCCCGCCGTCCTTCAGCTCGGCGACCCGGCGCTCGGCACGCCGCACGGCGGCGCGCGCGACGTCGAGCCGGGCCGACAGCTCGCTGCCGCCCGGAATCACGAACTTCGGCGGCAGCTCGACGCGCGCCATGTAGCGGTCGATGTCCGACTCGAGCCGCTCGACCATCTCGCTCGTCACCTTGGAGACTCCCGGCTGAAGGCGCTCGGCGGCCCCTGGCGCGGTCGCGAGCTCCGCACCCGCGATGAAGAGCTCGTTCTGTAGGCGCAGGATGTCTCGGTAGAGCTCGCCGTCCCGCTCGGCCGCGGCGCGCGCGGCGCCGAGGGCCGAGGCCGCCTCGTCCACCGAGCCGTAGGCCTCCGGCCGCCCGGAGGACTTCGGCACCCGGCCGCCGTACCAGAGGCCCGTGGTGCCGTCGTCGCCCTTGCGCGTGTAGATCTTCACCGAAGCGGATTGAACACGAGGCCGGTCGGGACCTTCGGGTAGAAGTAGGTCGACTTGGGGGGCATGGACTCACCCGTCGCCGCCACCTCGCGCACCTGCTCGACCGGGGTAGCGCGCATGAAGAAGCCGGCGTCGGCGGCGCCGGACTCGACGCGCTCGATCGCGTCGTCCAGGTTCTTCGAGTAATCGAGCCCACGCAGATGCGAGATGTCGTCCTCGCTCATATGGAGGGCGCCGCGGAGCATGAGGGCCTCGAGCACCGCGGTGTCGAGCCGGCGGTAGGGGTCCGGCATCCCGGCGAGCGCGGCGTCGGCGATCGACTGGTCCTTCAGGCTGAAGCGGAACGGTCGCTTGAAGAAGCTGTCCATGTAGCCGAAGGCAACGCGCTCGTCCCCCGGAGGAGGCTCGAGCTTCTTCGGGTCGTGGAGCTCCTCGATCTCGAAGTCGCGCCTGGCGGTGTCGCGGATCGCGATCTGCTTCTCGGCGTCGTCCTTGAGGCCGGTGAGGAGACGGTGCGTGGGGAAGACGAGCAGGCCCGGGTCCTCGAGCGCGACCAGCAGCATGAGCACGTAGCGGTGGTCGCCCTCGCCGCCGATCTCGTCCGCGTAGACGCGCGCGGTCTCGTAGCGGTGGTGGCCGTCGGCGATCAGCAGCTCGGCGTCCGCCAGGGCCCCCTGGAGTGCGGCGATGGCGTCTGGGTCGTCGACGCGCCAGAGCGTGTTGGCCGTGCCCTCGTGGTCGGCGACGGCGGCGAATGGCTCGGCCTCGGTGGCCTGCGTCAGCGTCTCGCGCGCGGCTCCGCTCGCGTCGGGAAAGAGGCTGAAGATGGCGGACAGGTTGGCGCCGGTGGCCCGCGTGAGCTCGAGCCTGTCCTCCTTCGGGCCCGGGTGCGTGCGCTCATGGGGACGGATGCGGCCGGCGCCGTAGTCCTCCAAGCGCACGCGCGCGAGGAAACCGGTCCGGGTGCGCGCGCTGCCGTCGGGGGCGGTGTAGTCCTGGCGGAGCACCCACATGGCCGGCTCGTCCTCCTGGACCAGCACGCCCCGCCGGCGCCACTCGTCGAGCAGCCGCGCCGCGGCGTCGTAGCTGTCCGGAAGGTCGATCCCGACGACGTTGTACGGGCTCCGTCCGGCGAGCTGAGCCCGCATCCGCTCGTCGATCACGTCGTACGGAGGGGCGATCAGGTCGCCGAGTGGCCCGGCCGCGGCCGGGTCGTAGCGGAGCGTCTTCAGCGGCTGGACGTCGGCCATCGACCGGCGCCACCCTAGCGCGCTCTTGCAACCGGTCTGCCGGACGGCGATGATCGGCAGGACAGCGCCTCAACAGAAGGAGTGGGAATGGCCACCACTGAGACGGGCCCGGCCGCGACAAGCCAGGGCTATCAACTCGAGGGCAGTCTCCTGGAGGTATGCAGCTGCGACACGCTGTGTCCGTGCTGGATCGGCGAGGATCCGGACAACGGGACCTGCGACACGGTCATCGCGTACAACATCTCGACCGGCAAGATCCGCGGGGTGGACGTGAGCGGTCTGACGCTGGTCGCCGTGGCGCACGTCCCCGGGAACATCCTCGAGGGCAACTGGCGCGAGATGGTCTTCGTGGACGATCGTGCGTCGGATGAGCAGATGGACGCCATGGTCGACTGTTTCAGCGGCAAGCTCGGCGGCCCCCTGGCCGACCTGGCGCAACTCGTAGGAGAAGTCGTCGGGGTCGAGCGGGCACCGATCTCGCACACGATCGAGGACGGCGCCGGCACGCTGACGGTCGGCGACAAGGTCGACTGCGCCATGGAGCCGTATCGCGGGCCGGATGGCAGCGTGACCACGCTCAACAACTCGATTTTCTCCACCGTTCCGGGCTCGCCGGCGTACGTCGCGAAGGCCAGCCACGAACGGGTCAGCATCCCGGAGCACGGCTACCAGTGGGAGCTGGAGGGCAAGAACGCCATCCAGTCCGACTGGAAGATCGACTACCAGGGCGAGTGACGGACCTGCCCCGACCGGTCCTGGTCGGGATAGCGGCTGCCTGGGTCGCCGCCATCGGCGCCCAGGTGGCCGGCGTCGCCGCGCTTGCGAATCACGACTCGCTGCTCGTCGGCGACGGGCCGCCGCTGGTCCTGGCCGCGCTGATCGCTCTGCTCGCGTGGCAGGTGATGATCGCGGCGATGATGCTCCCGTCGAGCCTTCCGCTGATACGGCTGTACTCCCGGGCGTCGGAGCGAGCGCCACGGCGGGGGCGCTCCATGGCTGCCTTCATCGGCGGCTACGCGCTCGTCTGGAGCGCCTTCGGGCTCGCGGCCTTCGGCTTCGACGCGAGTCTGCATGCCGCCGTGAACTCGAGCGCCTGGCTCGCGCATCACGACTGGTGGATAGGCGGCTCCGTGCTCGCGCTGGCCGGCGCATTCCAGTTCACATCCTTGAAGGACGCCTGCCTCGACAACTGCCGCCATCCCGCCCAGTTCCTGACGCGCTACTACGAGCGCGGACCGGCCGGCGGCTTCCGTCTCGGGGCGCGCCACGGCCTGTTCTGCGTGGGCTGCTGCTGGGCGCTGATGCTCGTGATGTTCGCGGCCGGGGTGGCGAGCCTGATATGGATGGCGCTCCTGACTGGGGTGATGATCCACGAGAAAACCCGCCCCCTGGGCGCTCGCGCCGTACCGGTCACGGGAGCCGCGCTGCTCGGCGCCGCATCCATAGTGCTCATCTATTCGGCGTACGCAGCGGGCGCGGTCTGAGCGTCCGTTTTTGACGTATCGATTCAGTACCACGCGGACCAGGACCTCGACGAGCTGCGCCGGTTTTGGCCTCGCAGGCTGTCGGTCGGTAGGGGACGAGATCCGCTTTCAGCGGAAGTCCAACAGCGGTCGCCTGACTGGACGTATCCGGAGGTGGCGGTACGGCGTCTCGAGCGTCACTGCCGATGACACGCCGCTCCGCGCGCGCTTGGAGGGATGGATGCATTCGCTTCGTGAGCAGTGGTGACACTCGCCCGCACCGGGGCGTAGCGCAGCCTGGTAGCGCACCTGGCCTGGGACCAGGAGGTCGCTGGTTCGAATCCAGTCGCCCCGATACGCATGGCTCAGACCGCACCTGAGTCCTCCTCCAGGGGACGCATCAAGCCGATCTTGCTCGCGGCCGCCATGGCGTTTCTCGCGCTGAACGTATGGACCGGCAGCCCGCTGCTGGCGGTCTGGATCGGGTCGAAGGTGCAGGGGGATGAGAGCCAGCCGTCGATGGGCGCGTATGCCGTCGTGATCGTTTCGCTGATCGCGTTCAGCTGGGGGCTCTATCAGCTGCTCAAGCTGACCATGAGCGCTTATCAGGACGCGACGGGGACGAGGCCCACGGTCAGAACCCACGCGCCTTGGCTGCAGAGCATGCGCGGCGAGCGGCTCGACAGGAGCGCGGCCGCGGCTCGGATCTCGGGGGCGGAGAAGGTCGTGGTCGTGACTGTGCTGATCGCGGCGGCCGCCTTCGAGATCTGGTTCTTTTTCTTCAGCGGCTCGTCGATCGGCGGCGGCTCGGGGCGCTGACTCGTCACGCGCCGCCCGCGCGCCTACGCTTTGTCGACCACCCGCCCCGGTAGCTCAGCTGGATAGAGCGGCGGCCTTCTAAGCCGCGGGTCGCAGGTTCGAGTCCTGCCCGGGGCGCTAGACGTTGAGCGGAGTCTGCCCCGACGCGCGCGCCTGCCGTGGCCCGATCCTGGCCTAAACGCCGCTGGCACTCTCAGCCACGGCCCGCTCCTGCTGGACCTCAAACGCCGTCAGACGCCGCGTGTGCGGCGGGGTCGTACTAGGCGGCCGACGGCGACGGCGTGGTCGACCAGCGCTTGAGACGTTCCGGCACTCCGGCCAAGGCGTCTACGAGCTCGGTTTCGGCGCCGCGGCCAAGCTCCTCTTCGTAGCGCGCCGGCCCGAGCGCGGCCTGCGCAAGCTCACGCGTCTCCCGTTCAACCCGCGCCTCGTATGGCTGCAGGAGCATCCCGAGGCGCTCGAAGGTCGCCGCCACCGCGCCGAGCATTCGTGTCGCCAGCGCTGCTTCGCCGTGCTGCAGGGAGACGCCGGCCGCGACGACGAGCAGGTGCCCGAGGTTGTGCAGGTTCTGGGAGAAGTCCCAACTGTCGACGCTCTCCGCAAGTGCACGTGCCGCGCCGTGCGCATCGCGATCCAAGAGTTCAGCCACCGCGAGGTTCTCGAGCGCAAGTCCTCGCCCGTAGAGGTCGCCGAGTTCGGCGAACGTCTCCGCAGCACCCCCGAAGTGCTTTCGCGCCGCGTTTGTGTCGCCTCGCTCCTGGGCGATTTCCCCAAGAAGGATGCTGAGCCTTCCCGTGACCTCGGCATAGCCTCCAGCCTCCGCTCGCGCCAGCGCACCGGCGGCCTTGCGCTCAGCGACATCGACCTCGTGACCGGCGATGCTGTCCGCCACCGCGCTCGCCCACAGGGCGTACAGGAGGTGCTCCTCATCGCCGCCCTCGTCGAGCAGTTCGATCGCCTCGCCGTACATGCGCCGCTGTCTTTCCCAGTCGCCGCGCGCGTAGAAGAGATCGGCCGCCGCGAAGACAGCGCGGCCCCGAACGTCCGGCTGAGCGTCCGGCGCGGCCGCCAAGGCCTTCTCCGCCCAGGCGTAGCTCTCCGCCGCGAGACCGTGGTGCCACCAGAAGCGCCACAGCGCCCAGATGAGGCGCAGGGCGATCACACCGTTCGCGCTGCCGATCGACCACGTGAGTGCGGTACGGAAATTGTCGAGCTCGGCGAGCAGCCGCTCTTGCGCCTCTCGCCCACCCGCTCGGGAGAGAACGGGCTCGAGCTCCTCGGCGAACGCGAGGAAGAACTCGGCGTGACGGCGGCGCGTCTTCTGCTCATCCCTCTCCGCAAGTTGCTCGCGCGCGTACTCGCGAATCGTCTCGAGCATCGCCAAGCGCGGCTCGGCGTCCGACCCTTCTCGGCGAACGAGGCTCTTGTCGATGAGCGCGGCGAGCTCACCGACCAGATCGATGCCATCAGCGCACACGGCTTCGGCGGCTTCGACGGTGCAGCCGCCCGCGAAGACGGACAACCGCCCGAGCAGCGTCTGCTGCGGTTCCGATAGCAGCTCATAGCTCCAGTCGATCGCTGCACGGAGGGTCTCATGTCGTCTTGGGCGGTCGCGGCCTCCGGCGGTCAGAAGCTTCAATCGTTCGTCGAGCCGGTCGAGCAGCAGCTTCGGCGGGAAGAGCGGGATCCGCGCCGCGGCGAGCTCGATCGCGAGCGGTAGACCGTCCAAGCGGCGGCAGATCTCCGCGACCGCATCCGAGTTCGTAGCCGTAAGCGTGAAGCTGGGCTGGAGCGATTGAGCGCGCTCAGCGAAGAGGTCCATTGCGGCCGAGAGCTCGAGCTGCGGCACCGGATACACCCGCTCGCCCTGGACGTGGATCCGCTCGCGGCTCGTCGCGAGCACTCGCAGGTTGCGCGTCTTTGCGAGGAGCCGGGAGACGCTCGGCGCAGCGTCGAGCAAGTGCTCGAAGTTATCGACGACGATCAGCAGCCTGCGTTCGGCGAGACTATGCTCCAACAGCTCGCCGACGTCGGCAGCCGCGGCTTTGTCGAGCCCTACGGCGTCCGCGACGGTGGGGAGCACCAATGCGGGGTCTGCAATCGGCGCGAGCGCGACGAAGTGGACCCCGTCCGGGAAGTCCTCAGTGATCTCGGCGGCCACCTCAACGGCGAGGCGCGTCTTGCCCACCCCGCCCGGCCCAGTGAGCGTCACCAGGCGGATCTCCTCGCGACGCAGCAAGTGCGCAATCGCCGAGCAGTCCGCCTCCCGACCGATGGTGGGTGTGGCCGGGGCGGGGAGCCGAGCGGTGACCGACGTGGGCAGTCCGCCCGTGCCGTCGGCCGCGGCGGCGACCGTCGTCGGCGGCGCGTCGAGTGCCAGCTCGAACGCCGAAACGGCCCGGTCGCTCAGGCGCAGCTCGAACACGTTCTCGGGGCGCGACAGGCCCCGCAGCGCCCGGCGACCGAGATCGACGAGCTCGACCCCGGCGGGCAGGCGGTCCCTAACGATCTCGGCGGTCGTCTGCGACATCACCGTCGCCCCGCCACGCGCCAGGCCCCTCAGCCTGGCGGCGCGGTTCAGGGCGGGCCCGAAGTAGTCCCCGGCGCGCTCGTGCGCTTCGCCGGTGTGCAGCGCGACCCGCACGCGCAGATCGAGGCCGCCCGGCCACGACGTGCCGAGCAGAGCCCGTTGCAGTTCCGCGGCACAGGCCACGGCGTCGGATGCGCGCCGGAACGCCGTCAACGTTGCATCGCCCTCGCCCTTCGCCTTCAGCAGCCGGCCGCCGAAGGCCTCGACCTTTTCGCCGATCAGGCGATCGTGCAGCTCAAGCGCGTCCGCCATCGCGTCCGCGTCGGCCTCCCACAGCCCCGACGAGTCCTCGACATCGGTTAGCAGAAAGGTGACGACCCCCGTCGGCAACTCCGCGGGCGTGACGAGCACCCCGCTCTGGTCGCCGGCCGGGAGTCCCAGCGCCGGGTCCTGCGCCAGGATCGCCCGCTCGAGCTCGCGCAGCCGCTCGCCGGGCTCGATCCCAAGCTCCTCGACTAGCGCGCGCCGCGCATCCTGGTAGGCGTGCAGCGCGTCCGCCTGGCGCTCGCAGCGGTAGAGCGCCATCATCAGCTGTCCCCACAACCGCTCGCGGTAGGGGTGCTCTGCGACCAGCGTCTCCAGCTGCGCCACGAGCTCGGCGTGGCGGCCAAGCGCCAGCTTCGCCTCGATCAGCTGCTCGAGCGCCGCCAGCCGCAGCTGCTCCAGCCGGGCGATCTCGCCCTCCGCGAACCGCTCGTAGGCCAGATCGTCGAGCGGCCGCCCGCGCCACAGCGAGAGCGCCTCCTCCAGCGCGGCGGCGGCATTCTCCGCGTGGCCCCCCGCCAGCTCGTCGCGTCCCTCGCCCATGAGCCGCTCGAAACGCTCGGCGTCGACCAGCTCCCTGTCGATTGCCAGCTCATAGCCGTACTCACGGGTGACGATTAGCTCGCTCCCAGCCGGCGCCAGCGTCTTGCGCAGGCGCGAGACGTGCACCTGCACCGACTTTGTGGGCGTCGCTGGGGGGCGCTCCCCCCACAGCTCGTCGATCAATCGCTCCGTGCCGAGTGTCTCGCCCCTGTGCAGCAACAGCAGTGCCAGCAGCGCGCGCTGCTTGCTCCCTCCGAGCGCGACCCTGTGGCCCTCGTCGAGGACCTCGAGCGGACCGAGGATGCGGAACTCCATATGGTCAGCGAGCCGGGGCCGGGGTAGCCCCGTACCGGAGCCCCGTGCTCCCCGCCACGGCCCACGGCCCGCGGCCCGCTAGTGCTTTCGCTTGATCTCGATAGCCGTCCGTTCGCTCCGCCACACCCGTCGTGGACGATCGGCAGCAGCGCCGGCGGGCGACCGCCGGGGCACTTGATTCAATGGGAACGTACGTTCGTGACCGCCCAAGGAACAGCTTACTCGCAGTTCAAGCGTGCGCTCCAGCGCGGGAATTTCATGTTGGCCTGGACAATGGCCGCCGAGCTCCCCAAGGTGCCGCTCGCGGACGGCCTCGAACTGCTGCTGCTCGCGCGCGACCTCGAGCCGGCCAGGTTCGACCGCGCCATGCCCCGCTGGCATGCGCGGCTATGCAGCGAGCAACAGCTCTCGAGCGCTGAGGCGCAGTTGGCACTCGCGGCCTTGAAGCCCTGCCGGGGCCGGGCGTGCTCGCGGCCCCGATTCGCTAGCTCCCCTGCGGGGCTGGTGGCCTTATGAGAGGTCGGAGCGCGGTCTCGTGCCGGCGCCCGACCACCTCGTATACACCGACGGCGTTCCCGTCGCGCCTCAGGAAGCGATCCGATGCCATCAGCGAGAAGTAGGTTCGGTTGCCGGCTCGGTAGGTCGGCCCGACGCCGGCGATCCGTCCGTTGAACGCGACCGCCAGCGTGGTGACCCGGCGCGCATTCGGACCGTCGATGCTCCCGTTCACGCGGCCGGCCGGTACCCACCGGGAGCGCGGATCCGCGGACCGGATCGCCGCATCGTCGCTCAGCGTGGCGCTGGGTCCCGCGGGCCCGGCGAGCCCCACGTCTGTGACTCGCCGGCCTACCAGGTCGCGGTGAGCGCCGAGTCCGAAGCCTCCGCCTCCCTCGAGGCCGATCCCGAATAGGGCGGTCTGGCGCCGGACGATCGCCGTCCGTTGCCGCTCGAGCTTGGTCGAGGTGGAGGTGACCCTGCCGATGGAGACCGTGCGGCCGCCACGGCGTCTCGTGCCGAAGAGCGAGGTCCCGGTGACGTTCCAGGGCAGGCGAATGTCGAGCAGATCGGCGAGTGTTGGAAGGACGTCGGTAGCTCTCGCGGCGCGATCAAGCACGCGGCCCTCACGCTGATGAGGCAGCTTGACGAAGAGCGGGACCATCGCGATCCCGGCGGCGTTTTCGGGTGACGCGATTCGAGGGGGCTCTCCTCGCATGAAGCTGACGCCGTGGTCCGCCGTGACGAGAATCAGTGCGCGGTCGTACAGACCATCATCACGAAGCTCGCGTAGCAGCCGCCCCAGCAGGAGATCGGTGTAACGGGTCTGGAGCACATGCCGCTGCCACGCAAATTGGAATGGCGTCAGGTCCTCGCTCAAACCGTCGAAGGCCACGCCAGGCATGTCCAGGTCCCAGGAAGAGTGGACCTTTCCGTCCGGAAGGAAAACCCGGGGACCGTGAGGGAGGGGGGCATGCAGGAAGTAGAAGGGCGCCCGGCCTGCCCGCGGCGCGTACGGCTTCATGAGCCCGAGGAAGCGAGCGAAATTGGCATCGGGGTATCTGGCCAGTTCGCTGGGCGAATCCCGTGTGTCGGCGAGGATCTCTCCCACCGAGCGCGTCTGATCCTCCGATCCCAGCGCCTCTCCCCAAGTCCGACCGGCGTCGGGCGGACTGGCTCCGAGCCGCGCGTACACGCCGCGCGGCACGATCACGCTGGCGTAGAGCAGGCTCAGCGCTGAGGTGGCCTCGATGGAGCGCTGCACCCGTGAGCGATCGTCTCCGCACAATTTCCGCGGGCATAGCCAGGTCGCGTGCTCCAAGGCGGTGATCTCGTGGCTGTTCCCAAGCAGCGTGAAGAGGGAATGCGGCTGGGAGGTATGCACCGGGACCTCATTGCCGGGCGGCAGCTTGCCGGTCAGGATCGCCGGTACGGCCTGAACCGTGAACTCGGCGGCGGCGAAGTCGTTGCGGAACCAGGTCGCATCGGAGGCGAGCTTCGCGAAATTCGGATAGCGGGCGGCATCGATCTTCCCTCTCTCGCCCATCAGCGTCGCGATCGGTAGCTCGTCCCAGATGAGCACCACCACCGGTATGTGGCTCGGCACGGCAGACGGAGGCGTCGACGATCCTGCGCCGAAGACGAGCTCCTCGCCGGGCGTCGTGAGCACGAACGCCGCGACCGAGACGAGCGGCGTAACGGAAAGAACGGTCAGCAGTCCTCGGACCGGCTGAAACCTCACGTAGGCGGCCGCGAAAAGCGCGCCGATCGCTGCGGCCGCCAAGAGCAGTCCCACGGCGCCGTTCGGGGACCTCGCTAGCGAGCGCGCTGCCTCCTCGAGCGCGTACAGAGCGAGGAGCGAGGCAAGGGTCCAGATGAAGAGCGCATGGAGGCGGCGTCGTACAGCCTCTCCGATCCGGCCGGCCAGCGCCTCGAGCGTGACCATGACCAGCGGTGGGAGGAGAGCGAGTAGGAGAGCCAGAACCCCGAACCAAGCCCCGTCGACGCGCCGACCCGGCACGAAGTAGGCGAGGTTGTCTTCGCGCCCGAGGACGCTCAGAGTCGGCTCCACCACGGCCAGCCCCCACAGGGCGGCCAGGTGCCCCGCTTCGATGAGCCACGCACGGGATCTGCGTGGGCTCGACACCGCGGCCGCCGCTCCGACGGTCCTGGAGGCTGGCATCCGGTGTGAGCATAGGGACGCTGCAGGCCGCCGCGAAAGCTGACGGGCCAGTCGTGGAAGGCGCCGTCAGCTCAGATGAGCTCGCGAGCATAGGCGAGGCCCCGCAGGCCAGTGTCCCCTTCCGGGCGACGAAAGCCGGCCGCACTGCACGCACGGCCGTGGCTCGTTCTTCACGCGCTGGGCCGCGTTGATTTGGTCGCCGACCCACTGCGCCGTACGCAGCCGGACGGTCGAGTTGCGGGGCGCCCGATGCTCCCGCCAGCGCTACAGCACGATGCGAGACACTGGGACGGAGGTGTCGCAGCAGAACATCGAACTGGTTCGCCGACTCTACGCGGAGCTCGCGAGCGAGGGTTCAACGCAAGACTTCGAAGAGCGTCTGACCGATGACGCGCTCGGTCGTTTCTTGGATCCGGGGATCGAGTGGGCCCC
>JBKPSR010000055.1:0-8441 GCA_046735115.1 Actinomycetota bacterium
CGCGGCCCGGCGCTCGGCGACCTCCTCGTCGGTGAGCGTCCGGTCGGGCGCCCGGAATTCGAGGCGAAGGGCGAGCGACTTGTTGCCCTCGCCGACCTGCTCGCCGTGGTAGAGGTCGAAGACGCGGACCGACGCCAAGAGGGCGCCGGCCCCGGCTCTGACGACCTCCTCCAGACGCGCCGCCGGCACGTCCTCCGGAACGATCACGGCGATGTCCTGCAACACGGCGGGGAAGCTCGTGACGTCGCTGTAGGTCGCGATGCGGCCCTGCGTGAGCTCGTGCAGCGGGTCGACCTCCAGCTCGAAGGCGGAGACCGTGCCCTGCAGCTCCCATTCGCGCAGCACGAGCGGATGGAGCTCGCCGATCCAGCCGAGCTCGACGCCGGCGCCGGTCACGACGGACGCCGCACGGCCGGGGTGCAGGAACGCGCGCGCGCCGGCCCCGGCCGCAGGCGCCTCGACTCGCCAGTCCTCCACGCCGGCCGCCTCCATCACCGCCTCGAGAAGCGCCTTCGCCGCGTAGAAGTCCGCCTCGCGGGCCGGACTGCGCCAGCCGGGCGGCG
The DNA here is from genome assembly GCA_046735115.1 of Actinomycetota bacterium. GTDB lineage: Bacteria > Actinomycetota > Thermoleophilia > Solirubrobacterales > Thermoleophilaceae > JACVRW01. Next base: position 564 of record JBKPSR010000055.1, read on the forward strand.
CCGCCTCCGTCAACAGGGCGCCCAGACGATGGTGCTCCTCGGCCGGCGCGGCGCCCCTCGGCGAGCCCTCGGGCGCCGGCTCGAGCGGGCCGGCCGGGAGGTATACGTGGGCGGACTCGAACAGCGCGATCCCCGCCCGGCCGTGCGCTGCGTTGTGGCGCGCGGCGTCGAGCAGGCCCGGCACGAGCAGCGGGCGCATGAGGCTGTGCTCCTCGCTGAGCGGGTTCTCGATCCGTAGCGGCTCCACGCCTGAGAGGCGCAGCCGGGCGAGCTTCGCCGGGGACGTGAAGCTGTAGGAGATCGCCTCGAGCAGGCCGCGGTCGCGCAGCACGTCCTCGAGCCTGCGCCGGAGCGGCTGGCTCCCGCTGAGCCGGCCGATCGCCTGGGCGCGCGCGGGAAGCGTCGTCGGCAGCTTGTCGAGCCCGTGGATCCGCGCGACCTCTTCGATCAGGTCGACCTCGCGCTGGACATCGCTGTCGCGCCAGGGCGGCACCTTCCAGCGCGTCGCGCCGCCGGACTCCGCCTCGCCCTCAGATCCGTCCACCAGCTCGAACCCGAGCCGCGCCAGGATCGCGCGGGCGGTCTCGTCGCCGATCCGCTCGCCCAGCAGCTTCTCCATCCAGGCCGCGCGCAGCGGGACGACGCGCGGCTCGAGCGGGCTCGGGTAGACATCGATCGTTCCCGCCACCATGCGGGCCCCGCACAGCTCCACCATCAGCCGCGCGGCGAGGCGCTGCGCGCCCATCGCCTGCTCGGGGTGGAGCTGCTTCTCGAAGCGGGCTGACGCCTCGGTGCGCAGGCCGAGCGCCTTCGAGGTCCGCATGATGTTCGGCCCGACCCAGGTCGCGGCCTCCATCAGCACGCGCGTCGTCTCGTCGGAGACCTCCGAGATCAGCCCGCCCATCACGCCGGCGATGCCGCTCGGGCCCTCCTCGTCGCAGACCAGCGCCATCTCCGAGCTGAACGTGCGCTCCGCGCCGTCGAGCGTCGTCATCGTCTCGCCCTCGTGGGCACGGCGGACGATGATGTGCCGCCCGCGGACCTTGTCGAGGTCGAACGCGTGGAGCGGCTGCCCGCTGGCGAGCATCACGTAGTTCGTGATATCCACCACGTTCGAGATCGGGCGCTGCCCGGCGGCCATCAGCCGCTGCTTGAGCCACAGCGGCGACGGGCCGATCTTCACGTCCTCGAACACACGCGCGGTGAAGCGCAGGCAGATCTCGGGGTGGGCGATCTCAACCGTGGCGTGTTCCTCGGCCCGGTCGTCGCCCGAGGGCTCGGCGTCGCGCGCGGTCGGATCCTCGGTGAGCGGCGCCGCCGTCACGGCGTGGACGTCGCGTGCCACGCCGTACACGGCCATCGCGTCGGGGCGGTTTGGGGTCACCTCGATCTCGAGCACGTCGTCCACGATCGGGAGGTGCTCGGAGAGCGGCGCGCCCACGGGAAGCGAGTCGTCCAGCACCATCGTCCCGTCGTGGTCCACGCCGATGCCGACCTCGTCCTCAGCCAGGATCATCCCGCTCGACCTAACCCCGCGGAGCTTCGCCTCGCCCAGCTTCGTCCCGTCCGGCATGATCGCCCCGGGCCGCGCCACCGCCACCGTCTGCCCCGCCGCGACGTTCGGCGCGCCGCACACGATCGTGCTCGGCTCGCCGGCCCCGATGTCCACGGTGCAGACCGTGAGCCGGTCGGCGTCCGGGTGCTGCTCGGCGCCGAGGACCCTCCCCACCACGAACTCGGCAGGATCGCCCACGCCGACGCGGTGCAGGCGCTCGAGCTTGACGCCCGCCATCGTGAGCACGTCCGCGATCTCCTCGGCCGACAGGCCCGGGTCGCAGTACTCGCGCAGCCATGCGATCGGGACCCTCATGCGCCGAACTGCTCCAAAAGCCGCGCGTCGTTCTCGTAGAGCATGCGGAGGTCGGGCACCTCGTGGACGATGCTGGCGATCCGCTCGATCCCCATGCCGAACGCGAAGCCCTGGACGCGCTCCTTGTCGTAACCGTCCTCGCGCACGTAGTCGAGCACGTTCGGGTCGACCATCCCTGAGCCGAGGATCTCGATCCAGCCCTCGCCCTTGCAGGTGCCGCAGCGCGCGGCACCCTCGAAGCCCGTGCCGCCGCAGCGGAAGCACGACACATCGACCTCCACGCTCGGCTCGGTGAACGGGAAGTAGCCGGGCCGCAGGCGGACCTCGGTGTCCTCGCCGAACATCTGCCTGGCGAAGGCGAGCAGCACGCCCTGGAGATCGGCGAGGGTGATGTCCTCGTCGATCGCGAGCCCCTCGAGCTGGTGGAACATCGGCACGTGGGTCGCGTCGGGCGTGTCGGGCCGGTACACGCGGCCGGGGATCACGATGTAGATCGGCGGCGGCTGCGCCTCCATCGCGCGCGTCTGCATGGGCGACGTGTGCGTCCGCAGCAGCACGTGCTCGGAGAGGTAGAACGTGTCCTGCGGGGCCCGCGCTGGATGCTCGGGCGGGTGGTTCAGCGACGTGAAGTTGTAGTACTCGTACTCGATCTCCGGGCCCTCCACCACGGCGAAGCCGAGCCCGATGAAGATGTCCTCCATCTGGCGCCGGATCTGCGAGACCAGGTGGAGCCGGCCCGCCGGCTGCGGAGGGTCGCCCGGCAGCGTGATGTCGATCCGGTCCTCGGCCAGGCGGCGGTCGAGCTCCGAAGCCTCCAGCTCGGAGGTGCGCTCCGCGAGCAGCTGCTCGAGCGCCACGCGCACCTCGTTGGCGGCCTTGCCCACCGGCCCGCGCCGCTCCGGGGGCAGCTCGCCGATCGACCGCAGGGTCGCTGTCAGCTCGGACCTGCGTCCGAGGTAGCGCACGCGCAGCTCCTCGAGCTCCTGCGTAGCGGCTGCCTCGCGCACCGCGGCCTCGGCCTCGCTCCGGAGCTGCTCGAGGTCAGTCATCGCGGCGCATCCTAAGTGCCGTCTCGTAGAGGGCCACCGTCGCGGCCATCGCGACGTTGAGCGAATCGGCATGCACGGGAATCCGGACCCGCTCCACCCCGGCCGCCTCCGGCAGCTCTCCGCGCTCCGACCCCATCACGAGCACGACCGGCCTCCCCACGGCGAGCTCCCGCAGGTCCCGCGCCGCATGGGCGTCGAGGGCCACCTTTTGGCCAGCGAGCGCGTCGAGCGTTGCGCTCGCGGGCGGTCGCGCGAAGATCGAGCCCATCGAGGCGCGCACGGCCTTCGGCGAATAGGGATCGGCGCTGCCGGGGCCGAGCACGACGGTGGCGTCCGCCAGCGCGTGGGCGGAGCGGATGATCGCTCCCACGTTGCCCGGGTCATCGACTCCGTGCAGATAGACGAGGACGTCGCCGGCCGGCTCCGCCCAGCGCTGCTCGTAGACGCCGATGACGCGAGTGCCGGAGCCCAACGTGCTCACCGCGTCGAGCAGATCGGGCTCGACGTCCTCGCCTGCGCGCAGCACGAACTCGGGATCGCGGCCGAGCGCGACCAGATCCTCCCCCTCGGCGCTGAACAGCCCGAGCTTCGTTCGCCAGCGCTTCTGCCGAAGCTTCCGGATCGTCTTGAGCTTGTCGTTGTCGGGGGAAGTGATCACTGAAACAAAAAAGGGCGCCTACCAGAGGCGCCCGAGAGAGTTTCCAAGTCCGCGTTCGCCTAAGCGGCCGCGGCCTCCCGGGCTTTCTCGGCAAAGCGTCGGAACGTCTCGGGGTCGCGGACGGCGATATCCGCCAGCACCTTGCGGTCGAGCTCGATGCCGGCCGCCTTCAGGCCATGCATGAACTGGCTGTAGCTCATGCCCTCCTGGCGCGCGGCGGCGTTGATGCGCACGATCCACAACCTGCGGAAGTCGCGCTTCTTGTTGCGGCGGTCGCGGTACGCGTACGTGTCCGCCTTGAGCAGCGCCTCCTTGGCCCGCTTGTAGCTGGAGTGCGCCTGCCCGCGGAAGCCCTTGGTCCGCTCGAGCGTCGCGCGGCGCTTCTTGCGTGCGTGAACTGACCGCTTGACCCGGCTCATTTGTGGAGCAGCGCCTCCACGCGCTTGCGGTCAGCCTCGGTGACCTCGACCGGCCGGCCCAGGCGACGCTTCCGCTTCGCGGGCTTCTTCCCGAGGTTGTGGCTCGTGAAGGAGTGCCGCGCGAGCAGCTTGCCCTTGGCGGACTTGCGGAAGCGCTTCTTCGCGCCCGAGTGGGTCTTCATCTTCGGCATGCGAACGCTGTATTCAAGCAGAAGCCTGCTGGGCCTCCTCGGGCCTGCGCTTCAGCGGCGCCAGCAGCATCGTCATGTTGCGGCCGTCCTGCTGGGGGGCCTGCTCGACCGTGCCGAGCTCGTGCACGTCGTCCGCCAGGCGCATCAGCAGCCGCTCGCCGCGCTCGGGGTGAGTCTGCTCGCGGCCCCTGAACATGATCGTGACCTTCACGCGATCGTCGCCCTTGAGGAAGCGCACCACATGGTTCTTCTTGGTCTCGTAATCGTTGTCAGCGATTTTCGGGCGCAGCTTGATCTCGCGGACGTTCACCTGCTTCTGGTGGCGCCTCGCAGCCTTGGCCCGCTGCTCCTGCTCGTACTTGTACTTCGAATAGTCGAGCACGCGGACGACGGGCGGGCGCGCCTCCGGCGCGACCTCGACCAGATCGAGATCGCGCTCCTGCGCATAGCGAAGCGCCTGCTGGGTGTCGACGACCCCGATCTGGTTGCCGTCCTCTCCCACCAGGCGAACCTGCGGGACCCGGATGCGCTCGTTGATGCGCGTCTCGTCCCGCTCCGGCATGCGCCGATCGAACTTACGAGGGATCGGCACTAGGTAAAGCTATTTCGTCGCGTCAAGCGGGCAAACGAGAGGTTCGGGTCATTCACGGGCGAGTATAGCGGCGGTCAGCGAGGCGGCGAAGTCGCTCACCGACTGAGTTCCGAGGTCTCCCTCGCGGTGCTTTCGTACCGCGACCTTGCCCTCGGACTGCTCGTGATCGCCGACGATCAGCATGTATGGGACCTTCTTCAGCTCCCCTTCGCGGATCTTCTTGCCGACCGATTCGCTGCGGTCGTCGACCTCGACCCTGACGCCCGCCTCCTCGAGCTGGCGCGCGACCTCGCTCGCGTACTCGAGGTGCCGGTCGGCGATCGGCAGGACGCGGGCCTGGACCGGCGACAGCCAGAGCGGGAACTCGCCGGCGTAGTGCTCGATCAGGATGCCGATGAAGCGCTCGAACGCGCCCATCAGCGCGCGGTGGATCATCACCGGGCGGTGCTCCTGGTTGTCCGCGCCCATGTAGGTGAGCTCGAAGCGCTCCGGCATGTAGTAGTCGAGCTGCACCGTGCCGAGCTGCCACGAGCGGCCGATCGCGTCGGTCATGTGGAGGTCGATCTTGGGGCCGTAGAAGGCGCCGTCGCCCTCGTTCAGGTCGTACTCGAGCCCCTGGTCCTCGAGCGCCTTCTGAAGCGCCGCCTCGGACTTGTCCCACATCTCCTCGGTGCCGACGCGCTTCTCCGGGCGCGTCGAGAGCTCCAGCCGGGGCGTGAAGCCGAACTGGTCGTATATGAAGAACCCGAAGTTCAGGCAGCGAACGACCTCATCCTCGATCTGGTCCTCGCGACAGAACACGTGGCCGTCGTCCTGGGTGATGCTGCGCACGCGCAGCAGGCCGTGAAGCGTCCCGCTCGGCTCGTGGCGGTGCACGAGGCCCTGCTCGGCGTAGCGGATCGGGAGGTCGCGGTAGGAGTGCAGGTCGCGCTTGTAGATCTGGATGTGCGCGGGGCAGTTCATGGGCTTGAGCCCCATGGGCTTTCCCTCCACGTCCGTGAAGTACATGTTGTCGCGGTAGACGTGCCAGTGGCCCGATTGCTTCCAGAGCTCGACGTCGTAGAGGATCGGCGTGCGTACCTCGGTGTAGCCGCGCTCGACGTTGGTCTTCCGCCACAGCTTCGTGAGCTCGTTCCAGACGTGGGTCCCGTTCGGGAGCCAGAAGGGCGAGCCGGGCGACAGCTCCGAGAGCATGAACAGGTCAAGCTCGCGGCCCAGCTTGCGGTGGTCGCGCTCGCGCGCCTCCTCGAGCCGCTTCACGTGCTCGTCGAGCTGCTCCTTCGACGGCCACGCCGTGCCGTACACGCGCGTGAGCATCTGGCGGTCGGCGTCGCCGCGCCAGTAGGCGCCGGCGACGCTCGTGAGCTTGAAGGCCCTGACGTCCTTCGTGCCAGGGCCGTGCGGGCCGCGGCAGAGGTCAGTGAAGGGGCCGTTGCGGTAAAGCGAGACAGTCTCCACGCCCTGGCCCTTCACAAGGTCCTCGATCAGCTCGACCTTGTAGTCCTGGCCCTCGTTCTTGAAGCGCTCGATCGCGGTGGCGACGGGCACGTCCTCCCGCTCGAAGTGCTCGTCGGCCTTGATGTGCTTGCGCATCCTGGCCTCGATGGCCTCGAAGTCGTCCTCGGAGACCTTGGTGCCGTCGGGAAAGTCGAAGTCGTAGTAGAAGCCGTCCTCGATGGGAGGGCCGATCGAGATCTTCACGCCCGGGTAGAGCTCCATCACGGCGGTCGCGAGCACGTGCGCCGCGTCGTGGCGGATCAGCCAGAGGCCGTCGTCATCGCGCGCGGTGACGATCTCGATCCTGGCGCCGTCCTCGAGCGGCGCATCCAGGTCACGCAGCTCGCCGTCCACGCGGATCCCGAGCGCCGCGCGAGCGAGCCCCTCGCCGATCGCGCGGGCGGCATCCGCGCCGCTGGCGCCGTCGTCGAGCTCGAGCCCCGTGCCGTCTGGAAGGGAGACGTGCATGCGTCTCTCAGGCTATCCGCGCAAGGGCGAGGCTGGGCTCGCTGGCCGGCGTGCGGTCCGAGGGTTGGTCGACTTCTGTACCGACCTCGGTACAAAACTCGACCAACCCGCGCGGAGGAGGTAGTCGTTCGAGGAAAGGCCGGCGCACCCCTCATTGCTGTTGTCGCCGACCGGCGCGCGCCGCCTCACGCGGCGCGGAGGCTCGCCGCCAGGGCGCGCAGCTCGCCCTCTAGGGCGGCCGTCACGAGGAAGTGCTCGCGCACGCGCTCGCGGCCGGCGCGGCCCATCTCCGCCGCGAGGCCGGGGTCGCGCACGAGCTCCACGATGTGCGCCGCGGCCTCCTCGGGCTCGGGTGCGAGGAAGCCGTCCACGCCGTCCCGGATCGCGAGCGGGAGGCCGCCGACGACGGGCGTTCGCTTCCAGAGCGCCTCGAACGGCGCCAGCTCGAACCCCTCGCGGAGCGATCCCTCGATCAAGGCCCGGGCGAGCAGCAGGAGGGCGCCCACCTCGAGGCTTCCGAGGCCCTCGTAGGTGGTGAGGAGGAGGACGCCCTCGGTGTCCCACGCGTAGTCCGAGATCTCCTTCGCCGCCTGCCAGCTCTCCATGGCGGCGCGGTCGAGCAGAGCGGCGAGCACCAGCTGAAGGTTGGGCTCCTCGGCCTTGGCCAATCGGAACGCGTCGATGGCCGCGTGCGGATCGTCCCAGCGGTCGAGCTCCAGCACCTGGAGACAGAACGGCCGGTCGAGATCGACGCCGAGCGGCCGCACGACCCGGCCGGGCAGCCGCGCCTCGAGCTGGAGGTTGCGCGGGTCGAGCGGATCGATGCCGGGCGGAGCGACCTGGACGCGGTTCCCGGCCAGGGCCGCCGGGCGCTCACCGTTCGCCCCGGGCACGAAGGAGTCGTGCGGAACGAGCACCGAGGAGCATCGCTCAGCGAGCGCCAGTGCACGTGCCAAGGAATCCGGCTCCGCCTGCGAGGCGTCCTCGTGTAGGCGCCAAAGGAGCGCGGGCCCGCCCGGCGCCGACCCCCGGGCCGCGTTGTCAGCGCGCGCCGGCTCGTCGGGCGCCGACGCGCCCGTGGCATCGCCAGTCGGCGCGGCGCCGCCTCCCAACCCCGCTGCGCCGCCTTCCAGC
>JBKPSR010000056.1:0-7864 GCA_046735115.1 Actinomycetota bacterium
TGGACGCGATCGGCTTCCACCCCTACACGCCCGACGTCGACGGCGTCTACATCAAGCTTCGCGAGATCCGCGCGACGCTGAGCCGCCTGGGCGCCGGCGACGTTCCGCTCGAGCTCACCGAGCTCGGCTGGCCGACCACGACCGCCTCCGAGGCGCATCGCGCCGAGTCGCTCGCTCGCCTCGCCGACGAGCTGCCGCGGTCGGACTGCAACGTGGCGAGCCTCGCCCCGCACACCTGGCTCACGGACGAGAAGAACGCGACCGACCCCGAGGACTGGTTCGGCATCTATAACCTCGACGGGACGCCGAAGCCATCCGGCAGCGCGTACCTCGGCTCCGTGCAGCGGGTCCGCAGCGGGGCCGTCAGCGGACCGGTGAGCATCTGCTCTCCTCCACCGCCCCCCTCCCCGCCCCCTCCGGCGGCGTCTCCGCCGATGGGCCGCCCGCTGGTCCTGCTAATGCGCGTGAAGCGGCTGGGTCGCCGTAAACCGCGCCTGATCGCGGCGGTTCGCTGCCCCGGCGGCTGCGCCATGACGGTCCAGGCGCTGGGCGTCTCCCGCAAGCACAGGCGCGTTCGGGCGGTACCTCTCTGGCGGCGGTCGCTCTCAGACAGCGCCCGGCGGCGCGTCCTCCGGATCAGGGTCTCGCCCGGCTGGCGCCTGGTCCGTCTCGATGCGCACGCCCAAGACAGGTCGGGGCGTGTGAAGGTCCGGACCGCCACGGTCCGCCTCCGCCCGCTCGCTGGCAGCGCTACTCGGTGACGTTCGGGCCGACGCGCCACGCGAGGCTCGAGTCATGCCCTTGGCGCGCCCGCAGCGGGGTGCCGGGGTCCAGGCGCTTCGCTGCGAGGAACATCCGGCCCTGGCGCGTCCGGAGCCGCATGAGCGTCCGCCAGCTGCCGCCCTTGCGCACCTCGATCGTCACGGCTCCCCTGGTCGGGGCGAGCCCCCAGATCTGTGCCACCCCGCGCTTCGTGTACGCGGTGAACGGAAAGCGGAACGTGTAGAAGCCGGGCTTGGGCCGGTCGGCCGCTACGTTCACACCCCGGTAGAAGACGCCGGCCTGGAGCGTGTAGCCCCAGCCGGGGCCTTCAGGCTCGTCGCGCATGAGCCACCAGGTGACGACGCTCACCCCCTGCCGCCAGAGGGTGTACAGCGCGCCCTCGATGTAGCGCGCGACCGTCCCTGCGGGGAGCCCGTCGGGGTCCGGCGGGTTCGTGTCCCAGGAGATCTCGGTGGCCCAGAGCCCCTTCGGCCGCCGGGGCGCCACCTTCCCGGCGCGCATGGCGGCGCGCAGGGGGCGCGTCAGCTTCCACATGTCGGGGATCACGACGTCGTCCGGGTTGGCCGCGGTCCGGCGGGGCGGGCCGATCGGATACGGGTGGTGCGCGAGCGCGTCGAAGTGCACCGGCGAGCCACTGCAGCGGAACGGCTTGGGGCGCTGGCGCCCGCGCACGCAGAGCAGCTCGCGTGTGAAGAGAGCGGCCGGCATCCGCTTCGCGCCGGGGTATGGCTCCGCGAACGGCGCGGTCCCCGCCGAGACGACGTAGTTGGTGCGCTTCGCGCGTTTCACGCCGACGTAGAACGCGTTCAGCAGGCGCCTGTAGAGCTCGGGGCTCGCCGCGACCCAGTGCCCCCGGCGCCGGGTCCACTGCGGATTGAGGAAGTCGGACAGGTTGGGCTCGTTCCAGGCCTGCCAGTAGCGGACCCGGGGGAGCGTCTGCCCGGAAACGTCGCGGTAGCTTCCCGAGTACCGGCGCGCCGCCGCCTCGGCGAAGAGCTCGTATGCGCTTGCTGACGGCTTCCATGTGCCGGGCGGCGCGCTGGCGCGTCGTCGTCTGCCCTCCGCCCAGTCGGGCGCGGCCGTCCAGCTCAGCAGTACGTCCATGCCCGCAGCGCTCGCGTCGCGGACGACCCCGTCGACGGACGACCAGTCGTACCCCGGCCAGCCCGGGTCGCGGGCGGCCTGGCGACTCGGCGGCTTCAAGGTCGCCACCGCGCGCCAGTTGACGACGAGGCGCACCACCGAGCCGCGCGCCGCGCGCATGTTGCTGTACGCCGCCGCGCGGTCGGCGCCGTTCAGCCGCTGGAACGCTTCGGGGTCCGCGAAGCCGGTCCGCAGTCCGTGACTGGCCGCCGCCGGCGCGGCAGCGACCAGAGCGGCCAGCGCGGCGACGGCGGCGAGGAGCGCACGGAGCTGTCGATGTCGCTTGGGCATCAGGCGATTCCTACGTCCGGCCGCCGGCCGGCCTGACGGAACTGGACAAGTGTCGGAACTCCGCCGCCTCGTGCGTAGCTGTCGATAGTGGCCGACCACGAAACCCAAGACACGGATGCGCGCCTTGAGTTGCTCTTGCAGCGGAGCCGGCCCGTGCCTCGGGCCGCCTTCATGCACGAACTCGAGCAACGGCTCGTGCCGGGGCGCGAGCCTGGGCGAGCGAGATGGCTAAGGCATCCGCTCTTCACGGGCGCCGCCGCGGCCACCGGCCTCGCCTCTGCCGCGGTCGTCCTCGCACTCGCGGGCGGCGGGCCGCTGGCCCCGGGGGGCGGCGACGCCTCCCGCGCCTCTCAGGACTGCCACTTCGTGACCGTCAAGACGCGGGAGCGGGTCCCGCTGATCGTGGTCGACCGGGACGGTCAGCCCTCCCTGCGCTACCGCATGCAGCTCGTGGAGCGCCCTGTCAAGCGCTGTCGCTGAGGCGGGAGCGCTCGAGCTCGGCCCGCAGGCGCCGCAGCGCCCGCGACGCGACCTGGTGCACGTTGGCCGAAGAGAGTCCGGTGAGCTCGGCGACTTCCGTGGCCGGCAGTTCCGCGGCGTAGCGGAGCGCGAGCACCTCGCGCTCGCGCGCGCCGAGCGGCGCGAGCAGCGCCCGCAGGGCGTCGTCGCTGAGCACCCGCTCGATTCCGCTGTCGCTGTCGGCGAGGACGTCGACGAGCTCCGGGTGCTCGTCGGTGGACACGGCATCGCGGTGGCTCTGGCGGCGATAGTGGTCGGTGAGCAGGTTGCGTGCGATCGCGAGGATCCAGGTGCGCTCGGATGCCTTGCGGGCATCGTAGGAACTCCAGGCCTTGATCACGCGCTCGAAGGTGCCCGACGTAAGGTCTTCGGCAGTGGTGCGGCCCACTGAATACGCAAAGAACGCGTAGACGGCGCCCACGTGCTCGCGGTACAGCCGGCGCAGCTCGTCGTTCTGGTCGCGGCGCCGGCTGATCACCTTGTCGAGCGTAGCCGCGACCGCTGGTGTTCGCCTGCCGCGGGGGCTGCCGTGCGCCGCTACTCGGGCTCTGTCCGCCGGCGATGGCGCAGCCAGGCGAGCCCCGTCAGCAACACGGTGACTGCGGCCAGCGCCCAGAGCAGCGCGCTGCCGCTCGACGGGCCGGCCTCCGCCGCGGAGCGCACCGCTTCGAGCGGGTTGTCGGATGGCTCGCCGCGGACGCCGCCGCTCGACGCGGTCCCGTCCCCGCTCCCGCTGTCGCCCGCTCCTGCGCCGGACCGCCCGTCGCCGGAGCCGCCAGCTCCGGTCGCGTCCGCGCCGGATTCCCCAACAAGGCCGGTGATCACCTTCCCGGCTGCGCCGGCCTGGCGGAGCTCCCGACGCACCGAGGGGGACAGTGCGTCTTGCCCCGAGCCGCCGCCGCCACCACCGGCCGAGCGGTCGCCGCCCGCGCCGGGCAGCACCTCGCAGTACTGCTCGATCGCGGCGCGGCCGGGCGGGGCCTGGCAGTCCCGCTGGGCCGAGGCGGCCGGAGCGAGCAGGCCGGCGCCAAGCAGTAGGGCGCAGGTGAACGAAAGCTGGTGTCTAATGAGCCCGGCGGGATGTCGATAAACGGTCAAGGCAGAGGTCCCTTCGTGCGCGGCGTGGTCGCATTCTCCGCGACAGCGGCTGCTGCTACCTACTACGCACTCAGGGGTGGGTCATATGACATCGTCGTTCGCCAGGAGGAGGCGATCGTCGTCTGGCTCGTGGTGGGCCTGGGCTTCGCGCTCGGCCTGCTCCCACGGGCGCGACCGACTCGCCTCGAGCTTGTGCCGCTCGCCGCGTTCGCTCTGCTCGCGGTGTGGACGGCCCTCAGCTTCTCGTGGGGCGCCAGCGACGAGCGTGTGTTGGCCGAGCTCACCCGGGTCCTCCACTTCGCCGGCCTCGTCGTCCTCGTTTGGGCCGCGGTCGGTCGCGCCGAGTGGCGTGCGGCGGCCGGCGGGCTCGCCGCGGCGGCCGCGCTCGTCTGCGCCCTGGCGGTCGCCAGCAGGCTCGCGCCGGACGCCTTTCCCGAGAATGAGGTCGGGCGCGCCTTCGACACCAACCGCCTCAACTACCCGTTCAACTACTGGAACGCCGTCGGGGCGTGGGGGGTGATGGCGACCGCGATGACGCTCGCCTGGAGCACGCATGCCCGTACGCTGGCTGTCCGCGGCGCCGCAGCAGCGCTGATCCCTGTCTGCGGAGTCACCGTCTACCTCACGTACTCTCGCGCGGGCGCGGCGGGCGCCGCGCTCGCCGTGGTGGCCGTGCTCGTGCTAGCGCGCAACCGCTGGTCGGTGGCGCTTCAGGCCCTCGCGGGAATCGGGGCCACTGCGATCGCGATCGTCGAGATCCGCAGCCATGACGAGATCACGGAGGCGACCGGCAACGCCGGCGCCGGTGACGTGCTCGTCGTGCTCGTACTGGCGGCGCTCATCAGTGTCGCAACGGTCGTCGTCACCCGCCTCACACGACTCGACAGGCTCCGCATGCCACGACTGGCGAGCGGTCTGGCGGCCGGTGCGGCGATCGCCGCCGTCGCCGTGGTCGCCGTGACGGCCGCCCGCGACCAGATCGAGAAGGGCTGGGACGAGTTCCGCGGCAGCGAGATCTCGGACGCCCGGAGCGCGCCGTCCGATGACCCGGCTTCGCGGCTGACCAGCCTGCGCGGCACCCGCTACCCGATCTGGCGCTCGGCCCTTCGCGCCTACGAGAGCGATCCACTCAACGGCATCGGGGCCGGCGGGTTCGAGTTCTGGTGGAACCGCGACGAGGGGGGCGACGAGTTCATCCAGGACGGCCACTCGCTTTACCTCGAGAAGCTTGCCGAGCTCGGCATCCCGGGCCTCGTGTTGGTGCTGGCGATCGTGCTCGGCCTACTCGCGGCGGCCGTCCGCGCGCGCGTCCGCATGGACGACCCGGCGGACGCCGGCGCGGCCACGGCGTGCATCGCCGCCTTCGTCGCCTACCTCTTCCACACCGGGGTGGACTGGATGTGGGAGGTCACCGCGGTCACCGCGCTCGCGCTGGGCGCGATCGCCGTGGCGGCGATCCCGGAGTTCGGCCCGCCGGCGGCGTTGCGGCTTCCGGTGCGCGTGGCGGTGCCGGTCGTGGCAGCAGTCGCGCTACTGGCCCAGGTACCCGGCCTCGTCTCCACGTCGAACGTTCGCGACAGCCGTGAGGCCTTCGACGCCGGCCGCACCGCCGACGCCTTGAGCGACGCCGGCGAGGCGATCGAGGCCGAGCCGTGGGGCTCCGCACCCTACGTCCAGCGCGCCCTCGTCGAGGAGGCGACCGGCGGGCTCCGCGCCGCACAGGTCGATCTGCGCCGCGCGATCGAGCGCTCGCGCCTCGACTGGAGGTCGTGGCTGCTGCTGGCGCGCGTCGAGGCCGAGCGCGGCAACGTGGAGCGCGCCCTCACCGCATACCGAACGGCGCGCCGGCTGCGGCCCGCCTCGCCCTTCTTTCGCCAGGAAACGTTCCGTGAGCAATAGGTCGGTCGGGCTGGTGCACGACTACCTCCTCGTGATGCGGGGCGCCGAGCGCACGTTTGCCGCGATCGCCGACTGCTTTCCGGACGCGCCGATCTACACCCTGCTCTTCGACTCTGCGGGCACGAATGGGGCGTTTGACGGGCGGGAGGTGCGCACCTCGTACCTTCAACGGCTGGGGGCCAGTCAGCGCAGCTTCAGGCGGCTGCTGCCCTTGTTCGCCGGTGCGGCGCGGCGCCTCCCGGTGCAGGAGCACGACGTCGTCATCTCGAGTAGCAGCGCGTTCGCCCACGCCGTCCGGCCCGGGCCCGGCAGCGTGCACATCTGCTACTGCCACTCCCCCTTCCGCTACGCCTGGTTCGAGCGCGAGCGCGCGGAGCAGGAGCTGCCACGCGCGCTACGCCCAGCGCTCCGCCTTGCCCTCGAACGCGCACGCAAAAGTGATCTCGCGGCTAGCCGGCGCGTGAGCCATTACATCGCTAACTCGGATGCCACCCGCCGCAGGATCGAGAAATACTGGGGTCGCGAAGCGACGGTCATCCACCCACCGGTGGACGTCCACCGTTTCACACTCGCGGAGCCGGAGGATTATCTCCTCGTGGTTACCGAGCTCGTGCCCCACAAGCGTGTGGACGTGGCCCTCGAGGCCGCCCGCCGCGCCGGCCGCCGGCTCAAGGTCGTGGGCACCGGCCCCGAGTTTTCACGCCTGCAGGCACGCTACGGCGGCCACGCCGAGTTCCTCGGGCGCGTAGCCGACCGAGACCTCGCGGCGCTCTACTCGCATGCGCTTGCGGTCGTCGTGGCGAATGTCGAGGAATTCGGGATCGCGGCCGTGGAGGCCCAAGCGGCAGGACGTCCCGTCGTCGCGCCCGCCGCGGGCGGCACGCTCGAGACGGTCGTGCCGGGCAAGACTGGCGTTCTGGTGCAGCCTGGAGAGGTCGATGCGCTGGCCGGCGCTCTTCGGAGCACGGACTTCCGCACATTCTCGCCCGAGGCGATCCGCGAACAGGCGCAGCGTTTTTCCCGCGAGGCTTTTCAGGCCCGCTTCCGAGCAGAAGTAGAGCGGCTGAGCGCCCTCCAGCTCGCCTAGGGCTGAACGAGCCGCACGGCCGGCGACGTCGGAAGCAGAGCCACCCTCTGGACTTGATCGAGGGTCACCCGACGCGGAACGGCCGAGCGGTAGAGCAGCAGCGTGTAGGTGTCGGTCTCGCGACGCTCAACAAGGTGGAATCCGGGCGGTGCGCGTGGCGCGCGGGGCCGGGGCGGCACCGGCGCCTTGAAGCTGAAGCGGTTTTCCGAGGCCACCGCGACTGACGCGATTTCTCGGACCGACGCGCCGGACTCCGGCAACTGGCGCACCGGTGAGAAGTAGGTTGCCCATGGGCCTGATTGGCAGTCGGCAGTCCCGCATGTGAGACCGGGCGTGAGCACAAGGGCGCGTGGCCCCGGCCCGGACAGCGTCGCCGCGGGGCCGCGCCAGTCCCAGCGCTGATAGCGACCGTCGGCGGCGACGATTACGACGAGCCAAAGCGACAGTGCGCAGTACAACGAGAGCGCAACGGCTCCGACACGCGCGCTTGCCCAGCCCACGGCGGCGACCAGCACCGCCGGGAAAAGCCCCACGACCACGAACCGGACCAGGACATATTGGGGCCCGACGAGGGCGACGATGGCCGGCACCAAGGTGACGCAGGCAGCGACCAACGCCGCGATGCCGGCTCTCCGCCTCGCCGCCCGGGGCGTACGCGTGAGGAGCAGCACGAGCGCCGTGAAGGCGCAGGCTGAAGCGATCGCCGCGGCCACGAGCTCGGATGGCGAGTTGAACCCGACCAGAAACGCCTTTGGGATCTGTCCCGCCCGGGAGAGGAGCGGCGCATCCTCCGACGTGCCGGGGTTGGAGCGCTGCGCCTCGATCAGTGGCAACAGTGCCAGCCCCACCGTGACCGGCAGGACGGTGGCCACCGCGACCTCCTTGCGGCTCCCATGGCATGCCACGAACAGCCAGAGCGCCTCAGGCGCCACTACGAGCGCCGAGAAGTAGTGCGTACCGAGCGCGAGTGCCGAGACGAGCGCCCAGCCTACGAGCGCCCCGCGCCGGCGCTCGTCGAGGTAGCGCACAAAGAGCAAGAACGAC
>JBKPSR010000057.1:0-20893 GCA_046735115.1 Actinomycetota bacterium
GGCGAGGACCGGCTGCTGGCGCGAGCCGGTTACCACGGCGACCCCGTGGAGTGGCTCGCCTAGCTACGCGACCGGCGCGAGGCCGATGACCTTCAGCCTGCGCTCCAGGGCTTTCGCGGCGAACGCGCGAGTCTCCTCGAGGTCGGTCCCGAAGAGCTCGGTCTCGCCCTCCACGTACCACTTGGGGCGCAGGACGGCGTCGGCGATCGGGGCCACCTCGGCGAGGGTTCGGGTGATCGCCTCGGCGTAGCGCGTGTCCGCTTGGGCCATCTCGCGCAAGAAGCGGGCGCCGAAGGCGACGTGACGGTGCTCGTCCCGAGCGATGTTGTTGAAGCCCTCCACGAACCCGGGCAGCGTGCCCTGCTCCTCGTTGTACTGGAGGATGAAGTGCTGGCCCGTCAGGGCGAGCATCCCCTCGATGACCATGTGGTAGAGCGTCACCGCCTCGACGAGTTGCTCGAGGTTCTCCGGCTCGCGAGCGAGGTGGTCGACCCGGCGCTTCAGCATCCCGTCGAAGAGCTCGTGGAACTCGGGGTTGACGTGCTCGCTCGTCTCCGCCAGCCGGCCCTGCAGCGAGTCCGCCTCGAGCACGCCGACCTCCTCGTAGAAGCGGTTGAAGAAGCGCACGTGCCGCGCCTCGTCGGCGATCTGGGTGCAGAGGAAGATCCGCATCTCCTCGGTCGGCGCGGCGCGCATCATCGGTCCGAGCTCCTCTGCCACCTTCTGCTCCCCGATGAAGAACGAGCTGAGCCCGTACATCCGCTGGAAGCGCTCCTCCTCCGGAATGCGCTCGTGCCAATCGATCCGGTCCTGCGTGAAGTCGATCTCCTGGGTCGCCCACTGCTGGCGCTCCCAGAGGTTGTAGAGCTGCGCGTAGCTGAGCAGATTGGCCTCGCCGCGGTCCGCGGACGCGAGCAGCGCCGGGTCGCTGGTGGCCTGGAAGTCCGCGCGCTCCGTGCGCTCCGTGACGTGATCGCTCATAGGCCGCAGATTAGCCCATGGTTGGCTGGCCAGCCAAACGCCGATGGAGCGAGCGCTCCACAAGGATCACGTCCCGCCATTCGCCGTCGAGCATGCCGTGTCGCTCGTGCGTGCCGACGACCCGAAATCCCCCTCGCTCCATCAGTCGGATGCTGGGCTCGTTCGTCGCGAACAGCTTCCCGATCAGCTTGTGGAGCCCGCGCCGCGCGGACTCGGTGGCAAGCGCCTCGAGCAGTGCCGTGCCCACCCCTCGCCCTCTCAGCTCGGGATCCACGTACACGCTGCACTCGGCGACGCCCGCGTACACGTCCCGGCCGCTGTACTCGGATGCCGCGGCCCAGCCCGCCACGCGGCGATCCAGCTCCGCGACGAGGAACGGGTGCCGCTCGGAGCCGATCCGCTCGGCGATCTCGGCGGGCTCGCGCTCACGGGTCTCGAGCGTGGACGTCCGCTCGCGGATCCCGATGTTGTAGATCTCGGCGATCGCCCGGGCGTCGTCGGCACGTGCGGCTCGGATCTCCATCACCTACGGACCCGGTTCTGCAGTGGCCTCGATCCGCACCGGGTTCCCGGCCCCGGTGGGCCTCCCGATGACCGCCTCGCCACGCCTCAACCCGGGGATCGTCGTCGAGACCGAGTCGAACTGGCGGCCCGCCGTGATGGTCGTGTCGCCGAAGCGGAGTCCGTAGGTCTGGCCGTCCGCCGAGCGCAGCTCGACGTCAACCTGGATGAACGCCGGCACGCGCACCACACGCGGCGTGATCCGCCCGCCGCGAGCGGTGAACAGGGCCAGAACCCGCGCGGGCTCCTCGTCGCCCGCGCCGCCCGGCATGTCCTCCGGCGCGGTGGTCGGCTGCGTGGCGGTCCCGGAGGGCGTCTCGGTGGTCTCGGACGGACGCTCCGCCGTCTCCGTGAGCGCGGACTCCGTAGTCGCCGTCTCGGTGCGAGCCGTCCCGGCCGAGGTCGTCGGCGCCTTTTCGTCGTCCCCGCCGCAGCCGGCCGGCACCAGAGGAGTCGCAATTAGGGCGCAAACCGCGCAAGTCGCCGTGAACTTTCGCCGTTGATTGCCGATATGGGCTAATGCGGAGTCACGCATGCGGGGACCCTGTACACACGGAAACCGTCTCCTGGCCATCGACCTCACCCGCCGACGGGTGTGGGTGTGCGGCCAGCGTGTCCACCATGGCGTCACGGGGATCGCCCTGGCGGCGCTCGGCGCGGTCCTCGTCGCCCACGACTGGAAGGACCGCCCCGTCTGGTTCGCGCGGGGCGTTCAGGAGTAAGGCCTAGAGAGTCAGCGTCCCGCCCGGCTCGAGCAGCTCGACGGTCGTCTTCCCGCCGGTCCGCTGCTCGACATCGGACTTGAACGCCTGAGCGTCGGTCTCGATCGGCGGGAACGTGTTGTAGTGGCACGGCACGACGACCGGCGCGCCGATCCACTCGCACGCGACGGCCGCGTCGTGGCGGTCCATCGTGTAGTGGCCGCCGATGCAGACGAACGCCGCGTCGAGCTGGTCGCGCTCGCCGGCCAGGCGGATATCGGAGAACAGTGCCGTGTCGCCCACGTGGTAGACGGTCTTGCCGCCGAGGTTGATCACGAGGCCGGCGGGCGTGTTCACCGTTCCGTTCGGTGTCGTCGAGGTGTGCCAGGCCGGCGTCAGCCGCACCCAACCGCCCTCGAACTCGAAGGTCCCGCCGATGTTCGGGTCGGCCACATTCTCGAGGCCTTGCTCGCCCAGCTCACCGGCCACCTCGGTGATCGCCACCACCTGCGCCCCGGTCCGCTTCGCGATGTCGACGATGTCGCCGTAGTGGTCGGCGTGCCCGTGGGTGAGGAAGATGTGCGTCGGCTCGAGCTCGGAGGCCTCGGCCGCCGCCTTCGGATTGCCGGTGAGGAACGGATCGACGAGCACGCGCGTGTCGCCGTCCGAGAGCTCGAAGCAGGCATGGCCAAGCCAGCGGATCTCCACGTTCAGTCTCCTTCGGTGTCGTTCGGGTTTCCCAACTCACTCGCGAGCTGCCAGCCGACGGCTACGCCGACGAGCATGCCCAGGCGGGTCTCTTCGGCCAGGAGTGTCGCTATCCGGGTCACGCGCGTCTCCTCGTCGGGCTCTCTGGCGGCCGAGAGCAGCTCCGACTGGTGCGCCGTCCCGAACCAGCCGCCCTCGTCCAGAGCCTGCCCGAGGATGCGCTGAAGCTGGGGCGCCGCGGCCGAGACGAGCCGCTCGGCCCCCGCGAAGCGCTCGGGGTCGGACAGGGCGCGGACCGCCGCGTCCAGCTGCTCGTCGGACAGCATCAGGCCTTGGTGAGCCGGGGGAGCACGAGTCCGATCGCGGAACCCGCAAGCGCCCCTCCCACCGCCGAGGCGATGTTCGCCTCCTCCGTGGTGAGCGAGAGCAGCACGAGCACCGCGGCGATGACGTAGACGCCCAGCAGGTCGTTCTCGCGGTCCTCCCCGCCGCGGGCGGCCAGGCGGTCGTCGACCAGCCAGGCGCACAGCAGCCCCAGCGCCGCGCCGTTTGCGCCCATGACCGGCCAGGAAGGCACGTCCGAGAGCAGCGGCGGGGTCTCGAGCACGGCCGCGAGGGCGGAGCCCGCCGCCCCGGACAGGATGAACGTCAGCACCACCGGGACCGACCCGAAGCGGCGCTCCAGGAGCGTGCCGAACAGGCCGACCGGCACGAGCGCGACGAACGCGTAGCCGAGCTGGTCGGCGTGCAGGAAGGGCGTCACGAACCAGCGCCAGGGCTCGTCATCGCCGAACGGGGCCTTGACCCAGAGGGTGCCGATGTCGAGCGTCGGCTTGGCGGCGTAGAGCAGCATGCCGATCACGCAGGCGAGGATCAGCACGCCGGTCGCGTAGGGCCGCGTCTCGGGCGCGATCCCCGCGATCTCCTCGGCCCGGAGCCGAGGCAGCTTCCTGGCGCGGCGGCGCCGCTTTTGGGTCGCCTCGCCGGTGGCGCGGTCGATCTTCGGCGCGCGCTTGCGTACCCGCTGCCCGCAATACGGGCACTCGGTCACGTACGGGCTCACCTCGGACCCGCAGTTCTTGCAGACGACGAACAGGTCGGGCTGCGACACGGTGTCCCTCAGAGTACCCGGCGCGCGCAGTGGTTCCGGCGGGTTATTCGCCGGTCGCCTCGAGAGGCTCCGGAACTGTCGCGTCGAGTATCTCGCGGACCACCTCCCTGAGGTCGTGATTGGCCTCGTAGACGACCAGCTGGCGGGAGGCTCCGTTGCCGCGGTCCAGGATCTCCTCGATGTTGTCGAAGTCGGCCTCGGAGCCGAGCTCCTCCGCGTGCGGGCGAAGCCGCTCCATGAGCCGCCGCGCCAGCTCCGGGACGTGCACGCGGGCGGTGGCCGGCAGATCCACGAGGTAGCCGCCCAGCCCGTGCCGGGCCGCCAGCCACTTGTTCTCGTCGAGCATCTCGTAGGGATAGCGCGACAGCTTCTCGCCCCTGTCGTAGTGCTCGCAGAGCTCCTTCACCATCGCCTGCACCAGCGCCGCGAGGGCCAGCGTGTCCTCGACCCGGGTCTGGGAGTCCATCACGCGGACCTCGACGGTCCCGAAGTTGGGGTGCGGGCGAACGTCGTACCAGAGGTACGTGTAATCGCCGATCACCTTCGACGTCATCATGAACTCGATGCGCCGCGCCCAGTCGGCGAAGTCGTCGTAGCGCGGCGGGATCCCCACGCGGGGGAAGGTGCGAAAGACCGGCGTACGGGTGGAGTCGAGCCCGGTGGTGTCGCCCCGCCAGAAAGGGGAGTTGCCGGACAGCGCCAGGAGCAGCGGCGCGTGCACGCGCATCCCGTTCGTCACGTGGATCGCCTTGTCGGGGTCGTCCACGCCCACGTGCACGTGGATGCCGAAGATGATCTCCTGGCGTGCAACGAACTGAAGGCCCGAGATCAGGTCGCGGTAGCGCGGCCGCGCGACGACGCGCTGGTCCTCCCAGAGGGCGAACGGGTGCGTGCCGGCGGACCCGATCGCGAGGCCGTGCCGCCGCGCCACCTGATTGACGGTCCGCCGCAGGGCGCGCAGCTGGTTGCCGGCCTCCACGGTGTTCTTCGTGGGGGTCGTCGCGATCTCGCAGACGCTCTCCATCAGCTCAGGCTTGACCTCGCCCTCGGTCGGGACGTCGTTCAGGTCGGCGAGGAGTCTCTCGATCGAGTTGGAGAGGTCCAGGGTTTCCTCGTCCACGATCATGAGCTCCTCCTCGATCCCAAGCGTGTACGAGGGGCCCGTGAACCGGTGCTCCATATCGCGCGGAGGGTATAACCCAGGTATGGCACTCGGCTACAGCGGCAAGCTCTACGTCCTGGCGTTCGACCACCGCGGCTCCTTCCAGAAGAAGATGTTCGGAATCGAGGGCGATCCGACCCCCGAGCAGACGGAGCAGATCTCGGACGCGAAGCACCTGATCTTCGAGGGACTCCTCAAAGCGGCGGAGGAGGGTGTGGACCCGCACGCCACCGGCTGCCTCGTGGACGAGCAGTTTGGCTCGCCGAAGCGCATCCCCGAGCAGGCGAAGGAGAACGGGCTGCTGCTCGCGACGCCGGTGGAGAAGTCAGGCCAGGACGAGTTCGACTTCGAGTACGGCGAGGACTTCGGCGAGCACATCGAGAAGTTCGATCCCGACTTCTCGAAGG
Organism: Actinomycetota bacterium; assembly: GCA_046735115.1. Taxonomy (GTDB): domain Bacteria; phylum Actinomycetota; class Thermoleophilia; order Solirubrobacterales; family Thermoleophilaceae; genus JACVRW01. Next base: position 5,632 of record JBKPSR010000057.1, read on the forward strand.
TGCTCGTGCGCTACAACCCCGACGGCGACGCCCGGATGAACAGCCGCCAGTCCGAGCGGTTGAAGCGGCTCGGCGACTGGCTTCACGAGCACGACCGGAAGTTCCTTTTCGAGCTGCTGGTCCCCGCCGAGGAGCACCAGCTCGAGCAGGTCGGCAGCGATACCGACCGCTACGACGCCGAGCTGCGCCCCGGGCTGATGCGCCGCGCGATCATGGAGCTTCAGGACTCGGGCGTCGAGGCGGACATCTGGAAGATCGAGGGCATCGATACGCAGGAGGACTGCGAGCGCATATCGGAGACCTGCCGCCGCGACGGCCGCGACGGCGTGATCTGCGTGGTGCTGGGCCGCGGCGCGGACGACGCCAAGGTCGAGCACTGGCTGCGCCAGGGTGCGCCGGTCGAGGGCTACGCCGGCTTCGCCATCGGCCGCACGATCTGGTGGGACGCCCTCAAGGGCTTCCTCGACGGGAACATCGAGCGCGCGGACGCCGCCGACGAGATCGCCCAGAAATACCTCCGCTTCGTACAGGTGTACCGAGAGGCCGCGAGGGAACACGCCCCCGCATGAGCGCATTGCTACGAGTCCGCGAGCGGCGCGCGCTCGCGCAGACCCCCGCTGATAGCCTTTCGCCGCGAATGCGCATGAGGCAGTCACTCGCGCAGTTCGAGGAGGCCTTCCGCGAGGAAGCGGCCGAGTCGATCGTGCGCAGGGAGCGGCTCCGCAAGGAGGCCGCCCAGCGCTCCCGCGTTCGCCGCGTGGAGCGCACGCGCAAGCAGGGCTCGCTGCACTTCACCTTCCTGGCGCTCTCGATCGTCGTGACGGCCGTGATCGTCACGATCGTGATGTTCGAGACGCTCGCGATGCTGGCGGGCTAGCGCCTAGCCCGTATCCCGAAAGCCGGCCTGGAGGGCTCTACCCGCCTCCTCTTGATCGTCGCCGTCGCCATCGCGATCATCCTGGATCTCGACGTAGACCTCGCGTCTGAAGACCGGAACCGAGCGCGGAGCGTCGATCCCGATTCTGACCTTTTCGCCCATGACGGCGAGCACCGAAATCTCGATGTCGTCGCCGATCATGATGCTCTGGTTGCTCTTTCGCGTGAGAACGAGCACGGCCAACCTTCCCCTGCCGAAGGAATCGTCGAGACGCAATAAAGCAGCCTGAGCCAGACGGTGCAATGGACAACCGTTTTGGGTCAGCCGAAGGTCTCGATTTCGGTCTCCGTGTTGGTAGTGTCCGGCGCCGTTTGGCACGTCGATCGCTGAAGCCGCAGCTGAACCAGATTCGCACTTGGGTCCGCCAGGGCCGGACGGACGCCTGGATCGCCCATCAACTGGACGTCTCGGTCAGCGACATCAGGGCCTTCAAGCGGGAGCACGAGCTGGCGCCGTCCGACGCGGCGGACGGCGAGCCCTTCGTGCCGGGCGCGGAGGCCGACGAGCCGGACCTGCGGGCCGAGGACGACGCGCTCGTCGCGGAGGCCCTCGAGGCCGAGCGCCAAGCCGAAGAAGAGGAGGCGGGCGACGACACCGCCGACACCGAGGACGGCGACGACAGGCCGAAGCGCCGCCGCCGCGGCCGCCGAGGCGGACGCGGCCGGACGCGTGCCAGAAAGCAGACGACGCTCCAGGGCACCTTCGACCATGGCGAGGAGGGCTACGGCCTGTGGCTCGACCCGGCCGTCCAGGACGACCCGACGTACGCGGAGCACTGGGCCGGCCACCGGCCCGTGTCCGTGACCATCGAGCCCGACCGAATCGTCATCAGCCGCGCCGGCCAGGACGCCGGCGATGATGACGAGGACGCGGACTGACTCTTCACCACTTCTCCCGCCCCAGCCGCTAGCCTCGGCCGCCGATGGCCTACGCGCTCGAGAACGCCCTCTACCAGTGGCGCGAAGGCGAGCGCCGCATTGCCGACGCGCCCGAGCTCGCGAAGGCCGATCTGGACGATGCCGCCGACGTCGTGGTCGAGGCTTTGAGGCGCCGGCTCGGCTCGAGCTTCATGGTCGACGAGCTGGCCGAGCTCTACGGCCGCGACACCGACTGGGCACTCGAGCTGGCGCGCCGGAACGCGGCCGGCACCGACGCCGCGACCGTCGTCGACGCCGCGTTCGCCCGCTATGTGCGCGAGGCGAAGGACTACGCCGGCGGGCGCCCGCGCGAGAAGCATCAGAAGCCCGAGTAGGAGTTGGGCCCGCCGCGGCGAAGGCGGTCAGGTGCGCCGCTCCGGAATCAGGTGGGACCGTGTGGGGCGGGTGGCCCTGCTCGCGACGCTGGTCGTGATCGTGCTGTCGTACCTCTCGCCGGCCAGGCAATGGATCAGGCAGTCGGGCACCGCGGGGCGCCAGAAGCAGGAGCTGAGCGACCTCGGCTCCCAGAACAGGAAGCTGAAGCAGCGCCTGCGCGCGCTGCGCGACCCCGGGGCTCTGGAGCGCGAAGCGCGCCGGCTCGGAATGGTCCGCGTGGGCGAGCGTTCCTACGTGATCGAGAATCTGCCGTAGTGCGCAAGCACGGGGCGGTGCCCCGTGCACAGCGAGGCTATCCGGCGCAAGCACGGGGCGGTGCCCCGTGCGCAGCGAGCTATCCGCCGCGGAAGGCGGAGCGCCCCGGGTAGGTCGCGTCGGCGCCCAGTGCCTCCTCGATTCGCAGCAGCTGATTGTACTTCGCCACGCGGTCCGAGCGCGACGGGGCGCCCGTCTTGATCTGGCCGCAGCCGGTGGCCACGGCGAGATCGGCGATCGTCGTGTCCTCGGTCTCGCCCGAGCGGTGCGACATCACCGCGGTGTAGCCCGCCTCATCGGCCATGCGGATAGCTGCGAGCGTCTCCGTGAGCGTCCCGATCTGGTTGACCTTGATGAGGATCGAGTTCGCGGCACGCGATTCGATGCCGCGCCGAAGTCGCTCGGTGTTGGTCACGAACAGGTCGTCGCCGACAAGCTGGACGCGGTCACCGAGCTTTTCGGTGAGGAGCTTCCAGCCGTCCCAGTCCTCCTCGTCGAGGCCGTCCTCTATGGAGATGACCGGATAGCGAGACGAGATGTCGCTCCAATAGTCCACGAGCTGAGCGGACGTGAGTGACCTGTCCTCGTGCTCGAGCTCGTACGAGCCTTCCTCATAGATCTCACTGGTGGCGGGATCGAGCGCGATCGCCACCTCCTCCCCTGGGCTGAGCCCGGCCGCCTCGATCCCCCTCATGAGCGCCTGGAGCGCGGCCTCGTTCGAGTCCAGGTCCGGCGCGAAGCCGCCCTCGTCGCCGACCGCGGTCGACAGACCCTCGTCGTGCAGTGTGCGCTTCAGCGCGTGGAACACCTCGTCGCCCATCCGCAGGCTCTCGGTGAAGCTCGGCGCGCCCACGGGGACCACCATGAACTCCTGAAAGTCGACCTTGTTGTCGGCGTGCGCGCCGCCATTCAGCACGTTCATCATCGGCACCGGCAGCACGTGCGCCGCCTCGCCTCCGAGGTAGCGCCAGAGCGGCTGGCCGACCTCGGCCGCCGCCGCTCTGGCAGCCGCTAGCGACACGCCCAGAATGGCGTTCGCACCCAGCCGGCCTTTGTTCGGCGTGCCGTCGAGCTCGATCATGGCCCGGTCGAGCGCCTCCTGGTCGGCCGGGTCCATCCCGCTGACGGCGCCGGCGAGCTCGCCGTTGACGTTCGCGATCGCCCGGGACACGCCCTTGCCGGCCCAGGCGTCGCCGCCGTCGCGCAGCTCGACGGCCTCGAACTCGCCGGTCGACGCGCCCGACGGAACGGCCGCGCGCCCGGCGGCACCCGACTTCAGCAGGACGTCGACCTCGACGGTGGGGTTTCCCCGGCTGTCGAGGATCTGGCGCGCGTGCACCTGGTCGATTCCGCTCAAGCGTCCTCCACTTCGTGTCTGTACCGGTCTGCTGCCTGGCGCAGCGCGAGCTCCGGATCCGCGCCCGCGGCGAGAGCATCGCGCACCGCGGCGAGCAGGCGCTCTCCGGGGTCGTCGCGGGGCTTGAGCTCGTGCCCGGCGTCGGCCGCCCGCTTCAGGACCTTCTTCGCGTACAGCGTGGAGGGCAGCGTCTGCGGGAGCTCCCCGAAGACCTCGCCGCCGCGCTCGTCGTCGCGCTTGATCTGGTTCCAGTTGCGGACCACGTCTCCGGCGGTCTCGGCCGCGCGGTCGCCGAAGACGTGCGGGTGGCGCCGGATCAGCTTCTGCCGGCAGTGCTCGGCCACCTCGGCGAGGCTTCCCTGGCCGCGCTCCTCGAGCAGCAGTGACAGGAAGTACACCTGGAAAAGCACGTCGCCCAGCTCGTCCAGCAGCTTGGCGTCGTCGCCCGAGTAGGCCGCGTCCGCCAGCTCGTACGCCTCCTCGACGGTGTGCGGCACGATCGAGCGCTCGTCCTGCTCCCGGTCCCAGGGGCATTCGCGCCTCAGCCTGCGGGTGATCTCGTCGAGCCGCTCGAGCGCGGCCGCCAGATCGCCGCCCGCCACTACGGCTGCTGCTGCTGTTGCTGCTGTTGCTGCTGTTGCTGCTGGTTCGGCTGCGTGGGCTGAGCCGGCTGCTGCGGGGTCGGGTTGCCGCCGGAGGCGGAGTTCTTGTCCGACTCGTCCTTCGGAGCGTTCTTGCACTCGACGACGCGGTAGTCGTCCGCGCACTGCGTCTTGTCCTTGTAGTCCTCGCGGAACTGCTTCACGAAGTCGTCGAGCGCCGTCTGCTGGCGCTTCGAGCGCAGCAGGTTCTTGATCGTGTCCTTCGACTCGTCGAGCGTCTGCTGCGAGGCCTTCGTGATCTTCTCGACCTTGAAGACGTACCAGCCGAACTGCGTCTTCACGGGCCCGCGGAGCGTCTCCTTGGGCGCGGAGAAGATGGCGGTGTCGAAGGCCTGCTCCTGCTGGCCCTGGGTCACCGCCGGCAGCAGACCATTCTGAGACTTCGAGGCCTCGTCGATCGAGTACTTCTTCACGACCTGCTTGAAGGAGTCGCCTGACTGGAGCGCCTTCTTGGCCTCGTTGGCCTTCGCCTCCGTCTTCGTGAGCACGACGCGGAGGTCACGCCGTTCCGGCTGGGCGAAGCGCTTCTTGTTCTTCTCGTAGTAGCTGGCGATGTCCTCGTCGGAGACCTTCTGCGCGTCCTGCGTGACCTTCTGTGTGAGCCGCTGCTGCAGCTCGTTGAGCTTGACGCGGAAGAGCACGTCATCCTCGGTCATGCCCGAGGTCTTCAGGAACTGCTTGTACTGCTTGTCGTTCGGGAAGACGGCCTTCTTCTGGTCCTCGAGCGCCTTCTGGAGCTCTGCCTGCTTGACCTGGACCCCGCGCTTGTCCGCCTCCTGCATGACCCACTCGCCCTGGATCAGGAACTGCATGACCTGGCGCTTGAGCGTGTCGTACTCGTTCTTGCACTGCTTCTTCAACTCGTCGGCGGTGGGCTTATTCTGGCCCTTCGGGACGGGCGTCTTCTGCTTCGCCGCCACGCACTTCTCGAAGTCCGGAGGATCCGGGGTGGTCGCCGCCGCGCCCCCGCCCTGCTGCGACTGGCCGCGGACGGCGATGCCCATCCACTTGTCGAACTCGTCCTGCGTGATGGTCGAGTCGCCGACCTTCGCCACCGCGCCGGCGGGCACGCTGTTGCCGCAGCCGACCAGGGCCGCGAGGCCGAGAACGGCCGCGGCAAGGGCAATCAGGGTGTGTGTGAAGGCACGTGTCATGGCCGGGCGGCGGCGAAGGGTAGCGAACGGAAACCGAGCGACCTTAAGGTTCGTCTTTAGGTTCGGTAGCCACCTCGAGGATGGCCTCCGCGGCCGTCACGACAGCTCGGAAGCGCTCGCCGGCCTCGTCCGGCAGGCGCACGCGAACCGTCTCGCGGCCGGACTCGTAGAGCGCCTCCGGCACTCGCGCCCGCAGCGCCTTCGCCCCACGCGAGTCGAGCTCGATCGGCGCGACCGACATGCGGCCGCCGGCGAAGTCGACCGAGCGCGCACCCGCCCGCCCCAGCTTGATGCGCGCGTCCTGGAGGCGGATCAGGTTGTCGAGCGGGGCGGGGATCGGGCCGAAGCGGTCCGCCAGCTCCTCGCGCAGCACGATCAGCTGCGCCACCTCGCGAGCGCCGGCGACGCGCCGGTGGATCTCGATCTTCGCGGCCTCGTAGGGCACGTAGTCGCCCGGAACGTAGGCGTCCACCGGCAGGTCCATGCGCACGGGCTCGGCTACCTCTTCGGCCGCGTCGCCGGACAGGAGCCGCACCGCCTCGTCGATCATCCCGACGTAGAGCTCGAAGCCCACGGCCGCCACGTGGCCGGACTGCTCGTCGCCGAGTAGGTTGCCGGCGCCGCGGATCTCGAGGTCGCGCATCGCGATCTTGAAGCCCGAGCCGAGCTCGGTGTAATCCGAGAGCGTCGCGAGCCGCTGGCCTGCCTCCTCGGAGAGCGCCGCCGCCGACGGGTAGAGCAGATACGCGTAGGCGCGCTCGCGTGACCGGCCCACGCGCCCGCGGATCTGGTAGAGCTGCGCCAGCCCGAGCTCGTCGGCCCGCTCGACGATCAGGGTGTTGGCGCTCGGGATGTCTAGTCCCGACTCGACGATCGTCGTGCACACGAGCACGTCGCCCTCGCCGCGCAGGAAGTCGAGCATCACCTGCTCGAGCTGTCCCTCCGCCATCTGGCCGTGCGCGACGAGGACACGCGCGTCCGGGACGAGCGCGCGCACTCGCTCGGCCGTCTCGTCGATCGTCTCGACGCGGTTGTGCAGGAAGAAGGCCTGGCCGCCGCGCACGAGCTCGCGCTTGATCGCCTTCGCCACGAGGTCGTCGTCGTAGTCGCCCACATAGGTCTTCACGGGCCGGCGGCCCTCGGGCGGCGTCTCGATCACCGAGATGTCGCGGAGGCCCGCGAGCGACATCTGGAGCGTGCGCGGGATTGGTGTGGCCGACAGCGACAGCACGTCGACCTTCAGCCTGAGCTGGCGCATCAGCTCCTTCTGCTTGACGCCGAAGCGCTGCTCCTCATCGACTATCAGCAGGCCGAGCTCCTTCGGCCGTACGTCGCGCGAGAACAGGCGGTGCGTCCCGATCAGGATGTCGACCTTGCCCTCCTGGAAGTCGGCGAGCGTCGCGCGCACGTCCTTCGGCGAGCGGAAGCGCGAGGCCATCTCGATCCTGAACGGGTAGTCGCGCAGCCGCTCCTGGAATGTGCCGTAGTGCTGCTGGGCGAGCACAGTTGTCGGCACCAGGAACATCACCTGCCTGCCGTCCTCAGCCGCCTTGAAGGCCGCTCGCAGCGCCACCTCGGTTTTGCCGTAGCCCACGTCGCCGCAGATCAGGCGGTCCATCGGCCGCGCCTCCTCCATGTCGGCGCGCACGGCATCGATCGCCTCGAGCTGGTCGGGAGTCTCGCGATACGGGAAGCTGCCCTCGAACTCGAGCTGCCACTCGCTGTCGTGCGGGAACGCGTGGCCGGCGCGGCGCCTGCGCTCGGCGTAGAGGTTGATCAGCTCGCCCGCGAGCGCCTGGGCGGCGCGGCGCGCCTTGAGCTTCATCTGCTCCCACTGCCTGCCGCCGAGCTTCGAGAGCGGCGGGTCGCTCGCGTCGGCGCCCACGTAGCGGCTGACCTTGTGGAGCTGGTCGCTCGGCACGAAGACGCGGTCGCCGTCGCGGTACTCGAGCTCGAGGTAGTCGCGCGTCACGCCGCCGACGGTCTTCGTCTCGAAGCCGGTGAAGCGCGCGATGCCGTGGTCCTCGTGCACCACCGGCGTGTCCGCCCGCAGATCCGTGAACGAGGCGATCGGACCCGGACCGGAGGCCCGCTCGGCCCGGCGGCGGCGCAGCAGGCGGTGCTCCGGCAGGACCGCGAGCTTCAGGTGGGGGGCGATGAAGCCGTCGCGGAGGCTCGCGTGAGCGAACGTCAGCGACGGGTCCTCGGGCGCGGGCCTGCCGTCGAGGAAGCCGGCCTGCATGCGTGCCATGTTCAGCTGCGCGCGCTCGGCCTCGCCGCGGCGGGCCCACGCTACGAAGGTCCGGTAGCCCGAGCGCACCAGCTTCTCGAGCTCCGGCTCGGCGTCGCGCAGCGAGCGCGCCGCCGTGTCGGCCGACTGGGCGCGGAACTCGTGCGGCTGGTCCTGCGAGATGCTGGACAGCCGCAGGCGGGCGCGCTTCCCGAGAGCCTCGTCGAGGGCGTCGGGCTTCACGTAGAGGTGGTGGGCGTCCTCATCGTGAAAGCTGGTGGTCACGTCCTCCCAGTAGTCGCGGAGGGCCGGCGCCAGCTCCTCCTCAGCGGCGATCGCGACGAGGGCGTCGGCGGGCACGAGCTCCATCAGCTCACGGAAGCGGTCCACCGGAAGCACCTCCGCCACGTCCGGCCGCTCGTCCTCGTCGGTCGCCGCCGCGATCTCGGCCAGCTCGCGGTGCTCCGGCGCCAGCTCGGCGGCGGGGGCAATCTCGACGCGCACGGCCTCCTCGAGCGACCGCTGGGTGAAGGTGGAGAACCAGGTCAGGCGCTCGACCTCCACGTCGAAGAGCTCGCAGCGAACTGCGCGCTCCTCCGTCGCCGGGTAGACGTCGAGGATGTCGCCGCGGATCGCGAACTGGCCGCGCTCCTCGACCTGGTCGACGCGCTCGTAGCCGCACGCCACCAGCTGGTCCGCGATCTCCTCGAGGTCGAGCAGCTCGCCCTTCTCGATCTCGAAGCCGTGCGGGCGGAGGTCCGGATCCGGGACCTTCTCGGCCAGGGCGACCGCGGAGGTGACGAGGACGGCCGCCTGGTTGCTCAGCAGCGAGTCGAGCGCAGCGATGCGCAGACCAACCAGGTGAGGCGGCGGCGCCAGGTGCGACTCGTAGCGCATGCCGCGCGCCGGGTAGAACCGCACCGGCCGGGGCGCCAGGTAGGCCTTGAGATCGGCGGCGAGGTCGCGAGCGGCGCGGTCGTCGCCGGCGACGATCAGCGCAGGCCGCTCCGGATCCGAGTCGAGAAGGGAGGCGAGCAGGTAGGGGCGCAGGCTCGCCGACACGAAGGCGCGCTGAGGCGCCTCGTGCGCTTCAGCGAGGAGCTTGCCGACGGAGTCGTCGTTCTTGGCGTATGTGAGGAGGGACCTGAGCATGCGCTGCGGCCGCCCGGCGGCGCCGCGCGGCCCTACTCCTCCGAGGTTACGCGACGCTCGACCTCGTCGGCGGCTGTTTCGATCAGCTGCCGCGGGTCCTCCGAGAAGCGCCCCAGCACGTATGCGGACACGACCTCGGGATCTGTGCTGTCGGGTCTCCCGACACCCACGCGCACCCTTCCGAAGTCACCGCTGCCAAGCCCTCGCTTGACCGACTTCAGTCCGTTGTGCCCCGCGAGGCCACCCCCGGTGCGCACCTCGACCTTCCCGAACGGGAGGTCGATCTCGTCGTGGATGACCAGGACGTGCTCGAGATCCACGCGCAGCGCTCCGCGAGCCGGGCCGACGGAGTTCCCCGACTCGTTCATGTACGTCTGCGGCAACAGGACAGCAACTCGCTTGCCCTCGCTGTAAAGCCCGCCGTACTTCTGCTTGAACTTCGGCAGCCCCAGGCGCTCCGCGAGGAGCTTGGCCACCTCGAACCCCACGTTGTGCCGCGTCCGGGCGTAGCGGTCGCCAGGATTCCCCAGCCCGACGACCAGCCAGTCCGCCTTTCCGCCGCCGCGGCGGAAAAGGCTCACTCGGAGCCCTCGGCCTCCTCGGCGGACGCAGCTTCGCCCTCGGCCGGAGCCTCGGCACCCTCCTCGCCCTCGGCCGGCTCGGCGCCCTCCTCGAGCTCGCCCTCTTCGCCGACCAGCTCGGTCTCCTCCTCGATCTCCGGCTCCTCGACCTCGGTCGGGACGACCACGGTGGCAACGAGCGTCTCCTCGGGATCGTCAAGGAACGTCACGCCCTCAGGCGCGCTGATCTCGGAGAGGTGCATGGTCGCTGCGATCTCGAGGCTGGAGACGTCCACGTGGATCGCGTCCGGGATGTCGGTCGGGAGCGCCTCGATGTTCAGCTGGTGGGTCACGTGCTCGAGCACGCCGCCCTCCTTGATCCCGGGCGCCTCCTCCGCACCCTCGAGGTGCACCGAGACCTGCGTCTGGATCTTCTCGTCGAGGCGAACCTCGAGCAGGTCGATGTGGAGCAGCTCGTCGCGCACCGGATGCTGCTGCTGGTCCTTCACGATCACGGGCCGCGTCTTGCCGGCGACCTTGAGGTCGATCAGCGCCGAGCCGTCGACGAGCACCTGGCGGAGCGAGCGCCAGTTGACCTTGAAGGACGTGCAGTCGCCGTCCTTGCCGCCGTACACCACGCCGGGCACGTAGCCCTCGCGGCGCAGCCGCTTGGCCGCCCGCGTGCCGCGCTCGGAGCGGTCCTCGACGTCGAGAGTGGGTCGCCTTCCATCCGCCATGACGGCTGGCCAGTGTAGCGGGGGTACCTATCTTTCGATTCGTGGCGCCGAGGGACGACAGCGACATTCCGAAGGGGCGCATCCGCCGGACGGCCCAGGTGGGGTCGGTCGTGGGGACGCAGGGCGCCCGCTACGCCGGCACGCGCGCCCGCAACCTGGCACGCGACCCGGAGCAGGCCGCGCAGGCGCTGGAGCACCGGCACTTGGAGGCCGCGGAGCAGATGGTCGAGACCCTCGGCCGGATGAAGGGCGCGGCGATGAAGATCGGCCAGCTCGCCTCCTTCATCGACACCGAGTTCCTCCCGCCGGAGTACCGGGACCTCTACCAGGACAAGCTCGCCACGCTGCGCTCGACCGCGCCGCCTATGCCGTGGAACAAGGTGAGCGGCGTGCTCGAAGAAGAGTGGGAGGAACCGGTCGAGGAGCTGTTCGAGGACTTCGAGCACGACGCCGCGGCGGCCGCCTCGATCGGTCAAGTGCACCGCGCGGTGCTGCCGGACGGGCGGCGCGTGGCCGTGAAGGTGCAGTACCCGGGCGTGGCCGGGGCGATCGCGGCCGACATGCAGAACGCGGGACTGATCCTGCGGCTGGCTCGGGCGTTCGCACCCGGGCTCGACGCCAAGGCAGCGGCCGCGGAGCTGAAGGAGCGGGTGATGGAGGAGCTCGACTACGAGCTCGAGGCCCAGTCGCAGCGAGCCTTCGCGCGCGGCTACCGGCGCCACCCGTTCATCTACGTGCCGGATGTGGTCACGCGCCTGTCGACCGAGCGGGTGCTGGTGAGCGAGTGGGTGGACGGCGCCGGCTTCGACGAGGTGCGTGAGCTGCCGCAGCCGGAGCGCGACCGCTTCGGCGAGATCGTGTTCCGGTTCTGTTTTGGCTCGATCTACCACCTTCAGCACTTCAACGCCGACGCCCACCCGGGCAACTACCTGATGCTCCCGAACGGGCGGGTGGCCTTCCTCGACTTCGGCATGACGAAGCACCTCGACCGGGACCAGATCCAGCTGGAGATAGCGGCGCTCGAGGCGATCTTCGACGACGATCCGGAGGAGCTGCGCGTCGCGCTGCACGACCTCGGGTTCCTGAACGACCCGCGCAAGGTGGATGCCGAGCTGCTCATGGAGCATGTGCGCGCGGTCGGCGGCTGGTACATGGAGGACCGCGAGGTGACGATCGACTCGCCGCGCGTGATGGAGGCGATCGCGGCCGTGTCCGACCCCCGCTCCTCGTTCTACCGCGTCATGCGCCGCGAGAACCTGCCGGCAAACGAGCTGATGGGCCGTCGCATGGAGTCGGGCGTGCTGGCGGTGCTGGGCCAGCTCCAGGCGACGCGCAACTGGTACCGGATCGGCCGCGAGTGGTGGTTCGGCGAGCCGCCGTCCACCGAGCTCGGGGAGCTCGAGCGCGACTGGGCCGAGGCGACGCGCTGAGCGCGGCGGCCTAGAAGAGCTGGTTCTCGCCCGCGAAGATCTCGGACACCGAGTCGTCGATGAAGATCCGGCGGATCGTGTCCTCGAGGATGTCGGCGCAGGTGAGCTGGGTGATCAGGTCCGGTGCGCCGTCGCGGAGCGGGACGGTGTCCGTCACGACGATCCCGGCCAGCGGCGAGGCGGCCAGCGTCTCGAAGGCGTCGCCCGAGAACAGGCCGTGCGTGGCGACCGCGTACACCTTCTCGGCTCCTTCGTCGAGCACGGTCTGGGCGGCGGCGACGAGCGTGCCTCCGGTGCCGATGATGTCGTCGACGATGACGGCGCACTTGCCCTGCACGTCGCCGATCACCTTTCCGATCTCGGCGACGCCCTGCGCGGGGCGCTCCTTCTCGAGCAGCGCGTAGGGCGCCCCGACCTTCCGGGCGAAGTTCCGCACCAGCTTCACGCGGCCTGCGTCCGGGGCGATCACGACGAGCTCCTCGTCGGCGAGCCGGTCGGTCACGAACTGCGTGAGGATCGGCATCGCGGTCATGTGGTCGACAGTCTTCGAGAAGAAGCCCTGCGTCTGGCCGGCATGGAGGTCCATGGTCACGAGCCTGTCGATGCCGGCGACCTCGAGCGCCTCGGCCACCAGGCGGGCCGAGATGGGCTCGCGCGGCGCGGACTTCTTGTCCTGGCGCGAGTAGCCGTACCAGGGGGTGACGGCGATGATCCGGTGCGCGGAGGCGTGCTTCGCTGCGTGGATCATGAGGAGGAGCTCCACGAGCGCGTCGTTGACGGTGAGCCCCTCGCGCTCCGAGGCGCAGATCGACTGTACGATGAAGACGTCGGCGCCGCGGATCGATTCTGCGTAGCGGCAGTAGACCTCGCCGTCGGGGAATGTCTTAAGGCCCGCGTCGATCGGCTCGACGTTGAGCTTGTCGGCGATCTTCCCGCCGAGCTCCGTGCTGGCGCGCCCGGCCGTCAGCATCAGGCGCTTCTCGTAGCTCGCCGTGATGCTGCGCCGGCTGGCCGGTGCCTCGGCGCTCTCGAGGAGCTTGCTCATTTCTGCGAGTCCTCCTCCACGCGATCCGCGTAGCCCTCGATGTTCTTCTGCTTCTCCCGTGCCACTCCGAGCGCGCCCTCCGGGACGTCTTCGGTGATCGCCGAGCCAGCGCCAGTGTACGCCCGGTCACCGACGTCGAGGGGGGCTACGAGGGAGGTGTGGACGCCCGTCTTTACGCTCTTTCCGAGCTTCGTGCGGTGCTTCTTCCTGCCGTCGTAGTTCGCGGTGATGGTGCTGGCGCCGAGATTGCTGCCCTCGCCCACGTCTGCGTCGCCGATGTAAGAGAGGTGCGGGACCTTTGCGCCGGCGCCGATATCGGAGTTCTTGACCTCGACGAAGGTTCCGACCTTCGCGTTCTCACGGACGACTGTGCCGGGGCGGAGGGAGGCAAACGGGCCCACGATGGCGCCCGGACCGATCTCAGCGCCGCGGAGGAAGGAGTGCATCACCGCCGCGCCGTCGTGGATCGTCGAGTCCCGGGCAGTGGTGTGCGGGCCGAGCTCGCAGCGCTGGCCAACGCTCGTGCTCCCCTCGAGCGCCGTTCCAGGTCCGATGACGGTGTCGCTACCGATTGTCACCCCCGCCTCCACCCTGGTTGTGCCCGGCTGGAGAAAGGTCACACCCGCGCGGGCGTGCTGCTCGATGAGGCGACGCTGAGCCGCCTGCTCGGCCTGCATCAGGCCGGCGTGGTCGTTCACCCCTATGGCGGCGTCGGCGTCGTCGGTCTTGTAGGCGGCGATGACGCGACCGTTGTCACGGATGAGCGGAAACACGGCGGTGAGATATCGCTCGCCGCGCTCGAGCTCCACATCCCGCAGCGCGGCAAAAAGGCTCGCGGCATCGAAGACGTAGGTACCCAGGTTGATCTCGGGCTCGGCGAGCTCTGCGGCGGAAAGGCCCTCGGTGTACTTCGTCTCGAAGATGCGATCGACGGCTCCGCTCGGGTCGCGGACCACGCGGCCGTAGCCCGTCGGATCGAGCTTGTCGGTCGTGAGCAGCGTCGCCGCCGCCCCGCGGCTCTCGTGCTCGGCGAGCAACCCCTCGAGCTGCTCGGCAGTGATCAGCGGGTGATCGCCCGACATCACCACGACGCTGCCGTCGTCCACGAGATCACTGGCGGCGAGCACGGCCGCGCCGGTGCCCTCCCCCTCCCGCTGCTCGGCGACCTCGACGCCCTCCGGAAGCCCCTGGGCAACGCCGTCACCCGGCCTCACGACCGCGATGACCCGCGCCGCACCGGCCTCCTGAGCGGCATCGACGACCCAATCGACAAGCGGCTTCCCCGCGACCCGATGAAGCACCTTCGGAAGCCGAGAGTGCATCCGAGTGCCCTGGCCCGCGGCCATGATGAGGACCGTAAAAAGCGCGGCCATGGGGTGATGAGGGTACCGGGCGACGCGCCGCAGCTTATGCTCATAGCCCGAAGTTCGGGAGTGGTGTAGTCGGTAGCACGAGGCACTTTGGATGCCTAGGCAGAGGTTCGATTCCTCTCTCCCGAGTCGGACGTGGCGTCCGCTCATCGTGTGCGAACATGCGTTCGTGCCGACAGGTCCAAGATACTCGCAGAGAGAGGCACGGGAGGCGATTGCCGCGTCTCTGTCGTGCGCGGACGCGCTGCGGCGGCTCGGGATGTGCACGACCGGCGGTTCGCACGCGATCCTGAAGAAGTACGCACGGCTCTGGGGCATCTCGACGGCTGGGACAGGCCGAGGAGCGGGCGGCCTGAGACCTAGCCGTTCTTGTGTTGCTTCGGCACGCGACCTGCTTCGCTGCCCTTTTCCTGGGCTGGGCCCCCTGGGGGGACTATTCCCAGGACTCGCATTGCCTTCAGGCCCAGTGAGAGGCGTTCGCGCCCGTCGGTTGAGGCGACGTCGAGGTCGGTCAGCTCCTTCACGCGCTCCAGGCGGTAGCGGATCGTGTGGCGGTGCGTGAAGAGCTTCTCGGAGGTCTTGGCCACGTTGCCGTCGGCGTCCAGGAAGGTCTCGAGGGTACGGACGAGCTCGGTCTCGTACTGCTCGTCGTAGGCGGCAAGCTTCGCCACGGTCTCGTCGTAGAAGCCCTGGAGCTCACCCGGGTCCTCGGCCATCGCCGGCAGGAGGAGCCGGTAGGCGCCGGTCTCCTCGAACGAGAGCTCCGGCAGGCCGCGCGCCTCCGCGACGTTTGCCGCCAGCAGCGCCTCGGCGCCGGCGCGGTGCGCGTCCGCGGGCTCCGCGGTATGGCGGCTTCGCGCCACGGTGACGACGAAGGCCGGCAGGTTCGCCTCCAGCTCGTGCAGCACGGCGGTGGCGGCGCGGCGCCCGACGGACGGATCGGCCCCCGGCACCAGGATCACGAGCTCGCGCTCGGCCAGCAGGCCGGCGCCGTCGTTCGGCCCGCTCGCGCCGTGCCGCGACCAGGCGGCTTCGGCGAGCGCCGCCAGCGAACCGCGCT
>JBKPSR010000058.1:0-30231 GCA_046735115.1 Actinomycetota bacterium
CGCGGCGGCCGCGGCGCGAGCGGTTACGCCGCTCCTACGCGAGCGCGCGGAGCTCGCCACCGCCGTCGGCGAGCCGCCGGCGGACTGCGTCGTGGCGTTCTTATTCTCCTGCCCAGGCGCCGAGGCGGCGGCGGACGGCAAGCTCTTCTTGGCCTGCCCGGGCGCGGCGCTCTTCCCCGAGAGCGTGGTCGTCGCGGCCGGCGCGCGCGCGGCCTTCTTCGCCTGGCCGCGCGGCGTCTTCTTGGCCTTGCCGGCCGCGACCCGCTTCGCCTGGCCCGGCGGGGTGGCCTTGTCGGCCGGCGGGTTCGCCAGCGCCGGGCATGCCACTGCTACGCACAGCAGAGCCGCGGCGAGGAGGGCGGGGACCAGATGCAAGCGCGAGTTGGGCGATGCAACCGTCACCAATTTCCTTATTGGCAAACGGCGGATAAGGCGAGACTACGTGGCTTTTACGCAGCTGTCGACCGACGCAGCGAAATTCCCGCACTATGCGGCGATTTTCTAAGGTGCGGCCCGTGCAAATCGGGGCTCTCACCATCTCCGCCGGCCCCGCGGGCCTGTCCGAGGTACGCAGCTTCATCGACCGGGCTCTGGCCGCGGCGGGCTTCGACGCGGCTACTCGCTACCAGATCACGGTGGCCACGAACGAGGCGGTGTCGAACGCCATGGAGCATGGCGCACCTTGCGACGACGGCCGCTTTCACCTGTCCGCGAGCGTCGAGGAGGGCTCCTTCGTCTTCCACGTCCGCGACTGCGGCCAGTTCGAGGACGCGGTCACGCCTCCGCCCGACCCGGTAGCCGAGCGCGGGCGAGGGTTTGCGTTCATGAACCTACTGATGGACGAGGTCCGGCTCGACGCGCGCGCGGGCGAGACGATCCTCCGGCTCGCGAAGCGCCTGCCGGATGCGCCACCGCCGGCCGCGCCGAGCGCGCCGGCGGCAGGCGATCGCAACACCACCGTCGTGCGTGAGCTCCTCGAGGCGTTCGCGGCGCGCGACCTTGCGCGCATGACTCAACTCGTGGATCGCGGCGTGATGATCGACCCGCTGTCGACTCCGGTGCAGAGGCGGACGCCCTACCTCGGAGTGAGCGGGCTGCGGCGGTACTTCCACGACCTCGACCAAACCTGGCAGCGATTCGAGCTGACCCTCGGCGAGCTGCGCGCCGACGGTGACTGGGTCGTGGCGGCCGGGCGCATCCACGCGCAGCGGGAGAACTTCATCGCGGACGACCCGGCCGGCTTTGCGTTCAAGCTTCGCGATGCCAAGGTCGTGTGGGCGAGGGTGTACCGGAGCCACGACGAGGCGCTGGCGGCGGCCGGGCTCTCCTAGGCCCCGCTCTCCCCCACGTTCCCCTAAGGGACTGGTTGAGGGACTGCCCCCGATGACCCCGCGTGCGAGCACTCGTACTTTCGCCGGGATATGGCATATCCCACCCAAAGGAGACCTCGGATGCACCGGAGCATCTACGCGGCCGTCGCCGCGGTGGCCGCCAGCCTGGCCGTTCCCGCGCTCGCGGCGGCCGACACCTTTTGCGTCAACGCGTCGCCCTGTGCCGGCAGCGTCCAGCCAGGCGTGCAGGCGGCGCTCGACGCCGCCAAGTTTCATCCCGGCAACGACGTGGTGAAGGTTGGCGCCTCCTCCCAGCCCTATGCCGGCGGCTTCATCTACTTCGAGTCCGGGACGAACAACGATGTGAGCATCGTCGGCGCCGGGCGCGGACAGACGGTGTTCGCCTCGACGAGCACGCTGCCGCCGCTCAGCCTCGGACAGAACTCGAGCGTCAGCCACCTCACGCTGCGCGTATCGCCGAACCAGTCCGGCGCGACCGGGCTCGGACTGTTCGGAGGCATCGCCGATGACGTGGAGGTCGTCGGCCAGGGTGTGTTCGAGGACGCCCGTGGGATCGCGACGAGCGACGTGTCACAGATCCGTAACTCGACGGTTCGCATGAGCGACGGAATCGGCGTCCTCGCCGAGAACAAGGACCAGGACACCGATCTGGACGACTCTCAGATCTCCGCGCGAGTCGGCGTGCTGGCCAACGACGCCGCGGACCTCGACGTCTACCGGACCAAGATCCGTGGGCTCGAGCTCGGGGCCGGCACCGCGGACGAGGGCTCGGAGCTCTGGCTCTCGAACGTGCTCCTGACGACGAGCGGCCCCCACGCGACGGGCGCGTGGGTGATCGGCGGCGCCGAGGGCGGCTTCGTGCAAACGACCGTCTCGCGCACGGCACAGGCGCCGTCCGACCACCCCGGAGTGCTGGAGACGGCGACGCTCGCAGGCGCGTCGTCCGAGCTTGAGCTGAAGAGCTCGACGATCGACGGCTATGCGCCGAGCATCCGTCGCTTCGCAGCCGCGGCCACCACCGCGAAGCTGTCCGTGGTGCGGTCGAACTACGACTCCGACACGGCCGAGCTCGCGGCGGACTCGGACGTGAACCTGATCGCCAACATCGACGCACAGCCGCTGTTCGTCAACCAGTTCCCGATCTCGATCCTGGCAGCGCCGAACTTCGCGCTGCGCGCCGACTCGTCGCTGATCGACACCGCCACGATCTGTGCGCCGACCACCACGACCGACCTCGCGGGCAATGCACGCTGCCTCGACAGCAACGGCGACGGGCAGTACATGTCCGACATCGGCGCGTACGAGTACCAGCGCATCACGCCGACGGCCCACTTCACCGCCGGCGCCGCGGTCGCGGGCGGGCCGGTCGCCTTCGACGCAGGGGCGTCGCAGGACGGCGACCCGGGCGACGAGTCGCTGTTCACCTACGCGTGGTCGTTCGGCGACGGACAGACCGGCTCGGGCCGAGAGCCCTCGCACGTGTATCCGCAGCCCGGCGACTACTCGGTCGCGCTGACCGTCACCGACCCGATGGGCCTGACGGCGACCGCCACTCGAGTCGTCCCGGTCGCGCCGGCGGCCGGTGGCGGCAGCGGGACGGGCGGTGGAGGAACGGGCGGCGGGACGGGTATCGGCGACACCTCGGCGCCGGTCGTCTCTCGCCTGGCCGTCTCCCCGCGCCGGATCCGGATCGGCTCGGCGCTCGCGCGGCTCTCGTCACGGGGCGGGCAGATCCGCTTCCGGCTCTCCGAGCCGGCGCGCGTGACGTTGCGCTTCGCCTCGGCGCGGACCGGCAAGCTCCGCGGACGCCTGCGACTGAGCGCCCGCTCCGGCCTGAACAGCGTCCGGTTCGCCGGCCGCGTGTCGCGTCGGAAGACGCTGCGCCCGGGTGTGTACCGGCTGTCCGTCCAGGCCGCCGACGCGGCGGGCAATCGGTCGGCCGCGAAAGGCACACGCTTCACACTGCTCCCGAAGGCCTTGTGATGCGTCCGAGTACCCGGGCTGCGAGCGGCATGTGCGGAGTTCGCCACACATGCCGCCGCTCGAAGGACCAGGCGTAGATCGGGTTGCCTTCGCGCACCAGAGCGAGCAGGCGTGGTTCGCCAAGCTCGTCGGCCGACCACTCGTACAGGCGTTGCAGCCGCGGGACGATCACCGCGTAGTCGAGCATCCGGCCGAGTCGCTGCTCGTCGGCGACATAGCGCTCCACGTCGAGCGCGAGCGGATAGCGGTCCGGCAGCACGCGGCGGAGTGAGAGGAAAGCGCCGGCCATCCCGAGCCGAGGGTCGCCGAGCAGGCGGCCGAGGGGAGCGAACTGGCCGAGCGCCAGACGCGGTGCCCCCGCGAGTGCGTGTGCGTACAGTACGCGCGCCAGCGCGACGTTCATGAAGAAGCGCTCCGGTTCCCCCTCCGCTTCGGCGACGTCCCGGTGCTCCAGGTAGCCGGCCACGATGCTGGCGTTGTGCGCTCGGTACCAGTTGCGCCCCGTCGGGCTCGCAGCGAACTCCAGCCAGAGCCGCACCGCCTGCGACGACGGCTCGCCGGCCGATCCACCTAGGAGCGCGATCGTCTCGCATCCGTCGCGCAGCAGTCGCTTGTTGACCGCCCGCCACCAGACGCTGCCGGGCGGCGACCCGTCGAGCGGATTGAGCACACCGCGGCGCGCCTGCCAGTGCATGAACGACATGCCGCCCGTCGGAACGGCAGGTGCCGCGGTGCGTGGCCCGTCGGCCCGCGGAAAACCCGTGCCATCAACGCAAGACGCGCCGCCGGATCCTCGCGCACGGCCGCGACCTGTGCCCCGGCCAAGACGAAGGCGGCTGCGTGCTGGCTCATGCGCTGAGGGCCTTACACGTGTGTGCGATTAGTTTGCGGCAGCGGAGGGGTCAAAGGTGCCATGACAACCACCCACCAGCTTGAAACCACTGAGGCCGACATCGCCTACGACGTCCACGGCCCGCTGCCCACCGCGGATGGACGTCCACCGCTGTTCATGATCGGCCAGCCCATGGCCGCCGGCGGCTTCTCTACGTTGGCGTCGTACCTGCCGGACCGCACCGTGGTCACCTACGACCCGCGCGGGCTCGGCCGTAGCATCCGCAAAGACGGCCGGTTCGACAACGCACCCGAGGTCCAGGCCGAGGACGTGCACGCCGTCATCGAGGCGCTCGGCGCCGGGCCGGTCGATATGTTCGCGAGCAGTGGCGGCGCGGTGACCGCCCTCGCGCTCGTCGCGGCCTACCCCGACGACGTGACCACGCTGGTAGCGCACGAGCCGCCGCTGATCCCGGTGCTCCCGGACGCCGCGGCAGCTGAGCGCGCCCGCGCCGGCTTTCGCGACGCGTACGAGGCCAGGGGGTCGGGCGCCGGCATGGCTGCCTTCATCGCAATGACGTCGTGGCAAGGCGAGTTCACCGACGACTACTTCGCCCAGCCCGCACCGGATCCCGCCCAGCTCGGGATGCCGACCGAGGACGACGGCTCTCGCGACGACCCGCTTCTCTCCGACCGGTCCTGGGCGGTCAGCAGCTATCGCCCGGACGTCGACGCGCTGGCCGCGGCACCGACACGCATCGTGATCGCCGTAGGAGAGGAGTCCCTGGGCACCTTCACCGGGCGCACCGCGGTGGCAACCGCCGAGCTGCTCGGGCGGGAGGCGACCGTGTTCCCGAGCCACCACGGCGGCTTCCTCGGCGGCGAGTTCGGATACGCCGGGCAACCCGAGGCCTTCGCGGGGCGACTGCGCGAGGCCCTCCACGCGGACATCTGACACGCGCGCTCGCGTCGGTTCTCCGCCAAGTCCCGTCCGGAAGATGGCCACCAAGCCGGCGGCGAGCCCTCCTGGCCGTGCGACCGCCCCGCGCGCAGCATTGGCGGCGATAGCGACCATCCATTCGAGGGTGCAACCGATGGCGCAAATCCGGACTAGCTATGCGCCCTTCACGCTCCCGCCCCGCGTACCGCCCGGCGACCTCCAAGTACCGGCCGTCTTGACCGGGGGCGGCATTGGAAACCTGAAGATCGAGCCGAGCGGCGTTGTCACCGTGGATTGGGTGTCGGGCAATCCGTACGACTTCCTAGGAATCGAGGACGCGACGTTCGACGCCGGAACCTGACCCGGACCGCTACGGCCAACCGGCGTGCGGCGCGGGTGCCCTTGCGGTCAGCACCTGCCCCGTACGCGGTCCGGTGGTCAGCCGGGTCATGTTGTCGTCGGGACTGTCCGCGATTCGCCAGTCGGCCACCAGCATGAACAGCGTCCTCCCATCGTCGCCCCCCAGCATGCAGGCGAAGCAGGGCATGCCGAGCCGGACTCGCTCGAGTACCTCGCCACCGTCGCGGACGCGGCCGACCAGGTTCTCGCCGAACCCACCTACGCCCGTCCAGACGGCACCCTCGGAGTCGATGCAGATGCCGTCGGGTCCGACGCCGTCGGCCCATGCGCGACGGTTCGAGAGGTCCCCGTCGTCCGAGATGTCGAACGCCGTCAGCCGCGTCGCGAAGGACTCCGCGATGATCAGCGTCGAGTTGTCGGGCGTCACCGCCATGCCGTTGGGGAACGCGATCTCGTCCGCCACTTGGCGAACGGAGCCGTCCGGGGTGATCAGGGCGATGATTCCGGGGGCCTCCCCCGCCTCCGGGTCGAACTCGGTGCCGCCGTTGACGTAGACGTTGCCGCGCCCGTCCACCACGATCTCGTTGAAGCCGCCGACACCGAGGCGGCTCAGGTCCGCGTGAGGCACCATCGAGCCGTCGGGCTCTCGCCGCATGAGCCCCTCCCCGGTCACGAGCAGCCGGCCGTCGAGCAGCCAGTCGATGGACCACCCCAGTCCCGCTGGGCCCTCGCCGACGACCTCGCTCTTTCCCTCGAGGTCGACCGCGACGATCTCGCCGGTGCCCCAATGCGCAAACCAGAGACGGCCGTCGTGCCAGCGAGGCGACTCCCCGATCACGAGACCGGTCACCAGCGGTTGTGCTTCAAGGTCCTCCGGTTCGTGGGACATAGCTGACGATTAGACCACGGTCGCAGAACGCGACGCGGCCCCCGCCTGTCCCGGCGAGAGCCCGTCGCTTCCGGTCACGGATGATGGGTCGCTAGGCGCTGGCCGGCTGGACCAGCGGCGCGGGCCTCCGCTCGATCGCGTCGCTCGCGGCGAGCTGGCCGACGCCCAGGAAGTAGGCGCCGCTGATCAGGCCGCCGCCGACCGCGGCAAGGGGAATCGTCGCCACCCAGGCAACCGGCAGGGCCACGGCCACGAGGGTCGGGACACGTCCGCCCCGCTTCAGCGAGATGGCCAGGACGATCGAACCGAACAACCACGCGGCGTTTGTCAGCGGCGCGATGACGTTGAACCACACGCCGTCATGTCCCATCACCAGCGAGCTGATGCACGTGAGACCGAGCACGAACGTCCCGAGCGCCGCCGCGTGCGCTGCCTTCTGCGCCCTGCCCGGACGGGCGTAGCGTGCGAGCACCACGAACATCGGTGAAACCAGGATCAGAGCGGTCAGGAAGAAGGCGATGTTCAGATGTCCAGCGAGGCCAACGACCTGCGAGCCGGTGTGTTGGGGGTGGACGATCTGGAGGATCCCGTCGGCGGCGAACAGCGCACCGCCCGTCATTGCCAGCTTGCCTGCGAGCGAGTTGGAGATGTTCCTCAGCTTTGACATTTGTGACTCCTTTCGGGGGTGCCGGTTGGTGCGAACATGCTCGCCGCCACCCCCCCGCCCCGTCGTCACCCGCAGGCCGCTGATACGGCCATCCGAGGTCGCGGCCGCTCTGCGACTTTCGTCTGACGCCCGCGCGACCTATGGAGGAGGCCGGGTCCGCCCTGAGCGCTTACGGTTTGGGCATGGACCCGATCGTGAAGCTCGCGCAGGTCCCGCGGCGTCCCCCGCGCTCCGACGTTGTGGCGGTGGGCGCGCTTGCCGCCTGGGGGATCCTCGAGGCGGTTTTCGGCACCGGCCCCGGGTCCACGGTCACGCGCGTCGGCTTCGGGCTGGCGGTAACGCTGCCGCTGCTTTTCCGACGGCGGGCCCCGTTCGCCGTGGCGGTGTTCATCTCGGCGGCATCGCTCGCGTGGGCGCTTGCCGCCGATAGACCGGAGTCCGGCACCTTCCCCTTCCCGTCGCTTCTATTTGCAATCTTCTCGGTCGCGCTCTACGCGCGGAGCACCCTGACGGCGGTGATCGGGGGCCTGATTCCGGTCGGCGCGATGGTCGCGGCGCTCAGCAGCGACTTCAACAGCGGGACTATGACCGTTGGCAACACGGCCATTCTCGCCTTCTTCTGCACCATGGCGTGGACGGCGGGGTGGCTCGTGCGGCGCCGCGCGCTGCAGGCGCGCCAAGCGTACGAGGAGTCCGGTGAGCTGGCTCGCTCAGCCGTGGCCGAGGAGCGCGCGCGCATTGCCACGGAGCTCCACGACGTCGTGGCCCACAGCGTGTCGATCATCGCGGTACAAGCGGGCGCCGCCGAACAGCTCCTCGACAGCCGCCCCGACGCCGCGCGGGAGCACCTGGCCGCCGTGCGGCGGACCGCGCGCGAGGCGATGACCGAGATGCGCCGTGTCCTCGACGTGCTTCGCGGCGACGATGCAACGTACGCACCGCAGCCCGGCCTATCGCGCCTCCCGGATCTGATCGAGGAGGTCACGGCGGCGGGCGTGCCCGTCTCGCTGGTCGAGGAGGGCGAGCGAAGCGAGCTTCCGGCCGGAATCGACCTGGTCGCCTTCCGGGTGATCCAGGAGTCGCTGACCAACGTTCGCAAGCACGCAGGCGGGGCGCGTACGCAGGTCGCGCTGCGCTACGGAGCCGAGGAGCTGGACGTGGAGATCACGAACGAGGCCGGCCGGTCTCCTGCCACCATGGATGGGCGCGGCGGGCACGGCCTGTTCGGGATGCGCGAGCGCGTACGGCTCTTCGGAGGCCGGTTCCAGGCCGGCGAGCAGATCGGAGGCGGCTTTCGTGTCCACGCCCAGCTGCCGCTCGAGGAGGCCCCGAGGTGATCCGAGTACTTGTTGCGGACGATCACGCGCTGATGCGCAGCGGACTCCGCGGGATGCTGGACGCAGAGGCCGACATCGAGGTCGTCGGCGAAGCTGAGGACGGCGCAGCTGCTGTGGATGAGGCGATTCGGCTTCATCCCGACGTGGTCATCATGGACATCCGCATGCCGCGCGTGGATGGGATCGAGGCGACGAGGCGATTGATGGCCCTCGGCGACGCCGCGCCGCGGATCCTGGTGCTCACTACCTTCGACCTCGACGAGTACGTCTTCGAGGCCCTGCGAGCGGGCGCTGGAGGGTTCATGCTGAAAGACGCGCCTCCCAGCCAGCTCACGGAGGGCGTGCGGACCGTCGCCGCCGGCGAGTCGCTGCTGGCCCCGGCGCTCACCAGGCGTCTCATCGAGCGCTACGTGAAGCACCCGCCTGCCGACGCGGTCCGCCGCGAGCGCTTCGGCGACTTGACCGACCGCGAGCTCGAGGTGGTGCAGCTGCTCACGCACGGCCTCTCGAACGCGGAGATCGGTGATCGGCTCTATCTCAGCGAAGCCACCGTGAAGACGCACGTAACCCGCGTGCTGCAGAAGCTCGGCGTGCGCGACCGCGTCCAAGCCGTCGTCCTGGCGTATGAGAGCGGCCTGGTGCAGCCGGGGTCGCGCGAGCTCGCGGGCGACGAGCGACCGTAGAGCCCACTACACGCAGCGGCTGGTTCAGTCGCGTGTCGTCAGCGCGTCGATGGCGACGGTGATCGCCAGGATGAGCGAGGCGTCCTCACCTGCTGCGACGTCGACGCCGTAGGACTCCCGCACCCGAAACCATTTCTTCGAGATCGTCGCGACGGTGTCGCCGTCGCGCTCGATCTCGTACTCGTGATCGACCACATTGCCGTGCGCCTTCATGTCATCGCCCCGCTCGATATCGATGGCAAACCGATCGCGGATCCCGATCAGCGCCTTTCGGACGGTCGCCACCGTGTCGCCGTCGCGCTCGATCGCGATCTTGTCGCGGATACTGAGCTTGCGTTCCTGAATTCGGGCCACCTCGTCCCCTGAGGCGTCTTCGAGGACGAATGTCTGTCGAAGGCGAAACGCCTTGCCGTTGACCTTGTAGGCCCGTTCGCCGCGGTCGTTCTCAATCCAGAAGTCGTCTCCGATCGCGAGCAGCTGCTCGCGCATCTGAAACCGCTCGCCTTCGGGCCCGTCGTCGCGACGCCGCAGGAAGCCCATCCGCGAATAGTACGACTGCTTCCCGCTAGCGGCTCAAATCGATCTGATGAACAGCTCCAGTGCGAGCAGGACAGGTGCGAGCACGACAAGCGTCGCCGCCGCCAGCACGAAGCCGCCGCGTCTTGCCCAGCGCCGCAGGGGCCCCGCCGCAACCAAGCCGGCCGCTCGGATCCGCTCAAAAAGCGGGGCGCCTTGCTCTGCCAGCACTGCCGCCAGGACCCGCCGCTCCCATAGGAGAATCATGCGGGAGGCGTCCCGTCTAGCCCGCGGCCGATACCAGGGCAGTCGGCCTCGCCGCCCTCGCCAGTATGCGAGGGACTCGACACCGTCGCCCAAGTCGGGAGGGGCCTGCAGGCGCGCGAGCAACTCGTCATCAGGAGAGAACCCAGGATGCATCTCGAGCCATACTGGCAGGAGCCGAATCGCCCCCGAGCAGGCAAGCGGGGCGCGTCGTCGGCGTGTCCTAATGCTCCGATCCCTCTCTTGATAGTTCGTAAGTGCGCATATATCATGTACGCATGATTCCTTCCTACACATACCGCCACTCGATCGAAACGGATGTGCCGCCCGCCGCGATCTGGGCGCTATACGAGGACACCTCGACCTGGCCAAGCTGGGACGCGCAGGCCGAGTTGGTCATACGCGACGGCCCATTCGCTACTGGAACGACAGGGACGATGAAGTTCGTCGACCAGGATCTCCTTGAATATCGACTGACCAAGGTCGAACCGCTGCACGAGTTCGTGGACGAGACACCGGTCGACTCGCTCGTGGTCCGCGTCTCCCACCTACTCGACCCGCTGCCGTCGGGACGTCTGCTCCTCACCTATGTGGCGGAGATTGATGGCCCCGAAGACGAGGCCCAGCAGCTGGGCCCGATCATCACAGCCGACTTTCCCGACACGATGGCGTCGCTGATCGCACTTGCCAAGGAGCGCTCCTCATAGCGACTTCGCGACCAAGGTCCCGCTTCGAGACGCCCGATCAGAGCCCAGGATTCCTGCTGTGGCGCGCCACGCTGTCGTGGCAACGGAGGATCCGTTCAGCGCTTCGCCCGCACGAGCTAACCCATACGCAGTTCGTGCTGTTGGCGTCGTTGTGGTGGCTCGAAGAGCACTGCGACGCACCACCAACTCAGGCGCGACTGGCCAAGCACGCTGGAACCGATTCGATGATGACGAGCCAGGTGATTCGCAAGCTGGAGGCACGCGGGCTGCTCGAGCGAGCAGTCGATCCGGCCGACAGTAGGGCCCGACAGCTGGGCCTGACGGCCGCGGGCCGCGCCATCGTGACCGCAGCGCTGGCGGAGGTGGAAGCCACCGACGACGCCTATTTCGCCTCCCTCGGGGACCGCCGCGCCGCCTTTGTCGACGCGCTCCGAGCGCTGGACGCCGTGGGGATCGGAGAGGTCGCGGCCGCGCCAGCTGCGACGAAGCGGGCAGCCAAACGATGATCGACGAGCACGGGCGCGATTTGTGTTGATCAGGTTGGCGGCGCCGGTCCAGCGGCCCGAGAAACGCGAGCTCGGATTTGGCTCAGACGCGCAGGCGGGCGCGGAGACCCTCGAACTCAGCGTCAGTGAGGACGCCGCGCTGGTGCAGTTCCGCCAACTCGCGGAGCCTCTCGGCGGGATCCGCGCTGGCAGCCTCGGCGCTCTGGGGCGGGGGTGCTGCGGTGGGGACGGCCGCACGAACCGTCTGCTCGACCCAGCGCCCGCCTTGCCGCCCGGCGAACCACGCGTTGATGGTGTCGGTGCGTCCCGTGATGGCCGCTGTGCGGATCATCTGGCTCAGCAGGACCATTGCGGGAGACGGTAGCGCACGCCCTGGCCGGCGAACGGACGGCTCCCGTTCCAGCCCAGCCGACACTTGTGTGAGCAGCCTCGCCTCGCGGCTCTCGGGCTATTGTCCCTTGTCCATAGCTGGCGAATTGGAGGTTTGGATGGAAAGCACCGACATGGAAATCGGTCCGATCGACATCGCGGTGATCGGCTATCCGGCGGGCGCACCAATGACCGGCGAAGCCGCCCCGCTGCTCGTGGACCTGGTCGAACGCGGGATTATCCGCGTGCTCGATGTCCTGTTCGTGATGAAGAACGAGGACGGGACGTTCTCGGGCTTCGAGGCGAAGGACCTCACCGACACGAACGTCGGCGACTTCGCGGTCTTCGAGGGCGCCTCGTCCGGCCTGCTGGGCGATGAGGATGCCGAGCAGTGCGCGGACGCAATCGAGCCGGGTAGCGCGGCGGTCATGATCGTCTACGAGAACCGCTGGGCAGCGCCGTTCATCGCGGCAGTCCGCCGCAACGGCGGCGAGGCGATCGCATTCCAACGCATACCGACGCAGGACGTGATCGACACCCTCGACGCCCTCGAGGCCGCCGAGGCACAAACCTCCTGACGGAAAGGACTCAGTCATGCCAGGACTACTTCGCGGGATGGCCCGCACGGCGGTCGTCGCCGGCACCGCGACCGCCGTCTCGAACCGAGTGAGCCGTCGCCAAGCGCAGCGCTGGGGCGCGCAGGATGCGGGAGGGTACGGGCAGCAGGAGTACGCTGAACCCGCGTACGCGGAGCCACCCGCCCCGTCTGGGCCAGACCCGATCGAGCAGCTCAAGCAGCTCGCCGAGCTGCACAGCCAGGGCGTCCTGACCGATCAGGAGTTTGCGGCGCAGAAGGCAAGGCTGCTCGGCTGACCGGAGCCGAGGAGCGCTACAGGTCGGCGTCCATGAGTCCAGTGCGGTAGGCGAGCGCTACGGCCTGAACTCGGTCGCGCAGTCGGAGCTTGGTGAGGATGTGGGTGACATGGGTCTTTACAGTCGCCTCGCTCAGGAATAGGTCGTCGGCGATCTCGCCGTTGGATCGGCCGTCTGCCATGAGGCGCAGCACCTCCAGCTCGCGCCCGGAGAGATCGGCAAAGTCAGGCGGGATGCCGGCGGTGCGGGGCGGGCGCGCGGCGAAGTGGTCGAGCAGGCGGCGGGTGATCTCGGGGGCGAGCAACGCGTCGCCAGCCATGACCGTGTGGATGCCGGCGATCAGCTGCTGCGGAGGGGCGCTCTTAAGCAGAAAGCCGCTCGCCCCTGCGCGAATCGCCTCGTAGACGTAGTCATCGAGATCGAACGTGGTGAGTATGAGCACCTTCGGGCTCGGGTCGTGACCGAGCAGGCGGCGCGTCGTCTCGAGGCCATCGAGTTGGGGCATTCGGACATCCATCAGCACGAGGTCAGGCAGCAGCTCGCGCGCTTTTTCAAGCGCCTCACGGCCGTCGACCGCCTCTCCCACGACCTCCAGATCCTGCTGGGCATCAAGGATCATCCGCAGGCCGCCGCGGACCAGCGCCTGGTCATCCGCGATGAGGATCCGCGTCGTCATGCGTGCACGTGTTCGGACTCGACTGGCGGGGCCGCGGTGTAGGGCAGGAAAGCTGACACGGTGAAGCCCGATCCGCCTGCGCCTGGGCCGGCGCGTAGGACGCCGCCTTGGCGTGCGACCCGTTCGCGCATCCCGGTCAGGCCATGGCCGCCGGTCGGCGTCTGCGGCGAGGACGCTCCCGCGTCGACGATGTCAAGGTGAACACCCTCGGCCGCGAAACGGACAATCACGTTCGTGGGCGCTGCCCCGGCATGCTTCATCGCATTGGTCAGCGCCTCCTGTATGACGCGATAGGCGACTGCGTCGACCGCAGCCGGCAGCGGCTGGGGCTCGCCGATGATCCTGAGGCGCACGGGGAGCCCGGCCTGGCGGACCGTCGCGAGCAACCGCTCGAGGTCTGTGAGGCTCGGGCGTGGTGCGAGTGGCGGCTGGTCGTCCTCCGGCTGGAGGACGCCGAGCAGAGTGCCGAGGTCATCGAGGGCCGCCCGGCCCACGTGCTGGACGGCGCGCATCGAGGCCCGCGCCCGCTCGGGCTCGCTGTACAGCACCTGCTCGGCGGCTCCCGCCTGGAGGACCATGATGCTCACCGCATGCGCGACGGAGTCGTGTAGCTCTCGCGCGACCCGCGCGCGCTCGTCGAGGACCGCGAGCGCGGCGCGGGCGTCGCGTTCGCGTGCCAGCCGGTTTGCGAGCGCGCGGAGCGCTTCGCCCTGGCGGCGGTAGGCACCGGTCGCGCGACCGGCAAGCCACGGGATGCCGAAGATCGCAATCGGCAGCAGCACGTCAGCAGCGTCGCCACCGGCGATTCCAAGGCTGATCGCTCCCGGCAGCCCAAGCGCGACGAGTGCCGTGACGATCCCCGCGCGCCGACCGGCTTGCGCCGCGGCCGAGTACGTGGTGAGCAGGAGAGCACCGATCACCGCGGGCGATCCGGGATCGCCGTCGACGAGGAGAGCCTCGCCGACATACGCGAATGCAGCCAGCAGGAGCGCCGCGAAGGGGCGCGGCCGGCGCAACACCACGGCGGTCGCCGCGATCGGCTGGAGCGCCAGCGCGGGAGCGCGTTCGCCCGCGAGAGCAGCCGCGTCGAGCACGTACACGATCCCGAGGGCGAGCAGTGAGAGCGCAACCCCGCCCTCGATGAACGTCGGCCATGACCGCGCGCGCGGCGCTGCCCTCACGTCGAGGCTCACCTCTTCGTCCCCGAGCGGCAAGGGCGGCCGGTCGCCTGAACGCAGGACGCCCAGCACCCCCCGCAGCTCATTGACGGCCTCGCGGCCTGTTTTCTGCACGGCGGCCAGCGCCTTCCGTGCGCGCTCGGGGTGACGCCCAAGCACCTCCTCGGCGCCCGATGCCTGTAGGACCATCTCGCCGACCGCATGCGCGATCGAGTCGTGCACCTCGCGGGCCATGCGCTGCCGCTCGCGTGTGACGGCGACGCGCTCGCTCACCGCGCGCTCTCTCTCGAGCCGAGTCGTAAGCTCCCGCAGCCGGGCTGCCTGGTGCCGGTACCTCCATACGCCGCGGCCCGAGAGCCACGGGACGCCCAGCATCAGAGCGATAAAAGCATAGTCCTGCCCATCGCCGATCGCTTCAAGAGCCGCCAGCCACACGGCCGCGCCGACCAGTGCCGGCAACGACCGACGTAGCGAAGCGTGAGCCCCAACTGAGTACGACGCGACGAGAACGATGAACACGAGCGCGTTCGCGTTCTGTCCCCACGGCGCCCCGAGCGCCCGGTCGAGCGTCGGCGTGAGTACCGCGGCACATCCGAACGACACGATGGGCAGTCGCCGACGCAGCGCCAGCGGCAGCGTTGCGAGAGCGGCAAGTGCTGCGCAGTCCGCGCCAAGCCCGTCAAGGAGGACCTCGAGCTCGGAGGCCACCAGGAGCACCGCAGCCAGGCAGACGTCCTGGACGACACCGGAATGCCGGCGCCTCGCAACGCGATGGGCGAACCCCATGATGCGACCGTACCGGCGCGAGATGGAGCCGTCATCATCCGATCGAACTGATCCGCTCAGCCTCAGGTATGAGCGCGAATCAGCGCTCCGGCGGATCGGAATCGGCGCGTTAGGCGATGGCGCGCACACGCGGGGCCCGTAGCGTCGCCGACATGTCTACCTCCATCACACCCAAGCGTTGCGCCCTCCTGCTCGCCGGAGTCGCGGCCATCAATGCAGTCGTCTTCAGCCCCCTGGGCGATGAGTGGTTCTTCGCGATCGCGCTACTGGGACCGATCGCCACCGGCATCGTCGTCGCCGTGCGGCGGGGCGACACTGTCCTGGCCGCGACGACGTGGGCCGCCTCCGGCCTCTTCTGGCTCTTGCTCGACTGGATCATCCACCAGGAAGACGTCGCCTTTCACGCCGTCCTCGCCGTCGTCATGGCTGCTCTGGTCTGGCTCGGCGCCGGGATCGTCGCCGCCACTCGCCGGATCGGTTCGTCCGTACGGCCACGCGCTGCGGCGGGTCTCTGATATTGAGGGCGCGTCCGCCGCTAGCCCTCCAACCCGACTGCCTCTCGAAGCTCCGCGCGGTTGGCGTAGAACTCGACGCGCGCGATCTTTCCGCGGCGGAATGACCACAGCGAGCCGGAGATCAGCTCGACTTCGACCTCCATTCCGTCGCGGAGAGCGCGGTCGCGAACGAACACGACGACGCTGTCTCCCAGCTCGATCATCTCGTCGACTTGGACGTGATAGCTGGCCCAGGGCGCGAGCCAGTCGAGCCACATCTCACGGAAGCCGTCGATGCCGGCATAGGTCGTGCCGGCGCCACGCCAGGCCGGCACCGACTCCACGGCAGGATCGAACACTCCCGCAACCGCCTCCGCGGTTGACGCGAACCGGTCCTCGTCGCGGAACAGCAGGGCGACGTCAGTTTCGGGATCAGGCAGGAGCGCTCTCAGAAGGTCGACGTTCGGCTGCGGCACCGGCTAGTTCATAGCGCGAATGCGCTCGCGCTGCGCGGCAGAGCCGAAGCGCCTACACCCTCCTGGCTCGCGCGGTGGTCGCCAGCTTCACGGCACCAGCGCGTCAACCGCCGAGATAGTCCACGTGCCACCACTCGCCCGGAGCGTGGAGCTTTCCCCAGCCGTACTTCCAGCCGATCTGGTCGATGACCCAGCGCATCTCGGGACTCGCGACATCGACTGCGGTCCCCAATTCGTGTGAGGAGCTGCCCGGCGGGTTGGCCGGCGCGCCATAGCCCGCGAGGAAGGCGCGGTAGAGCTCCGCCTGCTGCTCGTACGTGCGGTAGGCCGAGACCGGGCCCCCGGGGTAGACGTCCGTTCCGAATGTGCTCAGCGCCTCCGCCCGCATCGCGTTCCAGGCGTCCGCGGCCGCGGGCAACAGGTGGAGCTCGCCGTACGGCGAGGGAATGTGACCCATGCCCGGGGCGGAAGCGACCGTCGTGGTCGAGGTCTCCGCCTCGGCGGTGCCCGCAGCGGCGTCCGCCGGCACCGCGCTGATGGTCGTTGGCGCCACGGCCGGCGCCCCAGATGCAAGAGCCGCCGCGCCCTCCTCGACGGTCGGGACATAGATGGTCGTCCCGGCGACTAGTTGCGCGCTCTCGGGCACGCCGTTGTAGACGGCGACCGTGCGCGTAGTCAAATTGTTCGCTGCGGAGATCGACCAAAGCGTCTCCCCCGGCAACACGGTATGCGGGGCTGCCCCAAGCGCGGTTGAGCTCGCGAACAGCCCCGCGCCGATAGAGAAGCAAAGCCATCTCGGGATGGCTCGAACGGACATGAGAACTCTCCTCTGGGCCGAAGCAGGTCACTCGGTCGTCCTTCGTTCCGTCCGGCGCGGCCCCTGCCGAGGCGATCCACGCTGCAAGCTCCGGCCCACCGGAGCGACAACGAGCTGCTCACGCAGAGCATCGAACCCGATTGCCGCGCGCACTCCGATCGTCAGCGAAACGCGCGAGTGGCGTACCTCAAGCACAGAAAATCCTCGCTGGCGGCCTCGGTGGAGGACGCCGACGAGGATTGCCATCGGGGCGACTGGATTGAACCAGCGACCGTCGGCCCCCAATCGGCAGGCGACTCGCGTCTATGCGTCCGTCCGCGTCTTACCGGCTCCGACAACCCGCGTGCGTTTTGCCAGTTAGGCGCTGCTGCTTTCACGCGGACGCGTGAGCGCGGCATTTGGGCTAGGGCGAAGCGCACGAAGCTCGCTTGGCTGTGCTTCCGTGGTTGTGATGACCGCGCTGGGCTAATGAGGGTCCAGGTCGAATTCGCACCACACGCGGGTGCTGCGGGTGAAGTCGACGCCCCAACGGTCGGTTAGTTGGTCGACCATCCAGAAACCCCGGCCTGAGCTCTGGCCGGGGTAGGGCAGCGTTACAACGGGGTCAAAGCTCCGGGTGCCTTCGTCCTTTACCTCGATCCGCAGACACTCGGGCAACACCTGGAGGTTCAGGCCAATCGGCTGCGCTGCCGTCAAGCCGGCGTGCGTGACGCTGTTGGTCACGACCTCCGTGACGACGAGGGCGCTCCGCTCGATGACATCTGCTTCGAGCTGTCCACGAAACCCGTCAAGGGCCTGTCGTGCAGCGGCGGGCGCGTGCAGGTCTGGTGCGATCGATCGACGGACAGAATCAATTGCCATTGATCAACCTTCCGACGCGTCGGACGATTCCGGAGGCGAGCCCTGGGATCGAAGGCCTCTCGCGTCGAACTCCGCGGGATGAGCGCGGCCATGCCCCGCGCTTGCCCCGCGCCTGGTGGCACGCTGGCGGAGCTTGTAACGCTCCGCTCGCGCACGCGCCACGGACGCCTCCGTTCGAGCACGCTCCCCTGATGCGCCTGAGGGACCGTCGCGTTGCTGGGTCACAGGACTCCAGGCCCGTTTCTTCAGTTGCGGTCTAACCGCGAAGGGAGAGGAAACGAAGAAGGCCCCACGCAGGTAGCGTGAGCATACCCATATTTGGGGGGCGACACGAGACGGGCTGCGCTCAGCCGGAAGCGCGTAGCGCCCAAGCCCTTAGCACTGCGAAATCCCGAGCGGTCGCTTTCCTTGGACAGCGCGAATAGCGCACGCGCACATCCTTTGCTGGCTCGCGTCGCGCGGCGACCGTTAGTCGGGCAACTGTGAGGTCGTTCACAGAAGCCGTCGCTGCGGGAAGGTCGCCGCCTGCTTGTCGTCTTTGGCTCTGAACCGGTACTTCGGACAAGGAGTCAAAGTGACCAGGAGCAGAGCAACATCGAAGACGCGTCTGGGTGTGTTGGCCGGGGTCGCGGCAGCGGCGGCGCTGGCGTTTCCGGGTGCGGCGAGCGCCGATGTCACCAAGCAGGTGGTCAATGGCGACCTGATCGTCACGAGCACCGCAGGCGATCCAGTGGTGATCACCGACGTTGGCGGCCAGGTCAAGGTGAACGGTGATGATCCTCAACCCGGCGGCGTGGCGAGCTCGACGATCGATTCGATCGCCGTCACGGGCGGCCCCGACGCGAACGACATCGATCTCAAGGGTGTCAACGCGACGGCGTTTTCGCTGCTCACCAGCGTCACGGTCGATGGCGGCGGTGGCAACGACACGATCAACGGCAGCCAGCTCGCCGACGTCCTCGATGGCGGCGCCGGTGACGACCGCATCATCGGCGACGACAACCCGCAGGACACCTTCGACGTGATGCGCGGCCAGGCCGGCGACGACACGTTGGTATGGAACCCGGGCGACGACGACGACATCAACGAGGGCGGCGCGGACGACGACACCTCCCAGGTCAACGGCGGCGGCAAGGAGCAGTTCGAGGTCAACCCGTCGGCTACACCTGGACGGGTGCTGTTCGAGCGCATCCAGCCCGACCAGACATTCGCGGCGCCGTTCAAGGTCGACATCAGCGACGACACCGAGCGACTCGACCTCAACGCCGCCGGCGGCGACGACATCGTCAACGCTGGCGCCGGACTCGACGCGCTCCGCTTCGCGCTCGACATCGACGGCGGCGATGGCAACGACGTCATCGACGGCGGCGACGGCGCCGATCTCCTCTCGGGCGGCAACGGCAATGACAAGATCACCGCCGACGACAACCCGGTGGACACCCAGGACGTCGTCCGGGGCGGCGACGGCGACGACACGATGGTGTGGAACGGCGGCGACGACAACGACATCAACGAAGGCGGGCCCGGCAACGACACCGCCCAGGTCAACGGAGCCGCCGTCGGTGAGCAGTTCACGGTGAAGCCCTCGCTCGTCACCGCTGGCGGCGTGCGGTTTGACCGCACGGGCGCGCCCGGGCCGTTCAACATCGAGATCAGCGGCGACACCGAGCGGCTCGACCTGAACGCCAACGGCGGCGAGGACAGCGTCACAGCCGACCCCGGCTTCAGCAGCCTGAGGCTCGATGTCGAAGGCGGGGACGGCAACGACAGCATCGACGGCGGCGACGCCGCGGACCTGCTCTCGGGCGGCCCCGGCAACGACCGGCTCGTCGGTGACGACAACCCGGTGGGCACGCGTGACGATGTCCACGGCGACGCCGGCGACGACACGATGGTGTGGAACCCCGGTGACGACGACGACATCAACGAAGGCGGCGAGGGCACCGACACCGTCGAGGTGAACGGTGGCGGCGGCCCGGAGGACTTCGGGGTCAAGCCCTCATTGGTCGCCGGGCGCGTGTCGTTCGACCGCACCGGCCCGACCCCGCCCGGCCCGTTCAACATCGACATCGGCACGTCCGAGCACCTGGTGCTGAACGCGAACGGCGGTGACGACGAGATCGTCGGCTCAGATGGGCTCGCGGGCCTGATCGCGAGCACCTTCAACGGCGACAGCGGGAACGACCGAATCGTGGGAACGGACGGCGAGGACGTGCTGTCCGGCGGCAACGGTCACGATGTGATCCGATCCCGCGACAAGGCCGCCGACGATGTCGACGGCAACGACGGGCTCGACGTGGCGAAGGTCGACAAGCGCGACACCGTGCAGAACGTCGAGAAGGTCATCGGCGGCCGACTGCGCGTGCGTCAGCTGGGCGGCAGGGCCATCAGTGTGACTGGCCAAGTCGCGGCCGTGCGGCTTCAGTCCGTCGGGACGCGTCGAGTCCATGGCCGAGTGGAGCTGGTTCGTCGCGGGAAGTCGCTCGGCGCCGTGAAGTACAGGGTGACGAAGAAGCCGAAGACGGTCCACATCCAGCTCAACCGCAGGGGCCGCAGACTCCTGGCCGGAGCCACTCGCAGGGGGCTGAGCGCCAAGTTGCGGGTCGAGGCCCACGACGCCGCGGGTAACGGCTGGACCACCTCGGCTCGAATCGCGCTCAAGCGCTAGGCCGGCGGAGTGCGGCCGACCAGGCCGACCGACCGAAGTATCGGCCGGGGCCGCCCGCTACGGCGGGCGGCCCCGAAGCACGGCGTCGGCTCTTCGCCACGCCTTGCCGTGGCTCGGCTTCCTCTTGATCGACGCTGTCAGCGTCGTGAGGATCGCGGATCTTGAGCTTGATCGCCGGGGCGCCCCGGCGGGCGGCTACGATCGACGCCATGAGAGGGATTGGCGAGCGCCTCGACCGGGGCGTCGTAGTCGGGGCGGAGGGATATCTGTTCGAGCTGGAGCGACGGGGCTACGTGAAGGCCGGCCCGTTCGTGCCGGAGGTCGTCCTCGACTTTCCCGATGCCGTACGAGAGCTCCATCGCGAGCTACTCCGCGCCGGCGCGGAGGTGATGGTGGCCTTCACGTATTACGGCCACCGCGACAAGCTGCGGTCGATCGGGCGCGAAGGAGACCTCGAGCCGCTCAACCGACACGCGCTGCGCCTGGCGCGGGATGTCGCGTCCGAGGGCGACGCGCTCGTGGCCGGCAACATTTGCAACACCTGGGTCTACGACCCGGATGCGCCCGAGAGCTCGGGGGAGACGGTACGCGAGATGTACCGCGAGCAGGTCCGGTGGGCGGCCGAAGAGGGAGCCGACCTGATCATCTCCGAGACCCACGATTACCTGGGCGAGGCGCTGATCAGCCTCGAGGCGATCCAGGAGTCTGGCCTGCCGTCGATCGTCACGTTCGCCTCGACGGACGACGTGACGATCGACGGGTACGAGTTCGACGAGGCCTGCATGCAGCTCGAGGCCAGGGGCGCGGACGTCGTCGGGCTCAACTGCTCGCGCGGTCCGCGGACAATGCTGCCGATACTGGAGCGGATCAGGGCCGCGGTCGACTGCCACGTCGCTGCCCAACCGGTCCCCTACCGGACGACGCCGGCGCAGCCGCACTTTGAGGCGCTGAAAGACGCCGAGGGGACGCGCGGGTTCCCGCTCGCGCTCGAACCGTTCCTCTGCGACCGCTTCGAGATGGCCGACTTCGCCGCCTCGGCGCGCGATCTGGGCGTCAGGTACATCGGCATCTGCTGCGGCGGCGCTCCCCATTATGTCCGCTCGATGGCCGAGCGCCTGGGCCGGACCGTTCCGGCGAGCCGCTACTCCCCGGACATGGCGCAACATCCGATCCTCGGGGAGAACGTCGGGGACCAGGCGAAGCGGTTCGTGAACTGGAAGGACTGAACGCGGGGCCGTGAGCGCCCCGCGAGTCGCCGTCGTCGGCGCCGGGGTCGTCGGCCTCGCCTGCGCATGGGAGCTCCGGCGCCGGGGCGCCGACGTTGTGGTACTCGAGCGGGCGGGCGTCGGCGGAGGCGTGTCTCGTGGCAACACCGGGTGGGTCACGCCGAGCCTGACGTATCCGCTGCCGGCCCCGGGCATGGTGCGCGAGGGCGTGCGCCAGCTTCTCACCGGCGGCGAGGCGTTCGTGCTACGACCCAGCCTCGACCCGGCGTTCGTTCGCTGGCTCTGGAGCTTCCGGCGCAACTGCACCAGCACCCGCTTCGACACCGGTATCCGGGCGCTGCTCGCCCTCAACCGCCGCACGCTGGAGCTGTTCGACGCCTATCGCGACGCCGGCGTGGCATTCGAGATGCACACCGCCGGCTTGGTCGTCGCGGCGCGCAGGCCGGGCGGGCTCGACCTCTATCGAAGGACCTTTCAGCGGCTGCGTGAGCTGGGCTACGAGGGAGGGTCGATCGACGAGCTCGACGCTGCGGCGCTGGCCGCGCTCGAGCCCGCGCTCGACCGGGCCCGGGTCGGGGCCGGCCTGCATGCGCGCGTCGACCGCTTCGTGCGCCCGGAGCAGCTGACCGCCGGCCTGGCTGAACGGCTGCGGGCCGACGGAGCCGAGATCCACGAAGGCTGCGAGCTGCGCACGCTCGCGCGAAGCGACGGCGGCTGGGTTCTCGAGACCACTTCCGGTCCGGTGGCGGCGCAGCGGCTCGTGGTCGCGGCGGGCCTGCCCACCGCCCCGCTGCTGCGCCGGCTTGGCGTACGGGTACCGCTCATGGGCGCACGTGGCTACAGCGTTACGGTCGCCGGCCGAGGCACGCCGCCGCGCCATGCGCTCTACCTGGCCGAGGCCAAGCTCGGCCTAAGCCCGTTCGACGACGGCGTGCGTGTCGCAGGCGTGTTCGAGCTCGGCGCGAGCAACGACGACGTCTCACCGGCCGTGGGGGAGCGGCTGCTCGCCGCCGCGCGCCCGTACCTCGCAGGCTGGCAGCCCGACCCGGACGGCCCCGTCGAGGCGTGGGCCGGACTGCGACCGGCGACCCCGGACGGACTGCCGCTGATTGGAGCGCTCCCCGGACTCGACGACATCTACCTCGCCACCGGACACGGAATGCTCGGCGTCACGCTCGCTCCGGCGACGGCCAACCTGCTAGCCCCGCTCGTACTCGAGGGGCGCGCCGCACCCGAGCTCACGCCCTTCGACCCCGCCCGGAGGCTGTGAGCGGGCTCGGCGGTCCGCAGTCCGGTTGGCGGGCGCCGGCCGCGCTCGAATGCGTCGCTCCCCCAGCCGCGACGGACGTCTTCTCCGTGGACCCGGGGCCGCGGTGGACTACCTCTGGGCGCCCACACTGACAGGCCCGGTAAAGGCGGCGCCATGTCCGCGCGGCGACCTCGAGGCTTCAAAGCGCGCGATTTGCGCGAACAAGCGGCGGCGGGTGCTCAGCCCGCTCGTTCCCTGGCGCCGGTCACTCGGCACCGCCGCGCCGTCCCAATTCAGAGGCGCAACACTACGTGCGATGGCCGATTACGCCGTTGCCCACCTTGAGGAGATCGACGAGCTGAGCGACGGTCGCGCTCCCTTCCGCCCGATCCGTCACAAGCTCGGCATCACGTCCTTCGGCGTCAACACATGGACCGGCCACGAGGCGGGAGACCGGATAATCGACGAGCACGACGAGGCCGGGTGGGACGAAGAGCTCTATTTCGTACAGAGCGGCCGCGCGACCTTCGAGCTCGACGGCGAGCGCGTGGACGCCCCGCTGGGCACGTTCGTCTTCGCCCGCCCCGGGGTGAAGCGCACCGCCTTCGCAGATGAGCCCGGGACGACGATCCTCGCGGTCGGGGCCACCCCGGGGCAGGCGTATGAGCCCGAAGGCTTCGAGATCTGGGCCCCGTTCAACCGCCTCTACCTCGAAGGCCGCTACGCGGAGGCGGCCGACGGGGGGCGCGAAGCGGTGCAGGCGCATCCCGAGTATGCGGGGCTGCTCTACAACCTGGCTTGCTGCGAGAGCCTCGCCGGCCGAACGGCCGACGCGATCGAGCACCTGGCGCTCGCGATCGACAAGTCGGAGCGTCACCGCTCGTTTGCCATAGGCGATTCCGACTTCGACCCGATTCGCGAGGAGCCCGCGTTCCAGGCTCTCGTCACGGCCTGACTCCGGCGCGCGCCCCAAGTTGGACCGCTGGACGAGCAGCGAGCGCGAATTCACCCGCTCGCATCGCTCTGCGCGTACGCACGTTGCTG
The DNA here is from genome assembly GCA_046735115.1 of Actinomycetota bacterium. Lineage (GTDB taxonomy): Bacteria > Actinomycetota > Thermoleophilia > Solirubrobacterales > Thermoleophilaceae > JACVRW01. The sequence continues at coordinate 23,753 of JBKPSR010000058.1, forward strand.
CGATGGGCGTCAGACCCGGAGCGTCGCGCTGGCTGGGATCGCCGGCGATCTCAGGGGCGATCGTCGTCATAGCCCAGATGGTCCAGGTCAGCCGTCACGTGGCGTACTCCGGGCGCCCGGCCGGCCGGTAGACCTGGATCGTTATCCCCTTCGGAGTGGACTGCGAGTCGACCAGCTCCAATGCTCTGTCCCGGCCGGTGTCGGGGAACAGCCGCGTGCCCTGGCCGACGACCACCGGATACGTGAACAGGTTGATCTCGTCGACTAGGTCGTTTTCGAGCAGCCACCGGATCAGGGCGCCGCTGCCGTGCACCTGCAGCTCGCCCCCCGGCTTGGCCTTCAGCTCGCCGACCGCGGCCGCGACGTCATCGGACAGCACCGTCGTGCCGTCCCACTCGGGGTCGGTGAGCGTGCTCGACGCCACGTACTTGGGCTTCGTGTTCAGATGCTCGGCGATGGCGTTCTCGCTGGGATCCATCACTCCCCAGTAGCCGGCGAAGATGTCGTAGGTCTTCCGGCCGAACAGGAACGCGTCGGCGCGCCCGAAAACCCCGACCAAGAACACCTCGGCCTCGTTGTCGAAGAGCGGCAACGCCCAGCCGCCGCGCTCGAAACCGCCGCTGCGGTCCTCGTCCGCGCCGCCGAGTCCCTGCATCACCCCGTCGAGAGAGACGTGCGTGATGGTGGTCAGTTTCATGGTCCGGTCCTTCTCTTAGCTTCCGTCGTCGTAAGTTGAGACCGCGCCGCACCAACGATCTCATCGGTCGGCATCCCCGTGCGGCGTCGACGACCGATCGGAACAGGTCCGCCGTCCACTCGCCGACGTCGTCGGCGTCTTGGTCCTATCCGACCGCGTCGAGCCGGGTCCGATCAAATGACGCAGCTCCTCGGCTCACCGCCCCGGACAGCGGGCCGGAAGCGGTAAGGCCCCGCGCTGAACGCCCGCGGCGCCGCCGAAAGTTGACCGTGTGCGCTACCGTGCCGCGATGCTGCGCTCCAGGACTCGCAAGCTCGCCGCGCTCGCGTTCGTCGTCACGGCGTGGGCCTGCGCGTCCGCCTCGACAGCTTCGGCCCAGACAACGGGCGCAGCGAGCTGCCCCGGCACCTTCGAGGTGCTGCACAACGACAGCGTCGGCGCGCTATATCTGCCCGCCGGCCCGTACGTGATCACCGTGCTGAACCCGAGCACACTCAGCTGCCCAGATGCCTCCGAGCTCTTCCGCGAGTTCCTGGAGGACTTCGACGGCCGTCTGGCCGGCGGCTGGCGCGTCGATCCCGGCACGGCGACCTTCACGCGCAGCGGCCAGGGCTTCCGCGTGACCGCCGCCGGGCCGGCGCCGCCGACGCCGCCCTCCAATCGCGTTTGCCCGTCGTACTTCACCGTTCTGCACAACGAACACATCGGCAGCTTCGCGATCCGCAAGGGCCGCTACCGCATCACGCTGCTGTCGCTCGGCCGCATCAGCTGCGCTCAGGCGTCGAGGGCCTTCGCGCGATTCTTGCAGGACTTCGACGGCATCCTGCCGCGGCCGTGGTTCGTCGATCCGAGCACAGGCACCTTCATGCGCGGCAGCCGCTATGTCGGCTTCCGCATCAAGCCGTGGAGCGGCCCGGTGCCGCCCAACGGCGGCGGTGGCAGACACCCGAGCACGGGTGGCAAGTGCCCCGGCACCTTCCGCGTGGCGCATAACGACCGCATCGGCAAACTGCGTCTGCCGCGCGGTCCGTACCTGATCACTGCCTTCGGCAACGTCTCCTGTGCGCAGGCGTCGACTCAGTTCACATCGTTCCTTGACAACGACTACACCGGCATGCTGCCGCGGCCGTGGCGGCTGCAGGTGACGACGGGCACGTTCTTGCGGGGCAGCGGCTCTGAGAACGGCTTCCGTGTGAAGCCCGCGCGCTGACGCGTACGACACCCTGCTATCAGCTCCAAAACCCCCCGCGAGCGCGCGCTCTGCGATCCTGGGCCGCCCAGGCCTGAGGAGGTGCGATGTTCGTCGCGGTATTCGTCCGTCGGCTTCGAGAGGGCAAGACCTACGAGGACTTCCTCGAGGCCTGGTATCCGGACAGGGGGTTTGGGTTCGGCGGCCGCGGCCCGATCACGGGTCGAAGCCTCGATGACGAGCGCGAACTCCTCACGGTTGGCTTCGTCGACCTAGCGGGCCGCGACCAGCTGAGCGAGGCGATGGCTCGGCTGGCGGCCCAGGAGTCGCTCCGCCACGACCGGATCGACGAAGTAATCGAGTCGACCGTCCTGCGAGCGGTCTACGAGCAACTTGACGAGTTCGACTTCTCCACCGACGAGTCCGTCGCGGCCGGCCGGCCGTAGCGGAGGCACCTCGTGTTAGTCGGGGCGACTGGATTTGAAACCAGCGACGTTTCGGCCCCCAGCCGGCAAGCGACCCCGTTAAGGCGTACCTCCGCGTCTCCGACGTCGCGGGCGTCGGCGCCGGCGAAGTCCCGGGACGCATAGGACGATGCAGTCGGTACTACGGCGGTGCCAGGAAACTCCCGGGACTGGAGGCGGGAGGGTGGGCACGCGCATGTGTTGGTGAAAGACTGAGGCCCTTCGAACAGCTGGGGGTCCATGTGAGCGCGCGCGCAAGTGGCGTAGAGCTCGACAGCCGCGCGATTGATGACCTCGCGACATCGTTCGGCGGGTCGCTGATTCGCCCCGACGATACGACATACGACGAGCAGCGGCGGATCTGGAACGGCTCGATCGACCGCCGCCCGGCCGTGATCGCCCAGTGCGCCGGCGTCGCCGACGTGATCTCCGCGGTTCGCCTCGCCCGAGATAACGAGCAGCTAGTCGCGGTGCGAAGCGGCCGCCACAGCTACCCGGGGCTCGGCGTGTGCGACCGCGGGATGGTCATCGACCTAGGGCAGATGAGGGGGATTCGCGTGGACCCGGGGGCGCGCACCGCGCGGGCCCAGGCCGGGGTGCTGCTGGGCGACCTGGACCGGGAGGCGCAGGCGTTCGGCCTCGCCGTCCCCGCGGGCATCGTGACCCATACCGGGCTCGCGGGGCTGACGCTCGGCGGCGGAATCGGCTGGCTCGAGCGCAAGTACGGCCTGACCATCGATCAACTGCTCAGCGTCGACCTGGTCACCGCCGAGGGCGAATTCGTCACGGCGAGCGAGGAGGAGAACACGGATCTCTTTTGGGGGGTGCGCGGCGGGGGCGGGAACTTCGGGATCGTTACGGAGTTCGAGTTCCGGCTCAACCCCGTCGGCCCGACGGTATTCGCCGGACCGGTCATGTGGGCGATGGAGGACTCCCCGAAGGTTGTGCGCTTTTACCGGGAGTGGATTAAGGACGTCACGGACGAGCTTACGACGATCGTGACGCATCGCCGTATACCGGCCGTGCCGGCGATGCCCGAGGAGCTCCACGGCAGGCATGTCGTCATGGTCGGCACCTGCTATGCGGGGCCGGTCGAGGAGGGCGAGAGGGTCCTGGAGCCGCTCCGGCAGTTCGGCTCACCGCTGCTCGACCGGTGCGCCCCGACGCCCTTCACCAACCACCAGGCCGCGCTCGATCCGAGCTTCCCCCATAACTGGTGGTACTACATCCGCTCCTGCAACCTGGCGGAGCTGACCGATGAGGTGATCGAGGTCCTGGTCGAGCATGGGCTCGGGATCTCCTCGCCCCTGACGGTCTTCTCGATCTATCACCTCGGCGGCGCGGTGGCTCGGGTGCCGGAGGACGAGACCGCATTCGGAGGCCGCGACGCGGGCCATACCGTGAACGTGATCGGGATAACGGCGACGGGTGAAGGATTTCTCGAGGAGCGGGAGTGGGCGCGCGGACTCTGGACCGCGTTGCAGCCGAATCACCAGCACGTCTACGTCAACTTCCTAATGGAGGAAGGCGAGGATCGGATCCGCGAGGCCTACGGGGCGGCCAAGTACGCCCGCCTGAAGGCGCTCAAGCGCAAGTACGACCCGAACAACTTTTTCCGGCTCAACCAGAACATCCCGCCGGACTGAGTTGCTCACTTCGTCGCGCGAGAAGGAGCGGGTCGTGCGGGCGAGTATCGGCTCCACGGCGCACCGCGCACTGTCGCTTGCAGCGCGAAGGAGGAGCACGTCGGCCGGCGTCGGTTGCGCCGCGGCCAGCCTGCTCGCCGCGGACCACCGTTAGTCGGGGCGACTGGGTCGATTCGAGGCCACGAGCGGGATCAGGCAAGCAAAACGTCGGATCGGCGTCGGGTTTTCCGGCCCTCACGTTGCTCAGGGCAGCTTTGTCAGGCCATGTTCGAGCAGGCTTCCCGCGGTCAGGCCCGGGATCACGTGGTAGTCGTGGCAGTGGAAGCTCACGACTTCTCGGTCACCGTCCCTCACGCCGACCACCGCCACCTCGGCGGCGTCGCTGTACTTCAGGTCCATTTGGTCCCACAGGGCCATTACGTCGTAGCCGATCTTGGAGTGTTCTTCTTCGGTGGGCATCGGCCGAGCCTACGGTCCCGGGTTTACCACTGGCGGTACTCACCAAGCCAAGCGCTCACTGCGCGATCAGCAGCCGCACCAATATGCGACCGCCCGCCCGACGCGGCGGCTCAGCTCGGCGCTGGCCATGAGTTCCGGGTAGACCCGAACGGGAGGGGAGCCTGGGGTGAGGTCCTTGGAGCACGGGCGGGCCGGGGGCGAGGGCCCTGAGGCGCAGCGGCCGGCCTCGAGTACAGCCGTCGGAGCCGTAGCGGAAGACGAAGCCATCGCAGAGCTTTGGTCGGCGCGGCCTACAGCCAGGGGCTAGCGCTCATCCGAATCCGCCGCTAAGCGCACATAACGGACCCTTGCCGGGGGCTGCCCTAGCGCGAGCGAGTCGCGCGATCCAGCCCAACCTCCGGGCGGTTTTCTACTCCCACTTGGAGATCGCGCCCGCCGCCGCTCGCGACCATCCGCGGCGGGCTGAACAGATCAACGGCGACGCTCATGGGCGCTCATCTGGATCGTAGAGGCCCGCCGACGGGGCCTCGCTCGGTTCGGAGGCACGCCGGATCGGGCCTCCGCTGGGTCGCGGCCTACGAGATGACGAGCACGTGATGCGCGCCGGGCCGCGTCCCGACCGTCACCTCGAGCCCGCGGTTGGTCAGCGTGGTGGCATAGTTGCTCACCTCGGTGCCGTCGAGCACCACGTGGTGCGGCTGCGTCCCGCGCGGCAGCGTCGCTCCGATCGTCAGCACACTCCCCGGCGTGTTCGCCGCGCCGACCTCCGTGGTGTACGTCCCGCCGCTCTGCGCGCCCCGGATGTCGATCGACCCGTGGCCGCCGAGCCGGATGTGCGTGCCCTGCACGCTCGGCTGATCGGCCGGGACCTGCGGCACGACGGCGACGGCGCCGTCGCCCAGGTCGGGCCGCAGCCCAAGCTGCTGGTGGACCACCGGCCAGGCGGTGCCGTAGCTGCCCCAGGCCTGCATGAACATCGACCGGCAGGTCCAGCAGCGGCTGATGTTCCCGCCCAGCGAGAAGCCCGGCGAGGGGAAGATTTCCGGCATGGCGCCGGGCTGCTCATCCGGAGTGCCGCCGGTCGCCGGCTCGGAGAACATCGTCTCCGCGTTGGCGTCCGTGTACCGGCGCTGGCCCGTCGCATCGTCAGGGCCGGTGCCGGTGCCGAGGCGGCCGTAGTTCCCCTCGGCCACCGCCTGGACGGCCGTGCCCAGCGAGAAGATTGACAGGTCGCCCTGACCGTCGGCCCCGCCGCCGCGGCCAGTGTGGAACAGCCCGCGGCTCCCGGGCCGATCACCGCTGTACGTCGAGTTCTCCCGCCGGGCTGCGGCGGTCGAGCCGTGCTCGTACGTGGCGATCCCGGGCTGCGTCTTGTCGCCCGTGTTGACCAGCTCGGCGTCCATCGGCGTCTGGCCGATCCAGTGCTTCTGGAAGCTCTGGACGTTGCCCGGGTCGATGAGCGAGTCCGCGTACTGCTGATCCGTGGTCTCCCACCAGGTGCTCTCGAACGCGTCGAGCAGCTTATGCCCGAGGCCCGTCGCCCAGGAGAACGTCGCGGCGTCGCGCTTGGACCTGGCCATGTCGGCGAGGTCGAACAGCCCCCGGATGTAGTAGACGGCGTTGTCGAGCTTCTCCGGGCCCATCCCGGTCCGCTCCACGTTGCCCGAACCCTCGGGCCAGAGGTCGCCGTCGGCGTCCAGCTTGGACTGCACGTAGTGCAGGTTGCGCTTCGCGAAGTCGTACATCTCGTCGCGGAACGCGTTGTCGCCGGTCCAGCGCCAGATCAGCGCCACGGCGCTCGGGAACTTGACCGTCTCGTCCGTGTTGAAGTCGTTCGTCCCGTTCGTCTTGGAGTCGTGCCCGAACCAGATCGAGCCGTCGGACACCGACTCGTGCACGACGACGCCGGAGCGGTTGTTCAGGATGTCCGACACGTCGCGCAGCGCGCGCAGGTGGTCCTCCGCCGTCTGGAACTGCCCGAGCGCCACCGCGGCGAAGTTCGTGTACTCGCCGTCGGTAGCGAA
>JBKPSR010000059.1:0-71459 GCA_046735115.1 Actinomycetota bacterium
GAGCTTCTCCGGCATCTCGGCGGCGAGATCGTGCGCCTGGCTCCAGTCCGTATTCGTGTCGTAGAGCTCCCAGACGTCGTCCGCGAACGGCGGCAGAGCTCCCATCACCCACGGCACGCTGTGGTTGGTGACCGCGGTCCAGCCATGGTGGTAGATGCCGCGGTTGCAGAACATCTCGAAGTACTGCGTCTCGCGGCGGTCAGCCTCGGTCGTACCGTCGAACGAGTACGCCATGCTGACGCCCTCGATCGGCTGCTGGGCGACCCCATCAACGGTCGTCGGCTGGGGGAGCCCGGCGGCTTCGAGCACAGTGGGGGCGACGTCGATGACGTGGTGGAACTGCGAGCGAACCTCGCCCCGCGCGTCGATCCCGCGCGGCCAGTGGACGATCGTACCGTTGCGCGTTCCGCCCCAGTGCGAGGCGACCTGCTTCGTCCACTGGTAGGGCGTGTCCATCGCGTGCGCCCAGCCGACCGCGAAGTGATTGTAGGCCTTCGGTGTGCCGAAGTCGTCGATATGCGCGGCCAGGAACTCGGGCGTCTCGAGCGCGGCGGCGCCGTTGAAGAGGAACGTCTCGTTGAAGGTGCCGTTGATCCCGCCTTCGGCGCTCGCCCCGTTGTCGCCGATGATGTAGTAGACGAGCGTGTCCTCGAGCACACCGAGGTCGTCGAGCGCGTCGACGAGCCGTCCGATGTGGTGGTCGGTGTGCTCGAGGAAGCCGGCGTAGACCTCCATCTGGCGGGCGAGAATCGGCTTCAGCCCATCGGGCATGTCGTCCCAGGCGGGAATCTCCTCGTGCCGCGCCGTCAGCTCCGTATCCGCAGGCACGACTCCGAGCTCCTTCTGCCGAGCCAGGGTCTCCTCGCGCAGCGCGTCCCAGCCCTGGTCGAAGCGCCCCTTGTACTTGTCCGACCACTCTGTCGGAACGTGGTGCGGGGCGTGCGTCGCCCCCGGTGCGAAGTACGTGAAGAACGGCTTGTCGGGCATGAGCGACTTCTGCTGGCGCGTCCACTTGATCGCCTTGTCGGTCATGTCCTCGCTGAAGTGGTAGCCCTCCTCCGGCGTCGCCTCGGGCTCGACCGGCGTCGTGCCCTCGTAGACGGCTGGGTAGTACTGGTTCGTCTCTCCGCCGATGAAGCCGTAGAAGTACTCGAAGCCGCCGCCACCGGTCGGCCAGGCATCGAACGGGCCCATCGGGCTCGTCTGCCAGACCGGCACCTCGTGGCACTTACCGAACTGGGCCGTTGAATAGCCGTTCAGCAGCAGCGTTTGCGCCAGCGGCGCGCAAGTATTCGGGCGCACCGAGCTATACCCGGGCGCCGAGGTGGCCAGCTCCGTGATGACCCCCATTCCCACCGAGTGGTGGTTGCGCCCCGTCAGCAAGGCAGCCCGCGTCGGGGCGCACAGCGCAGTCGTGTGGAAGCGGTTGTACTTCAGGCCGTTCTCTGCCAGCCGCTCCGCCGTGGGCGTCGCGCAAGGCCCGCCGAACGCGCTAGACGCGGCGAAGCCGACGTCGTCGAGCAAGATGACAAGCACGTTTGGCGCGCCCGCCGGTGGCTGCAGCGGCTCGATCGCCGGGAACGACGCGTCTGGGTCCTTGGCGTCGTATGGGAGCGTTCCTTCGAACGGCCTGTCCGGGATCGGCAGGACGTCCCGTGAAATCTGATCGGTCACTCTCAGCTCCTCTACGCGCTACGCGGGGTGCCAAACGACGCGCTGGTCTCTATGCCGCGACTGTAGGCGGCACCGTGGCGGTGCGGCATCACCCGACCTGGGTGATCCCACGCCAGGCCGAAGCCGGCGTCGTAGCCAGTCCGACGTAGCGGCCGCCGCGCTCGAAGGCCTCAGGCATCATCGTGTCGGCGAGCATCGTGAGGCGGTCCGCTGACGTGGCCGGTGAGGACCAACTGATCGGCCCAGACGAGCGCGCGTGCATCGCGATGGCGCGGCAGTAGGACGGATGAACCGCGTTACGCCGCTAGCAGCTCAAGCGTCGCGCACGCATCGAAAGCCCGTGTTGCCCGTGGTGGAGTCGGGCGTGAGCGAGTTGCGCGCGGCGTTGCGGTAGCGCTCGCAGTAGGAGTGGTGGCAAAGGTAGGAGCCCCCGCGGGTCGAGCGGTTGGTTCCGCGTCGTGGGCCCTGCGGATTGGTTCGCCGGTCGCGCGCGTGGAAGTCGGGGGAGAACCAGTCCGCGCACCACTCCCACACGTTGCCGGTGAGGTTGTGGAGCCCGTAGCCGTTCGGAGCGAATGCGTCCACGGGACAGGTTCCCTCGAAGCCGTCGGCGCATGTGTTCTCCTCGGGGAAGCGGCCCTGCCAGACGTTCATCCGGTGCTCGCCGTCCGGCTCGCGCTCGTCGCCCCAGGGAAAGACCCTGCCCTCGAGCCCGCCCCGGGCGGCGTATTCCCACTCCGCCTCCGTCGGAAGGCGCTTGCCGGCCCACGCGCAGTAGGCCTGGGCGTCGTTCCAGCTGACATGCACCACCGGGTGGTCCATGCGATCGTCGATATCCGACCCGGGACCCTCCGGCCGGCGCCAGTCCGCGTGTTCGACCTGCCGCCACCAGGGCGCCGAAGCGACGGCGCGGGTGGGCGGGAAGTCGTCCGGGAGAAGGCCCGCGAAGACGAAGGACCAGCCGAAGCGCTCCGCCTCCGTCACGTGTTCGGTGTCCGCGACGAACGCCGCGAAGTCGGCGTTGGCGACGGCGCAGGCGTCGATCCAGAACGGGTCGAGGCGCACGCGCCGCACGGGTCCCTCGCCGTCGGCGGGGTACGGCGCAGGCGCGCCGTTGCCCATCAGGAACTCGCCGCCGTCAAGCCTGACCATCCGATCGTGGTCGGATCGCATGTGGTGACGATGGCGCGCCGCGGCACGGCGCGCAAGGTACGAGCACGCGAATCACCCAGACTGCGGTTCGCCGCTTCCCGAGCGCTTCCAGATGCCCGCACTATCAGTTTCCATGTCCGCCGACGCCTCTCGCCGCGCTGGCACCGAGGACGACGCCGAACACGATCGCCACCCCGGCGGCGACCGGCAGCGGCAGTCGGTCTCCCTCGACGACCTACGGCGCGCGAGGACGATGCCAGAGCCGGTCGCTATCGCGACGATCACGCCGTAGATCGCTGCGTCCTTCACGTCGACACCGGCGTAACGAACGTCGCGGCATACGGAACCATCAGCAGGGCAGGGAACCACCCGAACCGGATCCCGGCGCCAGCGATGGCCCCAGCGGCCGCCAGCAGAGCCGCCCACCACCAGTCATAGGCGGTGAACGCTCCGAGTCCTGCCGCCACTCCGATCACCAGGGCGACATACAACATCCGGCGAGCGCCACCGATCTTGGACCCGACAGCGCCGAGCACAAGCCCGATGAACATCGCCGCCACGCCCAGCGACCCCACCAGTGCACCGATCAGCAGCGCAGGCCAAGACGACAGCCACAAGTACAGCGCCGAGAATGTGCATCACCCGCCGCGCGCCTGACGGCTTGTCCGCTCCTGCGGTGTCCACGCCCACCATGGGCCGAGCACATCATCGCGCGTGCCGGAGTGGGGCAACGCGGCGAGGCGCTCCGCATGCGCTTTCCATGCGACGGAGCACTCCCTCGTCGAGTTGCGTTTTGAGCCGGCGCAACCGGTCGGCGCTTCCACGACGCTTCCACAGCACCATCCGGGAGGCGTCCGTCCGCCAGCGCGATGGCAGAGATTCCGCTTCGGAAGCGCACTCCTGAGAATGGCGGTGCCCGGCCCGAACGGGCGACCTCCTGCTTGTAAGGCGCGAGCAGCTGCTGCGCCGTGCTGCCGCCTGTCGCCCAGGCCGCTCGGCGAGCGCATGTCAGCACATCCTGCTGCGCTCTGCTTGCGGGCTTCCCGCCGTGGCTGTCGCCGGCCATGCCATAGTGGGCGACCCTCCGCAGAGCGTCGATCACCCCGCGTCCGTGGTGGCCGCGATGTACGTCAGCTCGTTGCTCATCTTGACGCTCCTCGGCGGTGGGCAAGGAACCGGGCTGGCGCGGCTTCGCGCTGCCTCGGATGCAGGAGCGCTCAGGACCCATGAAAGCGAGCATCCTCCTCGGCGTGATCTGAGGCGTCTGGCATCTGCCGCTCTTCGCCGTCGTACCGGACTACGTCAACTCCGATTCAGGCTTCATCAACACCGCGCTGATGTTCATCGCCTTCACCGTGTGCTTCACGATCGGGTTGTCCGTCACTTCGCCTGGCTCTTCAATCACACTCAGGGCAGCGTCCTGCTCGCCATGCCGGCGCACTGGCTCCGTCAGCGCCGCCACCGGCTTCGCGCCATCTACGGCGCTACCGCTGGCGCTCACCTTCGTCGCGGTGGCCGTGCTGGCGGTCAGCATCGTCATAGCGACCCGCGGGCAGCTCGGCGACCCATCGAGGGGCCCAGCCGAACAAGCTCGAGATCGAGTGCGCACAGATCGCACCTTCATGCGGCGTCCTGACCCGTCCGCCGGCCACGACTCCTGGGAGCCGGTCGCGCGCGAGGTTCGGTCAGCGATTGTCACTTGGGTAGTTCGCTCAAGCAGGTCTCGGTTTCCTACGGTTGTCGTGCCCCCAGGCAGGTGCGACGCTCAGAGTCGAACGCGAGTCGGAGAAGTGCTGCAGACCCTTCTAGAGCTACCGCGCCCGCGCCGGCCACACGGACCGCGCCCCGGTCGCGTGGGAGCACCGACGCGCGGTCGGGTGGCATATCTCGACAAACTGAAGCTGCTACTAGTCGCGGTGATCATCGCCGGCCACGGCGCCCTGGCGTATGGGGACCTGGAGAGCGCGTGGCCTTACCAAGACGTACAAGAGGTCGAGCTCGCGGGGGTCACCAACGTAGCGCTGTCAGCGGTGGTCCTTCCGGCCGCCCTGTTTGCGATGGGTCTGTTCTTTCTTATCTCCGGGCTGCTCACACCCGGTTCCGTGACACGCAAGGGCGCACGAACGTTCGCGCGCGATCGCATCATCCGGCTCGGAGTGCCGCTGGTCGTGTGGACGCTGGTCCTCTGGCCTGCAGCGATCTGGGCGGCTCACCTGGCGGCGGGAGAGACACATTCGCTCTGGTGGCCGATCAGGCACGCCGATCCCGTTCTCGACACCGGCCCGATGTGGTTCGTCGAGGTGCTACTCGTCTACTCGCTCGCCTACGCTGCCCGGCAACATTGGCGCCAAAGGCACGGAGAGCGTCTCAGCGTCACTCGGGCTCGCAGCGCGCCCGTGTCCGGTCGGACGCTCGCAACCCTCGCGTGCGCAATCTCGGTGGCCACCATTCTGGTGCGGATGGTCTTTCCGGCCGGCAGTGGTCAGATCGGGCAATCCCACCTGTGGCAGTGGCCGCAGCTCGTGGCGATGTTCGGACTCGGCATCGTGGCTGCCGGCCGCGGCTGGCTTGACACAGTGCCGGATCGGATCCGTCGCGGCTGCGGCTTCGCCGCCTTGGGCGGCATCGCCGCGTTCGCCGTGCTGGGCGCAACGATGGCCGCCAGCGGCGTCGACGGGGATGTCCTCTTCGACCTCCGGCTGCACTGGGCACCGCTCGCACTCGCCGCGATCGAGGGTCCGCTCGCGGTCGGCGCGTCCGTGTGGCTGATCGCGCTAGCGCAACAACGCCTGAACCGCCCGCCAGGCGCATTCGGTCGCGGACTGGGGCGCAGCGCCTACGGTGCGTTCCTCCTCCAAGGGCTTGTCCTAATCGCGCTGATGATCGCGATGCGACCGATAGGACTTTCCGCTGAGATCAAGGCCCTCGTTGTGGCGTGCCTTGGGGTTGCCGGCTCGTTCGGGCTCTCCTGGCTGCTCATCAGCCGCACGCTGCTCGGCCGGGTCCTTTGAGGTGCGCGAGAGTCGACGAGGGTGACGGCGGCCCGCTCGGGCTAGCCGAAGCTCGCCACGCGCGCCGACACCGGTTGTTAAGTCGGCCGGGACTTCGCACGCGCCCTCGCCGCCGACTGGCACGGCACTGTTCGCTGAATCTCCGAGAACCCCCCGACGCGCGCCCCACCGAGGACCCGACCAGATACATAACGCCAGCGGGCTGCCGCTTCCTGAGCGCTTCCACACGCTTTAGAGTCTCGGCTGGCTCCGACGATTCCCTGGGCTGCACGCTCGCCGCGCCCGGCGAAACTGGCCACAGCCACTACTGTGGCAACCAGTCGGCGACCGCTCAGCCGCCGTTCGAGGCGATGGTGTAGCGCCGGCTCGGCTCGCCACGCAGCGCCGTCGGCGGCGGCAGCGGCGTCCCCTGGGCAGTCGCGCCGGCTACGACCGGGAGGACGAGCTTCGACGCCAGCCGGCCCCCGAGCGCGACCGTGTTGCGCGCGCGACCACGGTCCACGGTGGCGAACTGCCAGCGCGGGCGGTCGCCACCCGTCGCTTCGACAGTCACGCGGATCCGAGAGCCGGCGCGGAAGGCGTGGGCCACCGGCCAGATCGGCACCCGCACGAGGGTGAAGCGTCCGCGCGGCAGCGGCGCGGCGTCGCGGTGCCGGTGCGTCGGCACCGGGTCGATCGAGGTCGACCGGCGCGCGTCGAGCTTGCGGTGCGATGCGCGTAGCCAGCCGGTCTGCACGTAAGTCTCGTTGCCGTCGGGCCGCACCTCGCTGAGCGTCACCTGCAGGTCGGTATCGCGCGCCGAGGACCGTAGGTGAAGGTCGAGGCTAGAGGGCCCGGCGATCACCACGTCGCGCGCCAGCGGCTGTGACACCCAGCCGAGCCCCTTGCCGGCGGCGACCGGCGCCCAGTTGTACGGCGGTTGGGCCTTCCAGGCATCGGCCTCGCCGTTGCCAGGGAGCGTCTGCGCTGGACGCGCGCTCGGGTCGGCTACATAGCTCGCCACACGTCGCCTTGCAGGCTTGCGGCCGAGCGCGCCGTTCGAGCGCAGGAAGTAGCGCGTGCCGCGCACCGCGCGCGGTGGCCAGGCGCTGTAGCTCAGCTCCCATGTCGCGCCGATGGAGCCCAACCCCTGCGGCCCGGCGCCGTTGTCCATCAGCAGTCGCACGTGCGGGTCCTCGCGAAACTCCGCCTTGGCCGCGGTGACGCTGGTGAAGCTTGCGAAGCGCGACTGCTGCACCGGCGCCGCACCCGCGTCCGCGAGGAAGCGATACAGCTCGCCGCTCAGCGCGATGACGCTCGGCGGGATGCGCGGAATCTCGTTCCCGACGTACAGCTTGAGGAACTCGACCCAGCGGGTGATTGTGCTCGGCCCGAGTGAGTCGGCGTGTACCCCGTTCTGGAGCGAGATGAAGACGTTCGGCCTGCCGTTCAGCGCGCCGAGCGCCTCGGGAAAGTGCCCACCCACCTGCTCATCGTGGAACTGCCCGACGAGGAAAACCGGCACGCGCGCACGCGCCAGCCAGGCACCAGGCGAGCGAGGCCCGGAGAGCGACGGCGTGCGGAACGGCTCCCTGCGCTGGATCCGCAGCGCGTTCTGGGTCTGCAGCCTCAAACGCTGGTTGGCCAGGCAATGCTTGTCCCCCATCCGCACGAGCTCGCGCGCGTAGGGCTGGCCACCCGCGGGCGCCGGCCTCGCGTCTTCCATCCGGTCCCGCAGCCAGCTCCGGCCAAAGCCCGAGTTGAGGATGCCACCGGGGTAGCCGGGTGCGGTGTAGAGGTCGTCGGTCACCGACATCGGCGCGATCGCCGCGAGGTGCGGCGGCCGCGTGCCGGCGACGAACAGCTGGCTGATGCCGGAGAACGAGATCCCCGCGAGGCCGACCCTGCCGCCCTTCACCCACGGCTGCGCGGCCACCGTCTCGACCGCGTCGTAGCCGTCATAGGTCGTCGGTAGGTCGAACAGGTCGAACACGCCGCCGGAGCAGCCCGAGCCGCGCATCTGCACGCTCACGACGGCGAAGTCCAGCATCGGCGCGATCAAAGAGCCGACAGCCGTGCCCTTGGCCGGCGCGAGTGGGTCCGGCTCGGTGCTCCCGCCGGTCAGTTGCTTCAAGACCGAGTCGAGAAGGTCGTGCGGAGCCGCCACCTGATAGCCGGAGTACTCGATCAGGGTCGGGAACGGCCCGTCGGCGAGCGTCTTGCCGCGTGGCAGCCGGACCGTCATCGCCAGCTCCACCCCGTCGCGCATCGTCACGTAATTGAGCCCCTGATGCAGGGTCTTCCGGCGATAGAACGACGGCTTCGGGTTCTGCCCCGCGCGCAGCACACGGAAGGCCTTGCTCCGCTGTGACCGCCCACCCGCTATCCGCCGGACCGTGTAGCCGCGGCCGGGTGCGACGCTGCGGAATATCTCGCTTCCGAGCCGGTCGGCACGCCCGCTGCTCACCACGCGACCGTGAGCGTTTACGAGCTGGAGCCGCTGGCCTCTCTTCGCGTCGAGTACATAGGCGTCGCGGATGCCGCCGCGGGCCTTGAATGCAGCCGCGGCGGTTGACGGGACGAGTACGCCCACCGCGAGAAACACCACGAATGCGACAATCAGCTCGAGCGGTCGGCCTGCGCGCCGAGGCCGACGACCCGGGACCCGCAGTGCTCGCGGGTCAGCGCAACGGGAACTCCGCGCCGTAACTATGGCGTGCTTCAGCGGAACATCTCCCTTTCCAGCCATTGCCTATGCAGGGCGCGAGGCGCACTCGCAGTGATGGGCGGTGCCCGGCTCGAACGGGCGACCTCCACGGTGTAAACGTGGCGCTCTACCAGCTGAGCTAACCGCCCAGAGGGGCGAGTCTAGTATCCGCTCCTTGAACGCCCGGCTGTTCTGGAAGGCGCTGCTCGTGCAGGCGATCGTGGTCGCGATCCCCTTCGCGATCCTCGACCTGACGCTCGACCACGACTTCTTCGAGGACTGGGGCTGGCTGGTCGGCCCGGTCGTCTGGCTGGCCTGCAGCGCGGTGACCGGCCGCATCCTGTCCCTGCCGCTGGTCTATGTGGCCTTCTCCGCGGTGGCCGGTGGGGTGGCAGGCCTCCTCGTGATGCTGGCGACGAGCCACCTACCCGGCCTGCTGGCCGCCCTGCTGGTCTTCGCGGCGTCGTGCGGCAGCTACGACCCGCACCTCGAATCCGAACCCCAGCCGTAGGTAGCCCCGACGAGAATCGAACTCGCGCTACGAGAGTGAAAGTCTCGCGTGCTAACCACTACACCACGGGGCCGCAGTTGTAAGTCTAGGTGCGCCACTCGTTACATCGCCTTTGGGAACATACGTTCGTATGACCAAGCCGGCGGTGCGCCAGAGGGCGAGGGAGCTTCGACAAGCCGGCATGCCCTAAAGCGCATCGCCGCTCGTCTGGGCGTCTCGCCGAGGTCGGCGTACGCCTGGACCAGCGACATCGAACTCAGCGACGAGCAGAAGTCGGCAAACCTGCGTGGACCGGGAGGGCCGCTGACTCCGGAAGACGTGCGCAGGCGGGCGGAGGCGTGGTCGGCACGCTGCCGGCAGCGGCGGGGCCGCCAGCCAGAGGGAGGGTCGCGCTGCCGCGCGGCGTGGCGAGCTCCTGCCCCTCGCCGGATGCATGCTCTACTGGGCGGAGGGAGGCAAGCGACGTAATGCGATCCAGTTCACGAACTCGGATCCACAGATGGTCGCCTTCTCCGTGTTCGCATCCGCCGCGGACGCTCGTCCGGCATAATTGAACCCAGGGCCGTTAGCTCAATGGCAGAGCGCGGGACTTCAACACAAAAGGAGCGCTAGTCGGGAAACCGCTAGTTGGTCGGCAGCTGTTTGCTGGGACGCCCTTAGAGCCTCGGGTACCGAAGCGTGACAATCCCGGGGATTGGGTTATCAGCAGGCAACCCCGTCAGGGAGAGCCCTCAGAGGCCATACGCTGCCCGCCCTAACGTCGAGTCGAGGGCGAAGAGATGGTCCAGCCCGCAACGCGAGCCAGCGTCGCGGCCGGTGAGAGCCGGTGCGGGATCGTTAATCCTTGAGATCCGAGTTCGACCCTCGGGCGGCCCACTCAAAAAACGCTACAGAAACGCCCTCGTGCCGTTCTCTTGGTTCGCCGCGAGGACCGCGTCCAGCAGGCCCGGGAAGCGGTCGTTCAGGTCGTCCTCGCGTAGTGAGAGGAGGCGGCTGCGGCCTTCGGGGCGGGTTCGGACCACGCCGCTCTCGCGCAGTACACGGAAGTGGTGGGAGAGGGTTGCCTTCGAGAGGCCCAGGTTGAAGGTGCCGCAGGTGCACTCGTCGCCGTCCGCGAGCTTTCGGACGATCTGGAGCCGTGCCGGGTCGCTCAGTGCGTGGAGTACGGCCGGGAGCTCGAGCTCCTCGCAGGATGGGTGGTGTGGCTCTCTCATTCCGACGGCGCTGACAAGACTGTAGTTGAGAGTTCGACGGATGTCTAAATCAGTGGCCGGGGTGCGGCGAGGTCAGTGACGGAAGTGGCGGCGGGCGGTGAAGACCATCGCCACGCCAGCGCCATTGCAGGCGTCGATGACCTCCTCGTCGCGCTGTGACCCGCCGGGCTGGATGATCGCGCGCACGCCGGCGTCGATGGCGAGCTGGGGGCCGTCGGCGAACGGGAAGAAGGCGTCCGACGCCAGCACCGCCCCGTCGACCGGCAGCTCCGCCGAGCGCGCCTTGTCGACCGCGATCCGCACCGAATCGACGCGGCTCATCTGGCCCGCTCCGACCCCCATGGTGCCGAGCCCGCGCGACAGCACGATCGCGTTCGAGCGCACGTGCTTGCAAACCCGCATCGCGAACAGCAGCTCGCCCCACTCCTCCTCGGTCGGCTTGCGCGCCGTCACGACCTCCATGGCCTCGCGGTCCTCGAGCCCGCTGTCACGGTCCTGTACCAGCAGCCCGCCGCGCACTCGCTTGATGTCCGGCTCCGCGATCGGAACGGTGCGCCGCTCCTGGTTCTCCATCAGCCGGACGTTCGGCTTCTCTTGGAGCACGGCGAGCGCGTCCTCGTCGTAGCCGGGGGCGAACACGACCTCGACGAACATGGAGTTCAGCTTCTCGGCCAGCGGGCGGTCCACTTCGCGGTTGAAGCAGAACACGCCCCCGAACGCGCTCTGCCGATCGGTCGCGAGCGCCTTCTCGAAGGCCTCGCCGATGGACGCGCCGAGGGCCGCCCCGCAGGGGTTGTTGTGCTTGATGATCGCCGCGGCCGGCAGCTCGAAGTCCTCGATCAGCCGCCGTCCCGAGTCGAGGTCCAGCAGGTTGTTGAAGGACAGCTCCTTGCCGTGCAGCTTCGAGACCATCGAGAGCAGATGCGTGCGCGCGCCGGTCTCGGCGTAGTACGCCGCCCGCTGGTGCGGGTTCTCGCCGTAGGTCAGGTCGAGCACCTTCTCGAAGGAGCGCGTGTACTGCGCCGGGAAGTCGCCCTCGCGCTCGCCGAACCAGCGCGCGATCGCGGCGTCGTAGCGAGCCGTGTAGGCGAACGCCTCCATCGCGAGGCTCTGGCGCGTGCGGAGCGACAGCCGCCCATCCGACGCCTCCAGCTCGGCCAGCAGCGCGTCGTAGCTCTCGGGCGTCACGACGACCGCCGAGAACGCGTGGTTCTTGGCGGCCGCGCGGATCAGGGTGGGACCGCCGATGTCGATGTTCTCGATCACCTCGCTCTCCTCCACGCCCCGCATCCCCGCGACCCGCTCGAACGGGTAGAGGTTCACGCAGACAAGATCGATCGGGGCGACCGAGTGCTCGTTGAGCGTCTCGACGTGCGCGTCGTCGGAGCGCACCGCGAGGAGGCCGGCGTAGATCCGCGGATTCAGCGTCTTCACCCGTCCGTTCAGGATCTCCGGGAAGCCCGTGTAGTCCTCCACCGATCGCGTCTCGAGCCCTTCGGCCGCCAGCTCGCGCGCCGTACCGCCCGTCGACACGAGCTCGACGCCCAGCTCCGCGAGCCCGCGCGCGAACTCCACGAGCCCGCGCTTGTCCGACACGCTCAGGAGCGCCCGCCGGATCCGCACCTCCCCCGGCGCGACCGTGCCGGCGACGGGCGGCTGGGCGTCAGCCATCGGGCTCCACGCGCACGAGTCGCGGATTGTCGGGAGCGAGCGACACGCGGCCCGCCGCGATCAGGCGGACGGCCTCCGGCAGGAGTCGGTGCTCAACCTCGTGAAAGTGCTGGCGGGTCGTGGCGATGTCGCGATGGTAGGGAAGCTCGAACGCTTCCTGCAGGACGATCGGCCCGCTGTCCACCCCCTCGTCCACGAAGTGCACCGTCACTCCCGCCACCTTGACGCCATGCTCGACTGCCTGCTCGATGGCGCCGAGGCCCGGGAAGGCGGGCAGCAGGGCGGGGTGCACGTTCACGATCCGGCCGGGGAAGCGCCGGATGAACGCCGGGGTGAGCAGCTCCATGAAGCCGGCGAGCACGATCAGCTCGGCGCTGCGCTCCTCGAGCCAGGCCGCGAGCGCCTTGTCGCGCTTCGCCCGGTCGGGCTCGTCTGCGAGCGAGAAGACGGCGGTCTCGATCCCTGCCGCCTCAGCCCGCTCGAGCCCGCGCGCGTCGGCACGGCTCGACCCGACCCCGACGATCTCGATGGACGAGTCGCCGAACGCGTCGATCAGCGCCTGGAGGTTCGAGCCCTCTCCTGAGATCAGGACTGCGATCCGAAAGCTCACGCGGCGACGCGCAGGACCGGATACGGGCCGTCGGTCGTCTCGATGCGTCCCTCCTCGATGAGCTGGTCCACGCGCGCGAGGATGTCCGCACGGCGCATGTGGGACGAAGCGCCGTAGACGGGCAGTCCGTCGTACGAGTTGCGCTGGATCTTCTTGCTGCGCGAGCCGTGCAGGATCTCGGCGCAGGTCGTGCGCCCGACGGCCGGCCGCGCGCCGCTCGCCACGGCGATGATGGCGTCGTCCAGGTTGCCGATCTCGACCGGGTCGGGTGGAGGCGCGCTCAGCGCCAGGCCCGGATGGCAGACGTCGCAACACTCGAAGCTGAGCTCGGGCTCGCTGCGGTCGCCGAAATGACGCAGGATCGCCCTGCGCCTGCACGTGTCCTCCTCGACGTACGCCCAAATCTCGCGGTACTGACGCCAGCGCGAGCGGGCGCCCTCCTCGACCGACGTCCGGCAGAGCGCCGCAGCCCGCCCGTCGAAGCGGCCGGCCACGCGTCCCGCCACCCGGTCCGGCGCGGAGGGCGACGGCGCGATCACGCCCGCGCGCGTGAGATGCCCGATCAGGGCCCGCAGCCGCTCGCCGTCGCCGCGCAGGTCGCGCGCCAGCTCCAGCGCGTCGAGCGAGTAGCGGTCGTCGCCGTCGGCCGCCGCGATCAGCCGGTCCGCGAGCCAGCCGGGCAGGCCCGGATCGACCTCCTCGCGCTTGATGAAGTGCACATGGAGCGCCTTGTCGCGGTTCTCCGCGAGCAGCAGCGCGCGCGCCGGAGCGCCGTCGCGCCCCGCGCGTCCCGCCTCCTGGTAGTACGCCTCGAGCGACGACGGGACGCTCGCATGCACCACCGTCCGGACGTTCGGCTTGTCGACGCCCATGCCGAACGCGTTCGTGGCGCAGATGATGCCGACGTCGTCCGCTAGGAAGCGCCGCTGGACCTCGGCGCGATGGTCGCGATCGAGGCCCGCGTGGTACGCCACGGCCTGCTCCCCGAGCGCCGCGCTGAGCTCGTCCGCGATCTCCTCGGCGCCCGCCCGCGTGCCCGCGTACACGATCGCCGGCAGCGCGTCCTCCGCGCGCAGCGCCTCCGCGAGCAGCGCGCGCTTCTCGTGCCCGCCCGGCCGCGCCACGGTGAAGCTGATGTTCGGCCGGTCGAAGCCGGTGGCCACGCGCAGCGGATCGCGCAGCGCCAGCCGCCGCTCGACGTCGCTCGCCACCCGCCGGGTGGCGGTGGCCGTGGACGCCACGATCGCCGCCGCGCCGAGCATCCGAGCCGCTTCGGCGAGCCGGAAGTAGTCGGGCCGGAAGTCATGGCCCCACTGGGACACGCAGTGCGCCTCGTCCACCACAAACAGGCCGACGTCGGCCGCGCGCATGCGGTCGAGGAACCCGATCGCAGCGAAGCGCTCGGGCGCCACGTACAGGAGCTTCAGCTTCCCCTCGAGCGCGCGCTCGACGGCGTCCGCGTTCGCGCCCGAGCTCTGCTGCGCGTTCACGAGCGCCACACGGTCGCCGAGCCCGCGTCCCGCCAGCGCCTCCACCTGGTCCTGCATCAGCGCCACGAGCGGCGACACCACGACGGTCAGGTCATCGCGCAGGAGCGCCGGCAGCTGGTAGCAGAGCGACTTTCCCGACCCGGTGGGCATCACGACCATCACGTCGCGATCCCCCAGCGCAGCCTCGCACGCCTCGCGCTGGCCCGGCCGGAAATCGGCGAAGCCGAAGTGCTGATCGAGCGCAGCTCTTAGATCCATCGGAACGGCCGAGACTAACGCCGCATCCGGCGGTAGGACCGG
Source organism: Actinomycetota bacterium (assembly GCA_046735115.1). Classification (GTDB taxonomy): domain Bacteria; phylum Actinomycetota; class Thermoleophilia; order Solirubrobacterales; family Thermoleophilaceae; genus JACVRW01. Next base: position 14,320 of record JBKPSR010000059.1, read on the forward strand.
CCCCGAACGAACTCGTTACGCAGGTACCGAGCTCTTTACGACCGGCAGCTCCTCGAGGGCGTACTTGCCGTTCGCGGACTCGGTCCGCTCGAGCGGGTACTCGCCCGAGAAGCAGGCGTCGCAGTGCGTGGCGCGCGTGGACCTGATCGCCTCGTAGACGCCCTCGAGCGAGAGGTACCGGAGCGAGTCGCAGCCGAGCTCGGCCGCCACCTCCTCCTCCGTCCGGTCATGGGCGACCATCTCCTGCGTCGTCGACATGTCGATGCCGTAGTGGCAGGGGTGCCGGATCGGCGGCGCCGAGATCCGCATGTGGATCTCCGCGGCGCCCGCGTCGCGGAGCATCTGCACGATCTGGCGGGTTGTGTTGCCGCGAACGATCGAGTCGTCCACGACCACGAGCCGCTTGCCCTCAACGACCTCGCGCAGCGGGTTGAACTTCATCCGCAGGCCGTGCTTGCGCAGGTCCTGGCCCGGCTGGATGAACGTGCGCTGCACGTAGCGGTTCTTGATCAGGCCGTCGTCGCGCGGGATGCCCGACGCCTTCGAGTAGCCGGCCGCCGCGGGGTTTCCCGAGTCCGGCACGGAGATCACCACGTCGGCCTCGACGGGCGCCTCGCGCCACAGGATCTCGCCCATCTTGCGGCGCGAGACCTGGGTGCGGTTGCCCTCGAGGATGGAGTCCGGGCGGGCGAAGTAGATGTGCTCGAAGACGCAGAACGCACGCCGCTCCGACTCGACGACCTGGCGCGTCTCGACCCCGCCGGCGCGGAGCGACACCATCTCGCCGGGCTTCACCTCGCGCACGAGGTCGGCGGCGATGATGTCGAAGGCGCAGCTCTCCGAGGCCACGCACCAGTCCTCGCCGATCGTGCCGAGCGCGAGCGGCCGCAGCCCGGCCGGGTCGCGAAACGCGACGATGGCATCCTTCGTCATCACCACCGTCGAGAATGCGCCCTGGAGCCGCGGCAGCACGTCGGCCACGGCGTCCTCGATCCGGTCGGCCTCGTGGGTCGACAGGAGCGCGGCCATGATCTCGGAGTCCGAGGTGCCGCGGAACTGCACGCCGCGCTCACGCAGCTCCGTGTGGAGCTCCACGGCGTTGATGAGGTTGCCGTTGTGAGCGAGCGCGACCTGGCGGCGGTCCGAGCGCCACACCGGTTGAGCGTTCTCCCACGCCGACGACCCCGTCGTCGAGTAGCGCACGTGCCCGATGGCCATCTCGCCCTGCAGCGCCCGCAGCTTCTCCTCGTCGAACACCTGTGAGACGAGGCCGAGGTCGCGCACGGTCATGATCTGGCCGGCCTGCGCTGCCGCGATCCCGGCGGACTCCTGGCCGCGATGCTGGAGCGCGTAGAGCGCGAAGTAGGCAAGCCTCGCGACGTCGCGCTCCGGCGCGTGTACGCCGAAGACACCGCATTCGTCGCGAGGCCCGTCCCGGAAATCGAGGTCTGGGTTCATCGGGCTGAGAAAGTCGAGGGTAACAGCGGCCGGTGTCGGCTCAGGTCGATGGCCGCGATCTCCGGATCCGCGGGTCGAGCCAGGCGATGGCGATGTCCACCAGCGCGCTGGTCAGCACCACGACGATGGCGAGGTAGACCGCGAGCGCGACTATGGGCGGCAGGTCGAAGCTCCCCACGGTGTCCGCCGTGAGCGCGCCCACGCCCGGGAGTCCGAAGATCACCTCCACGTACAGCGCGAAGCCGCCGAAGGCGTGCGAGAAATCGAGGCCCCAGATGTTCACCGGCGCTATCAGGCCGTTGCGCAGGACGTGTTGGCGCAGCACGCGCTGCTCAGAGAGGCCCTTCGCCCGGGCGGTGCGAACCCAGTCCTCGCCGAGCGTGTCCATCAGCGAGGAGCGCACGACGAGGACGTAAGCGCCGGCGAACGGCAGCGCGGACGCGATCCACGGAAGCAGGAGGTGGCGCGCCCACTGGAACGGGTTGTCCCTCAGCGGCACGTAGCCGTCCCGGGGGAACAGCCCCCAGCGGTATGAGAGGAAGGCCCACAGGAGCGCCGCCAGGACGATCGAGGGCAGCGAGTATGCGGCCGAGGCCGCCGCGGAGATCACGCGGTCGGGCCAGCGGCCCCGGTGACGGACGCAGATGAGCGCGAGCCACACGCCGAGCGCGACGGCGATCAGGCCGGCGCCCACGACGAGCGAGAACGTGACCGGCAGCGCCTCCACGAACGCGTCGCGAAGGCTCGCGCAGCCGTAGAAGCACTCGACGTCGCCGCTCAGGATGCCCTTCATAAGGCGGACGTACTGAGTCGGCAGCGGGTCATTCAGGCCGTACTGCTCGGCGGCGCGCTCGCGCGTAAAGTCGTTCCCGTGGACGCCGCCGCCGAGGAAGTACGACGGGTCCACATGCGGGACCGACCAGAACGGCACGAAGGCGACCACCGACGCGACCCATGCCGTGGCGACTGCCCAGGCGAGCCGGCGAAGCGGCGAAGCCGATCATCGGGCCCGCACCAGGGAGACACCGAGCGCACCGTGCGGGTCGAGCGCTCTCCGCAAGCCCTCGGCCAGCCCGCTCAGCGACATGACGATCAGTACGAGGGCCACGCTCGGGGCGAGCAGCAGGTGCGGCGAGAGCACCGTCTCGTCCAGCCCGGCCGCGATCAGCGATCCGAGTGATGGCTCCGGCGGGTCGATTCCGGCACCGAGGAAGGAAAGCGCCACCTCGAGCGCAACGGCGTTGACGAACAAGAGCGTCGAGAGCACGAGGATCGTGCCCCAGAGGTGCGGCGCCAGCTCGGACGCCATCACCGCCGCGGGCCGCATCCCCGATGCGCGCGCTGCCTCCACGAACTGCTGTTCTCGCAGGGCGAGCACCTGGCCACGCAGTGGTCGGGCGAATTAGGGCACGTAGACGAGCCCGATCACGGAGATCGGGATCAACCTCGAGCCTGAGCCGATCTCGAAGGGGCCGACCTGTGCGCCGTGCAGTGTGAGCGCCGTGCTGATGAGCACCCCGAGCAGCAGGGCCGGGAACGACCAGAGCAGGTCGAACAGCCGCGAGATGACCGCGTCCGTTCGGCCGCGGCGGTAGCCCGCCGCGAGCGCCAAGGGAAGGCCGAGCCCGAGCGACACCAGCACCGCGGCTGCGCCGATCGCGAGCGAGGTCCGCGCCCCGTAGAGCAGCCGGACCATGAGGTCGCGGCCGGTCGCGTCGGCGCCGAGGAAGTACTCCGCGTGCCAGGTCGGCCCGATCGGGATGGCGTCGAGCGACACGACGTCGGTCGGCTTTCCGTCGATAACCGTTTGGTCGGTCAGGTGGTTCTCGCTGGGCGTCGTGTGCGCGATCTCGCTCGCGTACAGCGGCGCCGCGAGGACGGCCAGCGCGATCAGGAGGAAGAGCAGGCCGGAGACGAGCGCGCCGCGGTCGCGCCGCAGCCTGCGAAACGCGAGCCGCCACGGAGCCGGTGAGGCGAGAGTGGGTCCCGCGCTACCCGGCAACCGCCGCCGGGATAGCGTCCTCATACGCCGTCCGTAGCTCCACCACAGGGAGCGTCAGCACGCCCTCGATCTCGAGTGCGTCGCCGCTCACCGCGCCGATGACCGTCGCCCGCTCGAGTGCCTCGACGGTCGCGGGCGGGCCGGCCACGATCACGCCGCCCGGGCCCTCGCCGAAGAGCGTTGCCTCGTCTCCGTCGATCGTGATCCGCGCTCCCAGCCCTCCCGCCATGCAGCACTCCGCCAGCGCGCAGGCGAGGCCGCCCTCGGACACGTCGTGGGTGGTCGGGAGCTCACCGCTCCTGATCGCGCCGCGCACGCGCACGAGCGCGTCGGAGTGGGCGACCAGGTCGAGCGGCGGCAGCGATCGGCCGACGCGTCCCCGCAGCTTCTCGAGCTCCGAGCCCTCGAGGGCCGGCTCGAACATCCCGATCAGCGCGATCGCGTGCCCCTCCTCGGCGAAGCCGGTCCGCGGCACGAGCGCGGGGTCGGGCAGCTTACCCACCATCCCGACGACCGGGGTCGGGTAGATCGGCCCCTCTGCTCCCTCGTTGTAGAGCGAGACGTTCCCGCCGACCACCGGCACGCCGAGCGCCAAGCAGGCGTCGCGCAGCCCCTCGACCGCGCGCGTGAGCTGCCAAGCGATGTGCCCCTTCTCGGGATTGCCGAAGTTCAGACAGTTGGTGAGCCCGAGCGGCTCGGCGCCCACGCACGCGAGGTTGCGCGCGCACTCGAGCACGGCCTCGGCGGCACCGGTGTAGGGGTCGCATGCCACGCGCCGGCCGTTGCCGTCGATCGAGACGGCGAGCGCTCCGCTGCCGCCGTCCGGGGCGAGCACCAGCACGGCGGCGTCCGCCGACTGCGGCCGCCGCACCGTCCGCGAGCCGACGATCGAGTCGTATTGCTCGACGACGAAGCGCTTCGAGGCGATGTTCGGGGAGCCGAGCAGCGCGAGCAGGCAGGCGGTGGCCGGAGCGTCCGAGTCGAGCCGTGCGGGCGGGTCGGGATAGATCGCACCGGCCGGCTCCTCCGGCTCCAGGTCGTAGAGCGGCACGTCGTCCACGAGCGCCTCGACCGGGATGTCGCCCACGAGGTCGTCGCCGTCGAACACGCGAAGGCGCCGCGTGTCCGTGACGTCGCCGATCACCGTCGCCCGTACCTCCCAGCGCTCGCAGAGCGCCAGCACGTCGTCCAGCCGCTCGGGCTCGACCACGCACAGCATCCGCTCCTGCGACTCCGAGATCATGACCTCGAACGGCTCCATGTCCGCCTCGCGGAGCGGCACGCGCGACACGTCGACGTCGAGCCCGACCCCTCCCTTCGACGCCATCTCCGAGGAGCTCGAGGAGAGCCCCGCAGCGCCGAGGTCCTGCAGCGAGGCGAGCAGGTCGCGCTCCAAGAGCTCGAGGCAGCACTCGACCAGCTTCGACTCCTCGAACGGGTCGCCGATCTGGACCGTCGGGCGCTTCGACTCGTCCTCCTCGGAGAGCTCCGCGCTCGCGAGCACGGAGGCGCCGCCGATCCCGTCGCGGCCGGTGCGCGCGCCCAGCAGCACCAGCCGGTTGCCGACCCCGGCGGCCGCGCTGCGGATCAGCCGATCGCGAGGCGCCAGACCGACGCACATCGCGTTCACGAGGCAGTTCTGCTCGTAGGCGCCCTCGAAGTAGACCTCGCCGCCGACCGTCGGCACCCCGATCGAGTTGCCGTAGTGCCCGATGCCCTTCACGGCCCAGTCGAACAGGTAGCGCGAGCGAGCCGAGTCGAGCTCGCCGAAGCGGAGCGAGTCGAGCAGCGCGATCGGCCGCGCCCCCACGGCGAAGATGTCGCGCAGGATGCCGCCGACGCCCGTGGCCGCGCCCTGGAACGGCTCGACCGCGCTCGGGTGGTTGTGGGACTCCACCTTGAAGGCCGCGGCGAGGCCGTCTCCAACGTCGACCACGCCGGCGTTCTCGCCCGGGCCCATGAGGATGTGAGGTCCCTCAGTCGGGAGCTGCCGCAGGAGCTTCTTCGAATGCTTGTACGCGCAATGCTCCGACCACATCAGCGAGAAGACGGCGAGCTCGAGCGCGTTCGGCTCGCGGCCCAGGCGCTCGCAGATCCCGTCGTATTCCGCGTCCGTGAGGCCGAGCTCCCGGTGAGGAGCGGCCGACACGCTCACGCGGGGACCATTGCGAGCGACTCGAACAGCCTGCCGCCGTCGGCGGACCCGGTGAGCGGGTCCACCGCGTGCTCGGGATGCGGCATGAGTCCCATCACGTTCCCGGACTCGTTGCAAACGCCGGCCACGTCGTCCATCGAGCCGTTCGGGTTGTGCCCCGACGCGTAGCGCAACACCACCTGCTCATCCGGCAGCGTGCCGGGCGGCGCGTAGTAGCGCCCGGTGGTGTGCTTGACGGGGATCGAGAGTGCCTCGCCCTCGTCGCACGCCCGCGTGAACGGCGTGTCGCGGTTCTCGACGATCACCTCCACCTGCCGGCAGACGAAGCGGAGTGAGTCGTTCGGGAGCAGCGCGCCGGGGAGGAGCCCCGCCTCGCAGAGCACCTGGAAGCCGTTGCAGATCCCGAGGACCGGGCCGCCGTCGCGAGCGAACTCGATCACCGACTCCATCAGCGGCGAGAACCGGGCGATCGCGCCCACGCGCAGGTAGTCGCCGTACGAGAAGCCGCCGGGGACGACCACCGCGTCGACGCCGCTCAGATCGCGGTCGCCGTGCCAGAGCAGGTCGGCATCGGCGAAGCGGCGGCAGGCCATGAGGGCGTCTACCTCGTCGCAGGAGCCCGGGAAGCGCACCACGCCGAACTTCATGCGACCTCCATCTCGATGACCTCGTAGTCCTCGATCAGCGGGTTCGCCAGTAACCGCTCGCACATCTGCGGGACCTGCGTTGCGTCGTCAACGTCCAGCTCGATCAGCCTCCCCACGTGCACGTTGGCCACACCGTCGAAGCCGAGCGCCGGCAGCGCTCGCTCGACTGCCTGGCCCTGTGGGTCAAGGATGCCCGCCTTGGGCCGGATCAACACCCGCGCCCTCATGCCGATCGCGCCAGCCATGAGTCGAAGTGCTCGCCGGTGATGCGCTCGTACGCGTCGACGTACAGCTCGCGCGTGCGGGCGATCACCTCGTCCGGCAGCGCCGGCGCGGGCGGCGTCTTGTCCCAGCCGGAGCCGGAGGCCCAGTCGCGCACGTACTGCTTGTCGAAGCTCGGCTGGCCGTGGCCGGGCTCGTAGCCGTCGGCGGGCCAGAAGCGTGACGAGTCCGGCGTCAGCACCTCGTCGCCGAGGACGATGGTGCCGTCGGCCCTGCGGCCGAACTCGAACTTGGTGTCCGCGAGGATGATGCCCCGCTCGCTCGCGTGGGCCGCGCCGAGCGCGTACACCGCGATCGAGAGGCGCCGCAGCTCCTCCAGCAGAGCGCGGTCGCCGATGATCTCGGCGGCGCGGTCGAAGTCGACGTTCTCGTCGTGGTCGCCCACGTCGGCCTTCGTCGCCGGCGTGAAGATCGGCTCGGGGAGCTGCTCGGACTCGCGCAGTCCATCCGGCAGCTCGATCCCGCAGACGGCGCCCGTCGCCTGGTAGTCCTTCCATCCGGATCCGGTGATGTAGCCGCGCACCACGCATTCCACCGGCACCATCTCGAGCCGCTCGACCAACATCGCGCGTCCGCGGAACTCCTGGGGAACGTCGGTGAGCGAGATCAGATGGTTGGGGCAGATGCCGCCGCTGCGCTCGAGCCAGAAGCCCGTGAGCCCGGTGAGCACCTTGCCCTTGTCGGGGATCGGAGTGGGATGCACGACGTCGTATGTCGAGATCCGATCGGAGGCGACGAGCAGCAGCCGGTCGTCGCCGACGGCGTAGATATCCCGCACCTTCCCGCTGGAGAGCTGTTCGAGAGCGGGGGCTTCGCTCACGTCCGCGACGTTACCAAGGGCGGCCGACTGCTATGCGCCACCCTGGTGCGCTGCGTGGCGACGACGCTCGCGAGTACCGCGATCGACGCGACCAGCGTCGTCACTCCCACGTGCTCGCCCAGCAAAGCTGCGGACCACGCCAGCGTGAGGAGTGGCTGGATCAGCTGGATCTGGCCGATCTTCGCGACGCCACCGCGCGCCAGCCCGGCATACCAGGGGATGAAGCCGAACAACGCGCTCACGGAGGAGACATAGGCGAACCCGAGCCACGCGTCGGCGTCCGCGTGGAGGTCCGAGCCGAGCGCGGCGACCAGGCCGATGGGCAGCGTTATCGGCAGCGACAGGACGACCGCCCAGCAGATGACCTGCCAGCCACCGAGCTCGCGCGCGAGCGATCCGCCCTCGGCGTAGCCGACCGCGCCCAGCGCTACCGCGACGAGGACGAGGACGTCGGCGGTGCTGAGCAGCCCGGCGCCCTGCGAGGCCGCGAAGGCGAGCACGGCGACGAGACCGGCGAAGCTCGCAAGCCAGAAGCCGCGCGTTGGATGCTCGCCGGCGCGCAGCACGGCGGCCACCGCCGTCGCCGCCGGGAGCAGGCCGACGATCACGGCGCTGTGAGCGGACGTGAGGTCCTGGAGGGCGATGGCGGTGAACAGCGGCCAGCCGAATACCACCCCGGAGGCGACGATGCCGATGCGGAGCAGCTGCCGGCGCGAGGGCAGCCGGGCGTGTGCGAGCAGCAGGATCAAGCCGGCGGGGGCCGCCGCCAGCGCCTCGCGGCCGATGCCGACGAAGGTCGGGTCGAGCTCATCGACCGCGATGCGCGTCGCGGGCAGCGTGAAGCTGAAGGCGAGCACGCCGAGGAAGCCCAGAAAGACCGGCACGGCCGCTGACGCTACCGGCGAGCCCTACTGCACGCGGAGCGTGACGCTCATGCCCTTGGCCTCGTGGCCCTCGAGCGAGCACCAGAGCTGGTAGCGGCCGGGCGCGAGCTCGACCGTGCGCCGCTCGTAGAGGCCCGGGTCGAGCGTCGAGAAGGCCGCCAGCGGCGTGTGCGTCCCGTCCGGGCTCACGACGAGGTTGTGCGGATCCTCACCGCTGTTCCGCAGCTCGATCCGAACGTTGCCGGCGCCGACCAGCGGCCGCGAGAGCGTGAGCGAGAACTCTCGCGCGGCGGCGGACACGAAGGTGGGCAGCGGAGGGTCGCTCGGTGGCGGGGCCTGTGGATCCTGCGGACTGGGAGCCACTGGCGCCGAAACGTCGAGAAGCCGCTCCCCGTACGACGGCCTCGTGACCAGACGGCGAACTTTTGCGCATCGCATGCGCTTCACGCAACGATCGGTCGCCCGCTTGGCACGCTTGCCGCCGGATGCCCCAGCAGGCAGCCCGAGGGCCGCGACCGCGAGGAGCGCAACGAGCGCGAGCACCGCGACGCGCATCACGCCACGAGCTCCGGCCGGCCGAAGGACGACGCGTTCGGGATGATCGGCGCCGCATCCACGCCGAGCCACTGCTCGAGCAGCGCGCAGTAGACGCCGCGGAAGTCGGACGTGTTCCTCAGGTTGTCGTCCTCGTCGAGCACGGCCAGTCCGGGGAACTCGCCGACCAGCCGGCCGCGCGCCCGCGAGCCGATCAGAAAGCCCGTCCCGGCAGCACCGTGGTCCGTGCCGGAGCCGTTCTCCTCGGGCCGGCGGCCGAACTCGCTCCAGACGTGCACGAGCACGCGGTCCTGGATCGACCTGGCCTCGAGGTCGCGCTGGAAGGCGCGCAGGCTGTCGCCGATCTCGAGCAGGTCGGCGGGCAGGCTCGTCAGCTGGTTCGAGTGCGTGTCGTACCCGCCGGACTCGATCGCCACGACCTTCAGCGGGAGGCCTCCGGCGACCATCGCGGCGAGCGCGCGCAGCCGGCCCGCGAGGTCCCCGGCCGGATATGTGACGCCCGCCGGCGGCGTGAAGCCGCCCTGGAACGGAGCGAGCTGGTCGCGCAGCCGCCCGGTGGCGGTCGCCGCCGAGCGCGCCTGGGCAAGCCCCACGTCGCTCGTGGGCGGCTCCCCCAGGTCGCCGAAGGCGTCCAGCATCTTGTCCTGGACCGTGCCCCAGACGCCGGGCGTCCAGAAGTCGTAGTTGTCCGGCTCCGCGACGGTCGCGACCGGCACGTCCTTCGCGGCCAGCACCGGCTGGAGGTCCCATCCGAGCGCGAGGCCCTGGAGCGGGTTGTCGGGCGTGCCGTGCTGGTCGAGGTAGCGGCCCAGCCAACCCCAGCGGCCGAACGGGTTGACCTCGCCCACCTCCCAGAAGTGGCGCGAGGTGAAGTGGGACTGGTTGGCCTCGTCGTAGCCGATGGCCGGCATCACGCTCACCTTGCCCTCGCCGTATAGCTCGGCGAGCCCGGCCAGCGACGGGTGCCAGCGGAGCGACGCGTCCTCGGTCAGCGGCGTCCCCTGCCCCGGCGCCAGGGCGAGGGTCGGCCGCCAGGTCGCATACTGGGGATGGGCGCTCGTCGGCGCCAGCAGCGTGAGCGAGTCGGCCCCGCCCGAGAGGAAGATCGAGACCAGGATTCGGTCGTTCGCGGGCGCCTGTGCCGCCGCCGCTGCGATGCCCTGCTCGAATGCCTTCGGCCCCAGGCTCGCCGCCCCGTAGACCGACAGGGCCAGGCCGGTGGCGCGCGATACGAACGAGCGCCGGGTCAGGCCCGTGCCGGCAGGGAGCGGCATTCCGGCCTCGATCTGTGGGAGGCCACGGCCCGCCTCGGCGGCCGCGCGCCGGATCAGCTGGGTGCGCGAGTAGTCATTGCAGCCGCAGCCGGCCATCGCTCAGCTCGTCTGGAAGTCCGGGGACGCGAGGATCAGGTGACGCAGCGCGTTCTGGCGCAGGCCGCGGTAGGTGCTCAGCTGCCAGCCGCCGGCGCCGGCCAGCGCGTCCGCCGCGAAGGCGGTGAGCAGCTCGACGGTCTCGGCGGTGAGGTTGGGGTCGCCGGCCCAGGCACGCGCGGCGGCCACGGCCGTCTCCGGCGTCTCGGTCTCGTCGTAGCCGTCCACGGCTGCGCCGTCGAGCACGCGGTCCGCGAGTGCGCGCGACACGAGCTCGAAGCGGCCGCGGATTGTGCTCGTGTCGAGCCAGCGAGAGTCGTCCCACCCGGACACGTCGGGCGGGTAGAAGAGCCGCTGGCCGGCGTTCTCGGAGTACCAAATCCAGTACTCGCCGTCGACGGAGGCCTGGAGCAGCCGGAGCAGCCCGGCGAGCAGCACGACCGGCGGCTTGACCATGCGCGCCCCGGTGTGCAGATCCGGGTGCAGCAGGATCGCCTCGAGCACGGGCCGCACCTGATAGCCGCTCGAGGCATACAGCGACTCGAGCGCCTGCCGGTCGCCTGGCGACGGCGGCGTCGGGATGAAGTAGCTCCACAGCTTCCCGACGAAGAACGATGGGTGCATCGGGTGGTGCACGCACATCGCCAGTCCCTGCTCCCAGCTGAACGCGCCGGTCTGGCCGAAGATCGTCTTCGTGCCCTCGTCGTGGCGCTCGGGCACGTAGCGAAAGTCGTACATGCCGAGCTCGTCGCTCCACTTGAAGTCAAACCCCGTGAGCGCCCGCGCCAGCTGGCGCACGTCCTGCTCCGTGTAGGCGCCGCGGTCGGCGCCGAGCGTGAACAGCTCCATGAGCTCGCGCGCGTAGTTCTCGTTCGGGTTCCAGCGCGAGTTCTCGTTCAGGTTGAGCCAGACGATCATCGCCGGGTCCTGGGTGACGTCGTGAGCGAGCTGCGCGAACGAGCCGAATGCGCTGCGGCGGAACAACCCGTTCTGCTGGAGCATCAGGGCCTGCTGGCCGACGCTGTCGTTCGAGGTGGCGAACCAGTCGTGCCAGACGAGCGCCATCCGCTCGACGAGCGGCTGATCGGTCCGCACCATGCGGTCGAGCCACCAGAGATGGTCGTGCCCGTAGGCGTCCTCGGGGGCGAGCGGGTTGCCGTCCTCGTCCGTCGGCGGCGCGCCGGTCAAGGTGGCGGAGCCGCTCGGCCGGGTGAGCGCGGCGACCGCCCCGTGCAAGCCGAGCGCCGCGAGCGCCTGCGCGTGGCCCGGCGAGGGGCCGAAGCCGGCACGCCACAGGAGCCGCTCGGCCTGGCGAACCCCGAACGGTCCCGAGTAGATCACGACCGGGCTCGTGAGCGTGATGCCCGTCGGCCCCGGCCCCGGCCTCGGCGCCTGCGGCGGCGCGGGCGCGGGTGGAATGGGTTGCAGCTCCGGCGTCCGCGAGTGGCGCTGCTTGACCCTGCGGACGCAGGCCTGCTTGCGCAGCTTGCGGCGGCGCTTGGCCGGATGAGCGGGCGCACAGCGCAAGTGGGCCTTCTTGCGACGGCGCTTACGCCGCCGCGCCGCGGCGTACGTGACTGGGTCCACGTTGTCCCCATCGGCGGGTACAGCGGCCCTGCATTAGAGGCCGTTGCCGCGGCTGGACGTCCGATCCCGGGGCGCTACGCGATGCGGTCCAGACGCCCGACGATCGCGTGCGCGTGGCGAACGAAGGCGCCCGGGTCGAACACCGCCTCCGGAGCGAGCTCCGGGGCGGCCTCGGCGATCAGCTCGCGGAACTCGATGCCCTCGTCCCAGGCCCGCTGGGCCGCCTCCTGGACGATCCGGTAGGCCTCGTCGCGCGAGTGCCCCGTCGCGACCAGCGCCAGCAATGCGCGCTGCGAGAAGAGCGCCCCGTGCGTGGCGTTCAGGTTCTCGCGCATCCGATCCTCGTGCACCGTCATCCCCTCGACGACCTGGATGGCCAGGTGCTGGGCGTAGTCGAGCAGGGTCGTCGCGTCCGGCAGGCTCACCCGCTCGACCGACGAGTGGCTGATGTCGCGCTCGTGCCAGAGAGCGATGTTCTCGAGACCGGTCTGCGCGTAGCCGCGCAACAGCCGCGCGATCCCGGTGATGCGCTCGGACACGATCGGGTTGCGCTTGTGCGGCATGGCCGACGAGCCCTTCTGGGCGCCGGAGCGGAACGGCTCCTCCGCCTCGCGCACCTCGGTGCGCTGGAGGTGGCGGATCTCGGTGGCGAACCGCTCGAGCCCGGCCCCGGCGAGCGCGATCGCCGTGAGCAGCTCGGCGTGCCGGTCGCGCGGCACGACCTGTGTCGACACGTTCTCGCGCGCGAGCCCGAGCCGCTTGAGCACCGCCTCCTCAACCTCGGGGCCGTTCGCCGAGTACGTCCCGACGGCGCCGGAGAGCGCGCCCACCGACACCGCCTCGGCAGCGCGCTCGAGGCGCAGCAGGTTGCGGTGCGCCTCGAACGCGAAGCCGGCGAGCTTCACGCCGAAGGTGGTGGGCTCGGCGTGCACGCCGTGCGTTCGGCCCACGCAGAGCGTGTCAACATGCTCGCGCGCGCGCCGGATCAGGGCCGCCTTATAGTCGGCCGCGCCTCCGACGAGGATCATTCCGGCTTGCGAGAGCTGGAGGGCGAGCGCGGTGTCCAGCACGTCGGACGACGTGAGGCCGTGGTGCACCCAGCGGCCGGCCTCGCCAACCGAGCCTGCGACCACGTCGACGAACGCCGCGACGTCGTGGTCGGTGACCCGCTCGCGCTCCTTCACCGCCTCGACCGTGAAGCTCGCGCGGTCGCGGATCGCGGCGGCGTCCTCCTCGGGCACGACGCCCTGCTCGGCCAGCACGTCCACCACGGCGAGCTCGACCTGGAGCCAGGTCTCGAGCTTGCGCCGCTCGGACCACACCGCCCCCATCTCCGGACGGGTGTAGCGCTCGATCACGCGGCCAGGATGCGCGCCGCCAGCACGGCCGCGTTCTTGGGGTTGTCGACCCCCACCGCCGCCACGGGCACGCCGGGCGGCATCTGCGCGATGGCGAGCAGCGCGTCCAGGCCCCCGGCCACCGACGTCTTCGAGGTGAGCGGCACACCGATGACCGGCAGCTCCGTGTGCGCCGCGACGACTCCGGGCAGCGCGGCGGAGAGGCCGGCGCCGGCGATGATCACCCGCAGCCCGCGCATGCGCGCGTTCTTCGCGTACTCAGCCACCGTCTCCGGATCGCGGTGCGCGCTCATCACCCTCATCTCGTGGCGGATGCCGCGCTGCTCGAGCTCCTCGGCCGCCTTCTCCATCAGCGGCATGTCGCTCTTCGAGCCCATCACGATCCCGACCTGAGGGGCGTCGTCCACGTCGAGCTCGTCGAACTGGTGCTCGACCTCGGTCTCCGGGACCGCCTCCTCCGAGATGGCCGTGAACTCCTCGGTGCCGCTCACGCCCCGACCCTATCCACTGCGCGAGCCGCGATGTCCGAGCGGAGTTGGCGACCGTCGAAGCGGATCCGGTCGGCGGCGGCGTAGGCGCGGTCGCGCGCCTCGCCCGGCGTGGTGCCGAGGCCTGTCACGCCGAGCACCCGGCCGCCCGCGGTGACGATCCCTCCGTCGCGCTCGGCGGTCCCGGCGTGGAAGACCTCCGCGTCCTCGACCTCGTCGAGCCCGGCGATCGGGTCGCCGCTCGACGACGTCTCGGGGTAGCCGCGCGAGGCGAGCACGACCGTAACCGCCCAGTCGTCGCTCCACTCGGGCTCGATCCCGGCCAGGCCGCCCCGTCGGGCCGACGCCTCGAGGAGCTCGAGGAGGTCGGAGCGCAGGCGCGGCAGCACCGCCTGGGTCTCGGGGTCGCCGAAGCGCGCGTTGTACTCGAGCACCTTGGGCTCTCCGTCGGAGTCCATCATCAGACCGGCGTAGAGCACCCCGTGAAAGGGCGTGCCGCGGCGGCGCAGCTCGTCCACGATCGGCTGGTGCACCCGCTCCGCGATCTCGCGCGCGCGGTCGGAGTCGATGCCCGGCACCGGCGAGTAGCTGCCCATGCCACCGGTATTCGGCCCCTCGTCGCCGTCGAAGATGCGCTTGTAGTCCTGAGCGGGGGCGAGCGGCACCGCGCGCTCGCCGTCGCAGAGCGCGAGCAGCGACAGCTCCTCGCCCTGGAGGAACTGCTCGAGCACCACCTCCGTCTCGCCGAAACGCTTCTCGCCGAAGAACACGTCGAGCGCGGTGCGCGCCTCGCGCTCGTCTTGGGCGATGATCACGCCCTTGCCGGCCGCGAGCACATCCGCCTTCAGCACGGCGGGATAGGACGCGCACGCGAGATGCGCCGCCGCCTCGTCGCGGTCGCGGAACAGGACGTGCGAGGCGGTCGGCACCCCGCAGCCGCGCATCAGCTCCTTGGCGTACGCCTTCGAACCCTCGATCCGGGCCGCCGCGCGCGTCGGGCCGAACGCCGGGATCCCCGCGGCATCGAGGTCGTCGACCAGCCCGGCGACGAGCGGCGCCTCGGGGCCGACGACGACAAGGTCGACCTCGCGCTCACGAGCCGCAGCGACGACGTCCCCGGCCGGCAGGCACTCGACGCCGTCGCGGGCGATCCCCGCGTTGCCCGGCGTGGCGAGCACCTCAGGCGAGCTGGGGCTGCGCAGCAGCGTCCTGACGAGCGCGTGCTCGCGGCCGCCCGAGCCGACTACGAGGACGCGTCTAGCGCTCAAAGCGAGGAAATGAAGTCGTCGACCGGAATTGCCGAGAGAGTCTCGTAATGGGCGGTACCGCGCGAACCGAGCTCCATCGAGACGCGCGCGATCGTCTTCTCGTCCGGCGCCTCGACGACGTTCACGAAGTCGTAGCGCCCGAGCACGGCCCACTGGGCCGTGACGGTCACCCCGAGCTGCTCGATTTCCTTGTTCACCTCGCGGATCCGCTGCGGGTTGCTCTTGAGGGTCTGCACGCCCTCCGGCGTGAGGGTGCTCAGCATCACGAATGTGGGCACGGAGGATCCTTTCGGCGTCGGGTACGTCGGCGCGGAATGTACCCTCTCGGCATGACTCGGTCTCTGGCCGTCGCCGCGGGTGTGGCGATGCTCGCGCTCCCCTCGGCGGCCTCGGCGGCCGAGCTGACCGTCTCGCCGGAGAAGCGCTGTTACAGGTCGGAGGAGGTGGTCGACCTATTGGGGACGGGCTTCACCCCGCTCAGCACCGTGACGGTGACCCGGGGAGGCACCGCTTTTGATCCGCTCACGACCCAAGCCGACGGCTCGTTCGGCGGGGAGTTGAAGCTGTTCCTGGCCAGCGGCCGCGAGACCAGGACGTACGTGGCCACCGACGACTCCAACCCCTCGCTGACCGCGTCCGCGCAGATAACCGTCAGCGCCGTCCGGGTGGGTCTCAAGCCCCCGAATGGCGCGCCCGGGCGGATCATGACCGTGACCGCCCGCGGCTTCACGACCGGGTCCGTGCTGTGGGCGCACGTGAGGCATCGAGGCTCGACCCGCAACGTCAAGATCGGCCGGCTCACCGGCGCCTGCCACGGTCTGAAGACCCGCAAGCGCCTGCTGTCGCAGAACGCCGCGCTCGGCGTGCACACGATCCAGTTCGACACCTTCCGGCGCTACAGGGCGAAGCGGGCGGTCAAGGACCTCTACACGGTCTCGGTCACCGGCGCCTAGCGCGCGCTTCCGCTACTCCGACTCGGGCGGGTGCCCCGTGAACACGGCCTCGGGCGTCTGGCCCGGGATCGGCTGCGGCGCGTGGTCGAACTCCGGGGCGAACTGAGCGCCGGCCGCGGCAGAGGTCGCGCCGACCACGACCGCCGGCCAGCGGAGGGCGGGGTGGATGGAGTCGCCGGCGAGCAGGGTGGCAACCGTGTCGATCCCGTCGGAGAGCGCGCCCGCCTCGATCCAGCCGCGTACCGGCGTGCCGCGGTCCAGCGCGATCACGGCGCCGAGCCCGATGGCGAGATCGCGCGCGCCAAACGCACGCGCGAGCACCTTCACAGGACGGCGCGCGGCGTCCGAGCCGATCCACATGCGGCCGGCCAGGCCGGGGAAGAGCACGCAGGCGGCGCCGACGGCGATCCTGAGGCGCGCGTGCAGCAGGGCGCGATCGCGGGGCTCCATGCCGGGAGCATGCCACGCGCGGGCCTGCCGCGGGAGCAGCCCTTAGGCGGCGCGCACGGTGGCCGGCTCGGCCGCGGCGGCCTTGGTGAAGACGAGCTCGCCGTCCGCGACGTCCACGAGGACGCGGTCGCCCGGCTGGAACTCGCCCTCGAGCAGCCTCAGGGCCAGCTTGTCCACGAGCTGCTTCTGGATCACCCGCTTCAGCGGGCGGGCGCCGTAGGTCGGGTCGTACCCGAGGTTGCCGAGCAGCGTCCGCGCGTCGTCGGTCAGCTCGACCTCGACACCGCGCTCGCGCACGCGGGCCACGAGCTTCGTCACCTGCAGGTCGACGATCTGGCCGATCTCCTCGCGCGTGAGCTGGTGGAACTCCACGAGCTCGTCGAGCCGGTTCACGAACTCGGGCTTGAAGGTCGCGCGCACGCCCTCGACTCCGCCGGGGACGTTCGAGGTCATGATCACGACCGTGTTCTTGAAGTCGACGGTGCGGCCCTGGCCGTCGGTCAGGCGGCCGTCGTCCATCACTTGGAGCAGGACGTTGAAGACGTCGGTGTGCGCCTTCTCGAGCTCGTCCAGGAGCACGACCGAGTAGGGCCGCCGCCGCACCGCCTCGGTGAGCTGGCCGCCCTCGTCATAGCCGACGTAGCCGGGCGGCGCACCGACGAGCCGCGAGACGGAGTGCTTCTCCATGTACTCGGACATGTCGATGCGGACGATCGCCTCCTCGGAGTCGAACATGAACTCCGCGAGCGCGCGGGCCAGCTCCGTCTTGCCCACGCCGGTCGGGCCGATGAACAGGAAGGCGCCGATCGGGCGGTTCGGGTCCTGGAGTCCGGCGCGCGAGCGTCTCAGCGCGTTCGAGACCGCCTCGACGGCCTCGTCCTGGCCGATGACGCGCTCGTGCAGCCGCTCCTCCATGTGGATCAGCTTCGCCACCTCGCCCTCCATCAGCTTGGAGACGGGAATTCCGGTCCACTTGGCCACGACCTCGGCCACGTCCTCGTCGTCGACCTCCTCCTTGAGGAAGGTGGTCTCAGACTGGATCTCCGCCAGCCGGGCCTCGAGCTCTGTGACCTTCTCCTGGAGTTTCGGGATCTCGCCGTAGCGGAGCTCGGCGGCCCGCTCCAGGTTCGCCTCGCGCTCGGCGCGCTCGGCGTCGCGGTGCGCCTGCTCGAGCCGCTCCTTGACGGAGCGAATCGCCTCGATGGCGTCCTTCTCGCCCTGCCAGTGCGCCTTCATCTCGCTGGACTGCTCGCGCAGGTCGGCGAGCTCGCGCTCGATCGCCTCGCGGCGCGCCTTGCTCGCCTCGTCCTTCTCCTTCTTCAGCGCCTGGAGCTCGATTTCCAGCTGCTGGATGCGGCGCTCGACCGCGTCGATCTCCGTGGGCATCGAATCGATCTCGATACGGAGCCGCGAGGCGGCCTCGTCGATCAGGTCGATCGCCTTGTCGGGGAGGAAGCGGTCGGCGATGTAGCGCTGCGACAGCGTCGCGGCCGCGATGATCGCCGAGTCCTGGATGCGCACGCCGTGATGGACCTCGTAGCGCTCCTTCAGCCCGCGGAGGATCGCGATGGTGTCCTCGACGGACGGCTCGGCGACATAGACCGGCTGGAAGCGGCGCTCGAGCGCGGCGTCCTTCTCGATGTGCTTGCGGTACTCGTCGAGCGTGGTCGCCCCGACCGCACGCAGCTCGCCGCGGGCGAGCATCGGCTTCAGCAGGTTGGCCGCGTCGACCGCCCCCTCCGCGGCGCCGGCGCCCACGATCGTGTGAAGCTCGTCGAGGAAGAGGATGATGCGCCCCTCGCCCTCGGCGACCTCCTTGAGAACCGCCTTGAGGCGGTCCTCGAACTCGCCGCGGTACTTGGAGCCGGCGATCAGCGCGCCGATGTCGAGCGCGATCACGCGCCGGTCGCGGAGCGACTCGGGGACGTCGCCGGACACGATCCGCTGCGCGAGGCCCTCGACGATGGCGGTCTTCCCGACGCCGGGCTCGCCGATCAGCACGGGGTTGTTCTTGGTCCGCCGCGAGAGGACCTGGATCACCCGGCGCACCTCGTCGTCGCGGCCGATGACCGGATCGAGCTTGCCGCTCTCGGCCTCCGCGGTGAGGTCGCGCCCGAAGCGCTCGAGCGCCTGGTAGCGGTCCTCGGGGTTCTGATCGGTCACCCGGTGCGGGCCGCGCACCTGCTGAACTGCCTCCGCGAGCTGGTCGCGCGTAGCGCCGGCATCGATGGCCGGCTCAGCCGCGAGGGCGAGGAGCAGGTGCTCGGTCGAGACGTACTCGTCGCCGAGCCCGCGGGCCTCCTCGTCGGCGGCCTGAAGCAGGCGGATGAGGTCCTGACCGAGCGCCGGCGCACTCGCTTCCCCGGAGACCGTCGGCTGACTGTCGAGTGCCTCGTTCATCCGCCGGCGGACCCGCTCCGGATCGGCGCCCGCGCGCCGGAGCACCGGCACGACGATGCCGCCGTCCTGCTCGAGCAGGGCGACGAGGAGATGCTGAGGAGTGACCTCCGGGTTATGACGCGCGCCGGCAAGCCGCTGAGCAGCGGCAAGGGCCTCCTGGGACTTCACTGTGAAGCGATCAGCTTGCATAGAAAATCTAAGTCAGTGTATAGCAAGGGGTCAGACCCCGTCTACTGCGGCGCGCGGCCGCGGGCCGAGCAACGACGGCATCGAGGGGGTGCCCGAGGGCTCTTCTGCGGCGACAATCCTGGATAGGGTCCCGTAGAGGGACCCCAGGCAGGATCGTCGGAAAATTCCGACCCCTCCCGGCCACCCACTCAATGCCGTAGTTCGGCCCTCTACCCCCGCGCGCCCGCCGCGGCGGCTCCGCCCGCCGGCGCGCCGGCTGCTCCGCCGCCCGCAGGCGCTCCGATCGGGTCCTGCGACAGCCGGTTCGCCAGGTACACCGGGATGATCGACAGGATGATCACCGACAGGCCGACCACGTTCACGATCGGCAGCTGGTTGGGGCGCGCGTAGTTCGTGAAGATCCAGATCGGGAGGGTCTCCTCTTGCCCGATCGTGAAGGTCGTGACGATGATCTCGTCCAGCGACAGCGCAAACGCCAGCAGGCCGCCGGCGACGAGCGCGGTCCGGAGGCTCGGGAAGGTCACGAAGCGGAAGGTCGTCCACGTGTTCGCGCCCAGGTCCATCGAGGCCTCCTCGAGGGAGGTGCCGCTTCGTCGCAGTCGCGCGACCGCGTTGTTGAACACCACCACGATGCAGAAGGTCGCGTGCCCCACGATCACGGTGAACAGCGACAGGTCCACGCCGAGCACCTGGGTGAAGGTCGCGTTCAGCGCCATTCCGGTCACGATCCCCGGCAGCGCGATCGGCAGGAGGATCAGGAACGAGATGGTCTCCCGTCCGAAGAAGCGGTATCGCGACACCGCGAGCGCGGCAAGGGTCCCGAGCAGGAGCGCGACCGCGGTCGCGCCCGTGGCGGCCTTGAGCGAGGTCCACAGCGCGTCGCGGACGCCCGGGTTGTGGAACGCGCGGTCGAACCACTCGAGGGTGAATCCTTCTACCGGCCACGCCTGCGAGCGCGACTCGTTGAACGCGTAGATCGCGATCACGATCAGCGGGATGTAGATGAACGCCAGCGTGACGAGCGTCCCGATCCGCAGCACCCAGCGCATGCCGTTCGAGATGTGCATCAGGTCCGGCCGCTCACAGCGACTCGAACGCGCCCAGGCGGCGCGCGATCAGGAGGTACACGATCATGATCACCACCGGCACCGTGGCGAAGGCCGCCGCGAGCGGCAGGTTGTTCGCAATGCCTACGTTGGAGTAGACGACGTTCCCGATGAACTGCGTGCTCGAGACGAGCGTCGGCGCGATGTAGTCGCCGAGCGTGAGCGAGAAGGTGAAGATCGATCCGGCCGCGACCGCCGGCATGGCGAGAGGCAGGATGACCCGCCGGAAGGTCATCCAGGGGCGGCCGCCGAGGTCACCCGAGGCGTCGAGCATCGAGTTGGGAATCCGCTCGAGACCGGCGTAGATCGGCAGCACCATGAACGGCAGCCAGAGGTACGTGAACACGAGCCAGGTGGCGACGTTGCCGAACCCCGGCCCGCTGAGCCCGAACGGGTCGAGCGCCCAGTTCACGATGCCCTCGTTCTGGAGCATGATGCGCCACGTATAGACCTTCACGAGGTAGCTGGACCAGAGCGGCATCAAGACCGCGACCACGAGCAGGGCACGCGCGCGAGGCGACGCCACCTTCGCCATGTAGAACGCGATCGGGAAGGCGAGGACGATGTCCGCGATCGTCACGAGCGCGGCGATCAGCACCGTGCGAAGCACGATGTTCCGGTAGACCGGGGTCTCGATCAGCTCCTGGAAGTTCTGAAAGCCCGCCTTGTGGACGATCTCGCCGCTGAAGTCGTCCAGCTGCCACAGCGACGCGATGAACAGGACCGCGAGCGATCCCAGGTAGGCGATCAGGAGCCAGCCGACCGGCCCCGCCAGCAGCAGCGAAAGCTGAAGGCGGGGCCGGCGCCAGAGGTATCTGGCTACAGCGGCCAGGCGGCTATCCCTTGATCTCCGTCCAGGCCTTCACCCACTCGGAGTAGTCCATGCAGACGTCGCCGCGGTCGTCACCGCAGTCCTTCGTAGGCGTCGTCCAATAGGCCACCTTGTCGAAGTACGCCTCGTCGTCCGCGTGGAAGATCTTGCAGTGATCCTTCACGGCGGTCAGGGCGCAGGACTTCTTGTTCGCCGGGGCCTCCCCGAACCACTCGGCCACGTCGGCGTTTGCCTGCGGGCTGATGATGTGGTTCATCCACCTGTACATGCAGTTCGGGTGCTTGGCCTCCGAGGAGATCATCCAGGTGTCGGACCACCCGGTTGAGCCCTCCTTCGGCAGGACCGCCTCGACCGGCGGCGACTTCTTGTCCGCCTGCACGAGGTTCGCGATCACCTGCCACGTGGTGCCGGCCACGGTGTCTCCCGACGTGAAGGCGGACTGCTCCTTCGTGTAGTCCGACCAGTACTCGCCGATCACCTTGCGCTGCTGCTTCAGCAAATCGACGGCTGCCTGGAACTGCTTGTCATCGAGCTCGTAGACGTTGTCGATGCCCAGGTCCGGCTGGGTCGCCTTGAGATAGAGCGCCGCATCCGCGATGTAGATCGGGCTGTCGTACGCGGTGATCTTGCCCTTGTAGGGCTGGCTCTCGTCGCCGCCCCAGACGACCGACCACGAGTCGGGCGCGGGCTTGACGACGTCCTTGTTGAACATCAGGAGGTTCGCGCCGCGGCCGTGCGGGATGCCGTAGTTGACGCCGTCGACCGTGTTGTGCGGCTGGTCCTTGAGCCCCTGGAACACGTCCTTGTAGTTGGGGATCAGGTCGGTGTTGACCGGATCGACGTCGCCGCCGGCGATCAGCCTGAGCGTCGCGTCGCCGGACGCCGAGACGCCGTCGTACTTGCCCGTCCGCATGAGCGTCACCATCTCGTCCGACGTGTTGCCGATCTTCACGTTGACCTGGCAGCCGGTCTCCTTCTCGAAGTCGGACACCCAGTCGACCTTCGGGTCCGTCGAGCCGTCCTCCACGTAGCCCGCCCAGGCGATCAGGTTGACCTGACCCTCGCCCTTGCCGAGCTTCTGCAGCGCCTCGTCGCCGCTGCCTCCGCCGCCGCCACCGCCGTTGTCGTCGTCGTCACCGCAGCCTGCCCCGGCGAACACGGCCAGCGCGAGCGTCAGGGCGGCGAAGACGAGCCACCGTCTACTCCGAATCAACTTCGTCCCTCCTCTGGGTTTCTTCCTGCGAGTCCGGGATCGAGTACGCGTGCTCGGCGTGCCAGCCGACGCGCACGCGGCGACCCCTCTGCTCGAGCGCCTGCTGCGAGGACATCTCGAGGTTCTGGCGGACGACCTGCAGCTCGCCGCCCTGATCCAGCTCAACCACGAAGCGGGTCACCATCCCGACGTATGAGACGTCGCGGATGCGGCCCTCCTCGACGCGGAGCCCGTTCGAGCTCTCGCCCTCGTCGAGCATCCGCACCTTCTCCGGGCGGATCGTGAAGCGCGTGCCGTCGCGCTCGACGATGTTCGACACGCCCACGAAGCCGGCGACGAACTCGTTCGCGGGGTGCTCGTAGACCTCCGCGGGAGGCCCGACCTGCTCGATCCGTCCATCCGCGAACACGGCCAGGCGGTCGCTCATCGTGAGCGCCTCCTCCTGGTCATGCGTCACATAGATGAAGGTGATGCCGACATCGCCCTGGATCGAGCGCAACTCGTGCTGCATCTGCTGGCGCAGCTTCAGGTCGAGCGCGCCGAGCGGCTCGTCCAGCAGCAGGACCCGCGGGCGCTTGACGAGGGCGCGCGCGAGTGCGACGCGCTGGCGCTGACCGCCGGAGAGCTGGGTCGGACGGCGCTTCTCATAGCCGCCGAGGCGCACCAGGTCGAGCGCCTCGGCCGCGCGCCGGCGGCGCTCCTCCTTGCCGACCTTCTCGATCCGCAGCCCGTATTCGACGTTCTCGCCCACGCTCATATGGGGAAAGAGCGCGTAGTCCTGGAACACCGTGTTGACGTCGCGCTCGTAGGGAGGGAGGTCGGTCACATCGCGCCCCGCCAGCTCCACCCTTCCTTCGTCAGGCCGCTCAAAGCCCGCGATCATCCGTAGGCAGGTGGTCTTCCCCGAGCCGGACGGGCCGAGAAGCGTGAAGAACTCGTCTTCCTGTATGTCCAGGTCGACGCGGTCGACCGCCACGACGCCGCCATACGTCTTCCGGGCCCCGTCGAGACGCACGGCAACGTCCCCGTTGTGGGTCATGGGGGCCTCTTGTACACCCTGGACCAGCCCTGGTGCGAGTAGTTCAGGTTAATTTGCGCCTTGTCGTCGCGCTCGGCGCTCTCGCTATGGCCAGCCCGGCGCACGCCGCGCCCGGTTCTGCGCACGCGATGATCCACGCCTGCTGCACGGTCGCCCCGGTGAAGGAGCGCCTATTCGGCGAGGCCAAGCAGCTCGGCGCCGCCTACATCCGGGTCGACGTCGAGATGAACGCGATCTTCGAGGGGGCGGATGGCGAACAGCGCGCGACGCCGAACTGGGCCCGGCTGGACGAGGTGATGGCGCTCTCGAGGAAGTACGACGTGCCGGTCCTCGGCATCCTGCTCGCGCCGCCGCGGTTCACGTCCGCCTGCCCCGAGCGCCCCGATCCGAGCCGCTGCCCCGCGGCCGACACCGGCGCGTTCGGCGCGCTCGCCGGTGAGATCGCCGAGCACGCGAGGGGCACGATCGGCCACTGGGAGATCGTCAACGAGCCGGACGGCGCCTGGGCGTTCGAGGGCACGCCGGAGCAGTACGCCCGGATGCTGAGCGCCGCGTACGACGGGATCAAGGCGAAGGCTCCGAACGACCGGGTCGTGCTCGGCGGGCTGATGCGCCCGAACGACCTGAGCTGGCTCGAGCGTGTCTTCGCCACCCCCGGCGCCGACGCTTTCCACAAGTTCGACGTCGCGAACGTGCACCTGCGCGGCCCGGTCGACATGGTCGTGCACCGCTATGTCGAGTTCCGCGCCTGGCTCGCCGGGCGCGGCTTCGACGGGCCGCTCTGGGTGACCGAGCACGGCTACGCGGCCGACCCCGCCTACCAGACCGACCCGGCCTACAAGGGCGGCGACCCGTCGCAGGCCGCCTACCTGACGCAGAGCCTGGTGGGGCTCGGCGAGGTGGGCGCCGACCAGGTCTTCGTAACGCTGCGCGACAATCTGGAAGGCCCCTACGCGAGCGAGGGGCTGGAGCACATCGACGAAACCCCGGGCGGCGATTACCCGGTCACGCGCCGTGCGTCGTTCGCCGCGGTAAAGCGGGTGATCGACGACTGGGGCCTGCTGATGATGTGGCGCGCCCAGCAGCGCGACAACGAGCGGGACGAAAGCCTCGAGCAGGCAAAGGCCGCCGTCTGGGGGAGCGAGGCGCGCACCGCCCGGGAGCAGTTCCGCGAGGCACGCCTCGTGGTACGACGGCAGCAGGAGGACCTGGCCCGGAGCGGCCACTCCCCGCGGCTCGTCGCACGGCTGACCAGGAGGCTCGAGCGATCGCGCGCGCTGCTCGCCGGGCGGCGCACCGTCCTGCTGCTGAGAGGCGCGCTCGCAGGCTGGCACGCGCAGCGCTCCCGCGACCACGCCGTCGCGGCCGCGCTCTTGGAGAAGCAGATTGCGGGCGGCTAGCCCGGCTGGCGGCGGATTGGGATGCGCACGCCGGGCTCGCGCTCCGCGCGCG
Source organism: Actinomycetota bacterium (assembly GCA_046735115.1). Taxonomy (GTDB): domain Bacteria; phylum Actinomycetota; class Thermoleophilia; order Solirubrobacterales; family Thermoleophilaceae; genus JACVRW01. The sequence goes on from JBKPSR010000059.1 coordinate 38,828, forward strand.
GCATGAGTGCGCGCGAGGGTGGCTCGTACGGCACGAGCTCGTACTTGAGCGAGCGCCGGACGCGCTCGACCTCCTTCTCGAGCTCCTGCTGCACACGGTGCGCGTGGCGCTCCAGGTTGCGCAGCCGGCGGCGCATCTTGTCGAGCTCCTCCTCGAGCGCGAAGACGCGCTCGACACCGGCGAGGTTCATCCCGAGGTCGCTCGTGAGCTCCTGGATGCGCCGCAGCCGCTCGACGTCCGCCTGCGAGTAGAGGCGGGTGTTCTTCGGCGAGCGCTTGGGGGTGATCAGGCCGCGGGTCTCGTAGATGCGGAGCGTCTGCGGGTGCATGCCGGCAAGCTCTGCCGCCACCGAGATCATGTAGACGCCCCTGCTGCTCTCGGGTGTCCCGTCGGCCATCCGCGCGTCACCTCCTCTGCGAGAGCAGGCGCTCGCGCGGGTTGCCGTTGATCACCGTGGCGAGCTCGTCCACGATCTCGGCCTGCTCCTTGGACAGCGAGCTCGGGACGTCGATGAGGAGTCTGTAGCGGATGTCCCCGCGTCCCCGGCCGCTCAGCTTGGGCGGGCCCTCGCCGCGCAGCCGCTGCACCGTGCCGTGCTGCGTGCCCGGTGGGACGCGGATGCGCTTCGTGCCCGTCAGGGTCGGCACCTCGATGGTCGCGCCGCGGATCGCCTCGGGGATCGTGATCGGCACCTCGACCTCGAGATTGTCGCCCTTGCGCTTGAAGATCGGCGACTCCGGGACGCGCGTGATGACGTACAGGTCGCCCGAGGGGCCGCCGCGCGGCCCCGCCTCGCCCTTGCCGGCGAGGCGGACGCGGCTGCCGTCCTTGACGCCCGCAGGGATGTTCACGCGGTAGCGCTTCACCTGGCGCGTCCGGCCGCTGCCGCTGCACGTCGGGCAGGGATCCTTGATCTCGGTGCCGGTGCCGCCGCACTGCCGGCACGGCTGCGAGATCGAGAATAGGCCCTGCGACTCCGCCTCGACACCGCGGCCGTTGCAGCGCGAGCAGATGGTGGGCTGGGTGCCCGGCTTCGCGCCCGTGCCGTGGCAGGTCGGGCACGGCGCAGAGAGCGGGACCGAGACCGGGATCTGGGCGCCTTCCATCGCCTGGTCGAACGACACGTGCACCTCGGTCTCGAGGTCGCGGCCCTGCTCCGGGCGCGGCGTCCGTCCGCCGCGGCCGCCGGCGGCGCTCCCGAAGAGGTCGGACAGGATGTCGCCGAAGCCGCCGAAGCCTCCGCCGCCCGTGCCGAAGCCACCGCCTCCGCCCCCGAAGCCGCCACCCGGGAAGCCGCCGCCGAAGATGCCGCCGCCCGAGTCGTACTGCTTCCGCTTCTCGGGGTCGGACAGAACCGCGTACGCGGCCTGCACCTCCTTGAAGCGCTCCTCGGCGTCCTTGTTGCCGTGGTTCGTGTCCGGGTGGTACTGACGCGCGAGCTTCCGGTAGGCCTTCTTGATCTCCTCGTCGGAGGCCTTCCGATCGACGCCGAGCGTCTTGTAGGGGTCCTTCAGGGCGGGCATGGTCAGCCTGAGACCACCACGCGCGCCGGACGCAGGACCGTGCCGTTGGAGCGGTAGCCCTTCTCCACGACGTCCAGCACGAGCCCGGGCTCGCCGTCCTCGCGCACCGAGAGCGCCTCGTGCTCGGACGGGTCGAACTTGTGGCCGGCCGGATCGAACTGCTCGACGCCGTTGCGCTCCAGAACCGCGATCAGCTCCGAGTGCACGAGCCGCACGCCCTCGGCCAGATGCTGTTCACCGTCCTCGGCGGAGGCTAGTGCCCTCTCCAGGTTGTCGACGATCGGCAGCAGCTCGCGGACAAGGCCACTCCTTGCCCGCTCGCCCGCGGCCGCCGCCTCACGAACGGCGCGCTTGCGGTAGTTCTCGAAGTCGGCCTGGATGCGCTGCGCGAGCGCGAGGTAGTCCTCGGGCTGCTCAGACGCCTCCTCGGCCTGCTCCTTCTCGCGGAGCGCCTCCTCCTCGTTCGCGGGATCCTCCTCCCCGGAGGGCTCGCCCGCCTCGTCGCGTGACGTGACGGGCTCCTCCTCCGGAGCGAGGTCCGGCTTCTCGGTCTCGAACGCCATCGGCTACGACCGCTCCTCGCCGTCGACGACCTCGGCGTCCACGACCTCCTCCTCGTCGGAGTCGGCCGCGGAGCTCTCGCCGTCGGCGGAGGCGCCGTTGCCGGCGGCCGCCGCCTGCTGCTGCGCGGCCGCGTACATCTGCTCGGACACCTTGTGGAAGGCGGTCTGCAGCGCGTCCGTCTTCTGCTTCAGCAGCTCGATGTCGTCGGACTCCAGGTTGTCGCGGACGTCCTTGATCGCCGCCTCGATCTCCTCCTTCGAGGACGAGTCGAGCGAGTCGCCCATCTCCTTCACCTGGCGCTCGGCCTGGTACGCGGCGTTCTCGGCCGCGTTCCGCGTCTCGACGATCTCGCGCTGGCGGCGGTCCTCCTCGGCGTGAGCCTCGGCGTCCTTCACCATGCGCTCGACCTCCTCCTCCGCGAGACCCGAGCCGGCCTTGATCTCGATCTTCTGCTCCTTGCCGGTGCCGAGGTCCTTGGCTCCCACCGCGAGAATGCCGTTCGCGTCGATATCGAACGTCACCTCGATCTGCGGGATGCCGCGCGGCGCCGGTGGGATGCCGGTGAGCTGGAACTTGCCGAGCGACTTGTTGTACGCGGCCATCTCGCGCTCGCCTTGGAGCACGTGCACCTCGACGCTCGGCTGGTTGTCCTCAGCCGTGGAGAAGATCTCCGACTTGCGGGTCGGGATCGTGGTATTGCGCTCGATGAGCTTTGTCATCACGCCGCCCTTGGTCTCGATGCCGAGGGTCAGCGGGGTGACGTCCAGCAGGAGGACGTCCTTGACGTCGCCGGCCAGCACGCCCGCCTGGATGGCGGCGCCCACTGCCACGACCTCGTCCGGGTTGACGCCGCGGTGCGGGTCCTTCCCGGTGAGCTCCTTGACCTTCTCCTGAACGGCCGGCATGCGCGTCATGCCGCCGACCAGGACGACGTGGTCGATGCCCACGCCGCCCTCGAGGCCGGCGTCCTTCAGCGCTTGCTTCGTGGGTCCGACGACGCGGTCGAGCAGGTCGGCCGTCAGCTCGTTCAGCTTCGAGCGAGTGATGCGCTGGTTCAGATGCTTCGGGACCGAATCGACAGCCGTGATGAACGGCAGGTTGATCTGGGTCTCCTGGGCCGAGCTCAGCTCGGTCTTGGCCTTCTCGGCCTCCTGGTAGAGGCGCTGGAGGGCCATCTTGTCGGCCGACAGGTCGACGCCCTCGGACTTCTTGAACTCGGCGACCAGCCAGTCGACGACCGCCTTGTCGAAGTTGTCGCCGCCGAGGTGGTTGTCACCGGCGGTGGCCTTCACCTCGAAGACGCCGTCGCCGATCTCGAGCACCGACACGTCGAACGTGCCGCCGCCGAGGTCGAACACGAGGATCGTCTGGTCGGCCTCCTTGTCGAGGCCGTAGGCGAGCGACGCCGCCGTCGGCTCGTTGATGATGCGCTTGACGTCGAGGCCGGCGACCTTGCCCGCGTCCTTCGTCGCCTGGCGCTGGTCGTCGTTGAAGTAGGCCGGGACCGTGATCACCGCGCTGTCGACGGTGTCGCCCAAGTACGCCTCGGCGTCGGCCTTCAGCTTCTGAAGGATCATCGCGCTGATCTCAGGCGGCGCGTACTCCTTGCCGCCCGCCTTCACGCGCGCGTCGCCGTTCGGGCCTGGAATGACCTCGAACGGGACGATCTTCTCCTCCTCCTTGACCTCGGCCTCCTTGCGCCCCATGAAGCGCTTGATCGAGAAGACCGTGTTCTCGGGGTTGGTCACTGCCTGCCGCTTGGCGGGCGCGCCCACGAGGCGCTCGCCGCCATCCGTGAAAGCGACCACCGAGGGAGTCGTGCGGGCACCCTCGGCGTTCTCGATCACGGTGGGCTCGCCGCCCTCAAGGACGGCCATGCACGAGTTGGTCGTGCCAAGATCGATGCCGATCGTCTTGCCCATCCGTACTTCTCCTTGGTCGAATCGAAAGAAATCTAAGCGCGAGTATGGCAGATTTCTCCACCCGCGCCCAGCGGATGGGCACGCGGGGGCAGGCCAGCAGGATGGCACGCCGGGACATCGGGAAGAGCACCGGCAGCAGGGCGAGGGACGCGAGCGATTGGCCTCTCATTAGGATCCCGCCGCCGATGGTCCGCCTGCTGCGACTCGTGCTCACCCTCATTGCCGTCGTCGCAGCGCTCGGGACCGCGGCGTGCGGCGACGACGACGACAGCTCCGGTGGCGGGGGCGGCTCGACGACAGCGGTCGAGCCGGATACCGGCACCGCGACCAGCCCCTCGCCGGCCGAGGCCGCGGAGGCTCTCAAGGACACGAGCACCAAGCCGGTCATCCCGAAGCCCACTGGGGCGCCGCCGCGGAGGCTCATTAAGGAAGACATCGTCAAGGGAAAGGGCCCCGGCGCCAAGCGGGGCGATACCGTGGTCGTCCACTACGTCGGCATGAACTTCTCGAACGGGAAGGAGTTCGACGCGTCGTGGGACAGGGGCGCGCCCTTCCCGGTCCAGCTAGGTCAGGGCAGCGTGATCCCCGGCTGGGAGAAGGGTCTGATCGGGATCAAGAAGGGCGGCCGGCGCATGCTCACGATCCCGCCGGAGCTCGCATACGGGGCCCAGGGCTATCCGCCCGACATCCCGCCGAACGAGACGCTGATCTTCGTAATCGACGCGATCGCGATCAAGTAGCTAGCCCTCGGGCAGCGGCCGGGGCGGCCGAAAGCGGGGGATGATCTCCACCGCGACGATCGCGGTCATGATCAGCGCCGCTCCGAGCCAGCCGGTCGCGGTGAGCCGCTCGTCGTTCAGGAGCCAGCCGAAGAGGCCGGCGAAGGCCGGCTCGGCGGCGAGGATCAGCGCCGTGCGGGCGGGCGGCGCGTGCTGCTGGGCGAAGGTCTGAACGAAGAAGCCGAGCGCGCTGGCGATGAGTGAGGTCACGATCAGCGCGGACCAGACCGTCGCGCCCTCCGGCGCCTTGAGTTCCCCCGCAACCGCCGCGATGACGAGCGACACCAGGCCGACCACGCCGAGCTGGATCGCGAGCAGCGCGCCGACGTCGTGCTTCCGGACGGCGTTCGCGGTCGCGAGGATATGAGCCGCAAGCGCGAACGCGCACACGAGGACCAGGCCGTCGCCGCGCGTGTTGAAATCGGTGCCCGCGCCCGAGAGCAGCCAGAGCCCGACCATCGCCAGGCCCGCCGCCGCCCACGCCACGGCGGGGATGCTCTGCCGGAGGAAGACCGCGCCGAGCACGGGCGTGAGCACCACGAACATGCCGGTGATGAAGCCGGTGTTCGATGCGGTGGTCTGCTCGAGCCCGAGTGTCTGAAAGATGTAGCCGCCGGCGAGGAAGACACCCATCACGGCCCCCGCCTGCCACCCGTCCGGCGACAGACGTCCGAGCGGCCTGCGGAACGCGACGGCGACGATCAGAGACGCCGGGATGAACCGGTAGGTGAGAAACGCCATGGTCGGCAGCTCCTCGATGGCGTCCTTGACCATGACGAAGGTCAGCCCCCAGATCGACGCGATCGTGATCAGGGCCAGCTCCGAGAGCCGGCGCAGGTTTGCCTCGCTCACGCGGCCTTGGCCTCGCGGAGCGCGGCGAGCCTCTTCCGGCCGTACGGGCACATCCGCTTGAGCGGGCATGCCGGGCAGTCCGGGTTTCGCGCAGTGCAGGTCCGGCGCCCGTGCCGGATAAGGAGGACGTGGATCTCGTAGGCGTCGCGGGGGTCGACGAGCCGGAGCATCTCGTCGTGGGCCCGCTCGGGGCTCGTGCCCTCCGCCCAGAGGCCCAGGCGGGTGCCGACGCGGTAGACATGCGTGTCCACCGGCACCTCTGGACGGCCGTAGGAGAAGAGCAGCACACAGGCCGCCGTCTTGCGGCCGACTCCCGGCAGCTCGACCAAGTAGTCGCGCGCCTCCTCGAGCGGCGCATCCTCGAGCCAGGCGAGGTCGTCATCGCCGACCGCTCCGAGAATCTGCTTGATGCGCACCGCCTTCGTCGGCGCGAGCCCGCCGGGGCGGATCGCGTCCTCGATCTCCGCGACGGGCGCGTCGCGCAGCTCGGCCCACGACGCGAACCGATCGCGAAGCCGGGCGTGCGCCACGTCGCGGTTCCGGTCGTTCGTGTTCTGCGACAGAACCGTGAGGACCAGCTCGTCGACCGGCGCCCTGTGGGGGCGCAGCACCGGTCGCCCGTACTCCCTACGGAGCCGGTCGCGAATGGCGCGCAGCTTGCGACGGTCGGCCATGACGGCGTGATGGTATGAACCACGGCCGTGGAGGTCGCCGAGGAGACGGTCGGGGTCGCAGGCCTGCCGGTCCACCTCCGGCGCGCGGGCGAGGCCCCAATCCTATACCTGCACGGCGTGCCGACCCACTCCGTCGACTGGCTCCCCTTCCTCGAGCGCTACGGCGGGATCGCGCCGGACCTGCCGGGCTACGGGCGCTCGGCGAAGCCCGGTGACTTCGACTACTCGATCGGGGGTTACGACCGCTTCCTCGAGGCGCTCGTGGATGAGCTGGAGCTCGATCGGTTCGCGCTCGTGATGCACGACTGGGGCGCAGTGGGCCTGGCGCTCGCGCAGCGCTTCGCCGAGCGCATCGAGCGGGTCGTGGCCTTCCCGATCGTGCCGTTCGTGCCCGGCTACCGCTGGCACCGCTTGGCGCGCGGCTGGCGAACGCCGCTGCTCGGCGAGCTGATCATGGGCTTCGCCACGCGCGCGGCTTTCCGGCGCGCGCTTCCGCCTGCCATCGCCGACGCGGCGTGGGGGCGTTTCGACCACAGCACGCAGCGGGCGATCCTGAGGCTCTACCGCTCGGCGCCGCCCGACGTGCTCGCGGCGGCCGGCAAGCGCCTCGGCGATATCCGCGCTCCCGCACTGATCGTCTGGTCCACCGACGACCCCTACCTGCCGGCGAAGTTCGCCGGGCTCCACGCGGCGGCGCTCGGCGGCGAAGCCACGGTCGAGCTCGTCCAGGGCGGCCACTGGCCCTGGTTCGAGCGGCCCGAGCTGGTGGAGCGCGCAGGAGAGTTCGCTGTCACCTAAAGAGCCCCTCGAGGCTACGCCTAGGCATCCGGGCTTCGGCTAGCCTGTCGTCTTCGTGCTGCGCGACGCGCCGTCCGCTGTCTCGGCGCCACCCTCCTCACCAGTCAGCCCCCTCGAGGAACTGGCGCCGTCCCCGCCACGGTCCGACCGACGGCGACCCGGGGCTGCTCCCTGGTGGCGGCGGATCGACCCCTGGAAGGCCGCGCCGATTGTCGTCGCCGCGCTGTTCACGACGGCGTACCTGATCTGGCAGCCCCGCACTGTCGACCTCGCCGCCCACGAGTTCCGCGCCGACCTGTTCGGGCAGGAGGGCTTCACGATCTGGAACGGGCAGTGGTACGGCGGCCACCACACGCCGGCCTACAGCGTTCTGTCGCCGCCGCTTGCGTGGCTGCTCAGCCCGCCGGTGGCGCTCGCCATCTCGGCGATGGCCTCGGCCGCGCTGTTCCCGCCGCTCGCGCGCGGGTGGTTCGGCGACGAGCGCGCCCGCTGGGGCTCGATCTGGTTCGGCGCCGCCACGGCGACCCTCCTGTTCACGAGCCGCCTCCCGTTCGCGATCGGGGTCGCGTTCGGGCTGGGGGCACTGCTCGCGCTTCAGCGACGGCACTACTGGCTCGCGATCCTGCTCGCCATCCTGTGTCCGCTCGGCAGCCCGGTCGCCGGGCTCTTCCTGGCCATGGCCGGGGTGGCCTACGCCATCGCCGAGCGGGCCGAGCGACCGAAGAGGACCGAGGGCCTGGCCATCGCCACCGCGGCCTTCATCCCGCCCGTGTTCCTCGCCTGGGCCTTCCCCGAAGGGGGCTGGGCGCCCTTCCCCACCTCCGCGTACGTGCCGATCCCACTGTTCGCGCTCGCGTGCCTGATCGTGCTGCCGCGCCGCCAGAGCGCCCTCCGCTGGGGCGCCGTGCTGTACGCGCTGGGTGCCACGCTCGCGCTCCTGCTCGAGACGCCGATGGGCGGCAACGCGGTTCGCCTCGGTGCGCTCTTCGGCGGACCGGTGATCCTGTGCGCGCTCTGGGGGCAGCCGTGGACCAAGCGCTGGTGGGTGCTGCCGATCCTGGCCGCCGGCTTCGCGAGCCTGGCGCTCTGGCAATGGTCGCCCGCGGTGCGGGACGTGAAGAAATACCTCGAGGATCCGGCCGCCAAGGCCGACTACTTCACGCCGCTCAAGGAGTTCCTCTTCCGGCTGCCCGACCAGCGCCGCATCGAGATCCCGTTCACACGCTCCCACTGGGAGGGCTCCGAGGTGGCGATGGACCAGCCGCTGGCGCGTGGCTGGCTGCGCCAGCTCGACACGCGGCTCAACCCCATCTTCTACAAGGGGCAGCTCAACCGACTCACTTACGCGAGCTGGCTTGCCGACAACGCAGTGCGCTACGTGGCGCTGCCGAGCGCCAAGCCCGACAAGAGCTCCTACGGCGAGCGCGCGCTGATCGAGAAGGGCCTCCCGTATCTCCGGCTGCGCTGGAAGTCGGATGACTGGCGCGTGTACGAGGTGCTGCTGCCGGCGCCGCTCGTGATCTCCCAGCCCGGCGCGCACATCGTGCTCGAGCAGTTCCAGTCCGATCAGCTGCTCCTGGACGTGAAGCGGCCCGGCGAGGCGATCGTGAAGGTGCGCTGGACGCCGTACTGGTTCGCCAGTCACGCGTGCGTCGAGCCCTACGGCGACTGGACGAAGGTCATCGCCAATCAGGTCGGCTTCGTGCACATGTCGACCCGGTTCTCGCCCGAGCGGCTGTTCTCGCGCGGGCGCCGTTGCGACGACTCCACAGGCTAGCCGGGCCAGCTACGCTAGACGACCGTGCCGTCCTCCCACCCGCTCCTGGTCCAGCTTGCACGGGTCTGGCGCCTGAGTGGGCGCTGGCTCCCGAACGGCTGGCTCGACGCAATTCGTCAGCTCGCCCTGTTCGCAGGCGCGTACTACCTGTACCGGATCGTCCGCGGCATCGTCGACGGCCAGGCGGCGCTCGCCTTCGAGAACGCGCGCCACCTCGTCGACGCCGAGCGCGCTCTCGGACTGTTCTTCGAGCCCGGTCTGCAGGCCTGGGCCGAGGGCACGCACTGGATCACCACCGTGTCGAGCTGGATGTACGTGAACTCTCACTTCGTGGTGACGACCACGTTCCTGATCTGGCTCTACATCTGGCGCAACCATGCCTTCTACTTCGTGCGCAACATGTTCCTGGTGGCGATGAGCCTGGCGCTCGTGGGCTACATGGCCTACCCGGCCGCGCCGCCGCGCTTCCTGCCCGAGTGGGGCTTCAGCGACTCCGTCGCGAGCTTCGTCGGCGAGCACGCGGAGCAGAGCGCGAACGTGCTCTACAACCCGTTCGCGGCCGTGCCGAGCATGCACGTGGCGTTCGCGCTGATGATCGCGGTGCCGGCGATCATGCTCGTCAAGCACCGCATCTTCAAGGTCCTGTGGGCCATCTACCCCTTCGTGGTGACCTTCGTCGTGATGGTCACCGCCAACCACTTCTGGCTCGACGCCGCGCTCGGCGCGCTCGTGGCCGCTCTCTCGGCTTACGCCGCCTACGCGGCGTTCGCCCGCGCTCGCCCGGAGGACTGGGCGTGGCGCACAGCCCACGCATGAGCATCCGCACGACCGCGGAGATGCGGGCGCTCGCGCGGAACCGCCTGATCGAGTCAAGGCTCACGCCGAACGCGATCTCGATCACCGGCCTCGTGGGGAACCTGATCGCGGCCGTGCTGATACTCGAGGAGCACTTCGTCCTCGCCGGGGTGGCGTTCATCCTCGGCTCGCTCTGCGACATGTTCGACGGCCGCTACTCGCGGATGTCGGGCAAGGGAACTCCCTTCGGCGCGTTCCTCGACTCGACCCTCGACCGCGTGGAGGAGGGAGTCGTGCTGGCGGCTGTGGCGGCCTGGTTCGCCAAGAACAGCAACGAGCTTGCCGTCGCCGGCACGGTGATAGCCGTCGTGGGCTCCTACATGGTCAGCTACACGCGCGCCCGCGCGGAGGCGCTCGGCGTCGAGTGCAAGGTGGGGATCGCTTCCCGCGCGGTCCGGGTAGTAATCCTGTCGGTGGGCCTGGTGTTCGCCGCCGGCGAGCTGATCCCCGATCTTGACCTGCTCGAGGCGGCGATCTACGTGATGGCCGCGCTCACCGTTTTCACGGCACTTCAGAGGGTGCTCCACGTGCGCCGGCAACTGGCCCGCGCCGCGGGCACCGTGTAACCCAAACGACCTTGGCGGGTGTGTTCTCCTCGATGACTGATTCGAATATCGCTTCCAACGGCGGCTCGCGCTACCAGAGCGGAAAGGTGCGCGTCGCCATCATCGGCGTCGGCAACTGCGCCTCCTCCCTGGTGCAGGGAGTCGAGTACTACAAGGACGCCGACCCCCGAAACTCGGTCCCGGGCCTCATGCACGTCGACCTCGGCGGCTACCACGTCCGGGACATCGAGTTCAGCGCCGCCTTCGACATCGACGCGGACAAGGTCGGAAAGGACCTCTCCGAGGCGATCTGGTCAGGTCAGAACAACACGATCAAGTTCGCCGACGTGCCGAGCCTCGGCGTGCCCGTCCACCGCGGCATGACTCACGACGGGCTCGGCAAGTACCTCAAGGAGAAGATCACGAAGGCGCCGGGCGAGACCGACGACATCGTGAGCATCCTCAAGGAGACGAAGACAGACGTGGTCGTCTCCTACCTCCCGGTCGGCTCCGAGGAGGCAACCAAGTGGTACGTCGAGAAGATCATCGAGGCCGGCTGCGGCTTCGTGAACTGCATCCCGGTGTTCATCGCCAAGGAGAACTACTGGGCTAACCGGTTCCAGAAGGCCGGGCTCCCGATCGTCGGCGACGACATCAAGTCGCAGGTCGGCGCGACGATCGTCCACCGCATGCTCGCGCGGCTCTTCCACGAGCGCGGCGTGGAGATGAAGCGCACGTCGCAGCTGAACGTGGGCGGCAACATGGACTTCTACAACATGCTCGAGCGCGAGCGGCTCGAGTCCAAGAAGATCTCGAAGACGAACGCCGTGACCTCGATCATGGGCCACGAGCTCCCCAAGGACGACGTCTACATCGGCCCGTCGGACTACGTGCCGTGGCTGACCGACCGCAAGTGGGCGCACATCCGGCTCGAGGGCGAGGCCTTCGGCGACGTGCCGCTGACGCTCGAGGCCAAGCTCGAGGTGTGGGACTCGCCGAACTCGGCCGGCATCGTCATCGACGCGGTGCGCTGCTGCAAGCTGGCGCTGAACCACGGGCTCGGCGGCCCGATCGCGGGCGCGTCGGCGTACCTGATGAAGTCGCCGCCGGAGCAGCACCCCGACCCGGTCGCGCGCGACATGGTGGAGGACTTCATCGCGGAGTACGGCGGGGCGCCGGGGCTGCCGGGGCAGAAGCCCGCGCCGGCGAAAGCCGAGACCACGATCGACACCGCTTAGCGCCAACAATCCTGGCTAGACCACCGTATAGGTGGCTAATCCAGGATTGTCCGTCCGGGGCAGCCGCCGTCGTTCGGCAACCGGGCGGTCGGGCGCTCAGGAATATCCTGCGCGAGGTGCCCTTCAGCATCGCGCAGGTCACCCCGTGGCCCTGGGAGCAGCGCCACGAGGTCAACCGCTTCGTGGAGCGGCTCTCCGACGAGCTGTGCGCGCGCGGCCACCGCGTCGTGGTCATCGCGCCGTCGGATTCGCGTGAGCTGATCCGCGACGGCCGCGCCGTCGTAAAGGCGATGCGCTCGGACCCTGGTGCGCTGTGGTCGGCTCCGGGCTGCGCCTCCCTCGTTGCGGTCGGCCAGTCGCTGCCGTTCCGGCGGGGCGGGTCGGTGTCGGTGCCGCTCGACGTCTCGCGGACGCTCGAGGAGCTGCTGAACCGCGCCGAGCTCGACTTCCTGCATGTCCACGAGCCGTTCGCGCCGAGCGCGGCCTCGGCGGCGCTCCGGCACTCGCGGGCGCTGAACGTCGGGACCTTCCACTCGACCACGGAGCGGTTCGTCTCGACGCAGGTGGCTCGCAAGGTGGTCGAGCTCCTGTTCGGGCGGCTCGACGGCCGCACCGCCAGCTACGCCGCAACGCGGGACCTGGTCGAGCGCTACTTCCCCGGCGACTACACCGTGATCCATCCGGGCGCCGACCTTCAAGAGCGCGCCGGCACCAAGGAGTCCGGCCCGCCCGAGATCGTTTTCTCCGACGCCGAGGAGCGCGGCGCGCTCAGGATCTTCATCCGCGCACTCCGGCGCCTGCCGCATGAGCTCGACTGGCGCGCCACGATCTGGCTCCACGACCCGGCGTCCGCATCCGCCCCGACGCTGTCGCGGCGGCTCCGCGAGCGCGTCACACTCGCCGGCCCCGCCAACGGCTCCGAGGCCCAGCATCTCGCGCGCGCCACGGTCGCCGTCGCCGCGTCGTCCGGCACCGCTCCCGCGCCACAGCTCGTGCTCCGCTCGATGGCCGGCGGCGCCGTGCCGGTCGTATCGCGGCTCCCGCAGTACGAGGAGCTCGTGCGCGACGGCGAGCTGGGTCCCCTGTTCGAGCCGCGCGACGCGCTCACACTGGCCGCCCAGCTCGAGCGCCTCCTGCGCGACCCGGGCCTGGTGCGCGGCTACACCGACGCGGTCGCCAGCCACAGGGCGGAGCTCGACTGGTCGCGCGCAGCCGACGAGTACGAGGAGCTCTACGAGCGGATCGCCGGCCGGCGCCACGAGGTGAACGGCCGGCAGCAGCTGCGCACGCGGCTCGGATCGCGCGGGTTCGTGCACGTGGACCTGCACATGCACACCGACCACTCGCCGGACTGCGCGACGCCGGTCGACACGCTGCTCGACACCGCCAAGCGAGTCGGCCTCGGCGCCATCGCGATCACCGACCACAACGAGATCTCCGGCGCCCTCGAGGCGCGGGAGCGCGCCAACGGCATCAAGGTGATCGTCGCCGAGGAGGTGAAGACGGCCGACCAGGGCGAGGTGATCGGGCTCTTCATCGAGGAGAAGATCCCGCGCGGCATGACGCTCCAGGAGACGATCGCCGAGATACGGCGCCAGGGGGGCCTCGTCTACGTCCCCCATCCCTTCGACCGGATGCATGCTGTGCCCGACTATGAGCACCTCCTGGACGTCGTGGAGGACATCGACGCGATCGAGGTCTTCAACCCGCGCGTGGCCTTCTCGGCCTTCAACGAGGAGGCGGCGCGCTTCGCGGCCAAGTACCGGATCGTCGCCGGAGCCGGGTCGGACAGCCACGTCGCACAGGGGCTCGGCTCCGTGAAGATCCGCATGCGCGACTTCGACGGACCCGAGGAGTTCCTGGAGTCGCTGCGCGACGCGGACATCGTCCGCAAGAAGCAGTCGCTGCTGTACGTGCAGGCGCTCAAGTTCCTCCAGACGCGAGGCAAGAAGTGATGCGTTCGAAAGGACAGGAGAGACCCCCGTCAAAAGCCAGTGGGACGGTGCCGGCAACTGACGACGAGATTCGCGAGAAGTACCTCGAGCGCGCGATCCGCGAGCTGAACCAGCTCACGCGCGACATCCAGTCCTGCGAGCTGTGCCCGCGCGGGAACCTCATGCCGGTGCTCGGCTCGGGGCACCCGCAGGCGGACATCATGCTGCTCAAGTTCGCTCCGATGCCGTCGGAGATCGAGGAGGGCGTGGCGTTCTACGGCCGTGCCGGCGGCGCACTGATGAAGAGCTTCAAGCGGCTTGGGATCGACCCGCTCGCCGTCTACGGCACCGTCTTCGTCAAGTGTCCGGTGCACGACACGGACGAATCGGCGCCCGCCTGCCGGGCGCGCGTGCTGGAGGAGATCGCGATCGTGCAGCCGCGCATGGTGGTCGTGATGGGCGACGAGGCGCTCGAGGAGCTGAACGAGCTCCACATCCCGCTCGGCCGCCAGCTGGACTGGAAGCCGGGCGAGCTGCAGCGCCTCACGCCCTCGATCGAGGCCCTCACCGTGCCGGACATCGACCGCTCGCTGGACGACGAGGAGGCGAAGCGCGAGTTCTGGGGCGCCTTCCGGGCGCTCGGCGAGTGGTACGCGGACTTCCCGCCCTACTGAGCGGCTAGCGCCCCAGACCGGCGAACCACGTCTCCCTCCAGCCGGACCAGCCCGTGATCGGCCACACCTGATGCAGCAGGGCGGGGCCCGGCGAGTCGTCGTAGCACGCCGCGTCCTTCGCCCGCGACGCGAGGCACCACGTGTACCACGCCGGTCGCCTGTCGCCGCAGGCGCGAACCAGGCCCGTGTCCCACGGGAAGCCGGGCTTCTCCTGGCACACGGGCGCGCCCACATCGACCTCCTCGCGCACGTTGTAGTAATTCATCCGGGTGATGCTGTCGTGCGACGCCAGCCCGGACGTCGTGTCGGTCATCCACCTCACCTGGGCGTCCTGCTCGGCCTCGGTCTGACCGGGAACGGAGTTGTCGTCGACGTGGGCTCCCGCCTCGGTCACCCAGATCGGGAGCCCGGCGCCCTTGGTGGCGCTGAGCGTCGTCACCAGGTCGTCGGTGCTCAGGAAGCTCCTGCGCCTGACCCCCCCGTAGGCATGCCAGGAGACCGCGCTTCCGAACTGCCCGCCGGCCTGGTCGAAGAGCTTGACGTAGCGCTCGACGAAGGAGGTCCCGTCTGGGTGTCGCTTCAGCGTCCCGTCGGCGGCGTAGTGGTCGTTGAAGTCGGGGGACAGCAGCTTGTCGTCCGGGTGGCTTTGCTCCAGGTAGGCCTTGAGGCGCACCGACACGTCCGCCAGGAAGGACGCCCCCGAGGCGGTGAACGTCCACCCATTGAGGCCAGGCTCGTTCATCGGACTCCACCACTCGACCTCCGGCGAGAACCTGTCGATGAACGGCCGCACCTGGTCCATCCAGGCGTGACCGGTCAGCGCCACTCCCTGCCATGTCTGCGGCGGCACGGAGAACGACACCGCGATCTCCATGCCCCCAGGCTTCCGGGCCGCTGCGTTCGCCTCGGCGATCCGCGTCTGGATCTGGGCCAGATAGCCCGGATCGCTCAGCGACGCGAACTGAGCGATCAGCCGGAACGACTTCGGCTCGAGCTCGTCGAACGTCTCGTCGAGAGCCATCCTCGGAACGTGGAAATCGTCGGAGATGCCCCAGCCTGATGGGCCCACGTTCGCCGAGGAAGGCGCCGGGAACGCGGCCAGGGAGGCGAGGACGAGAACGGCCAGAAGGACGACGGGGGCGCGTCCAGACACTCCCGCCACGTTCTCATGGAACTAGGCGAACGCAAGCGGTACCCTCGCCGCATGGCTGCCGAGGCCCGCGTGCTCGTCGTGGCGAACCGCACCGCGGAGTCCCCCGAGCTGCTCGACGCCTTGCGCACGCGGACGATGCAGGGGCCCTGTCGGTTCACCCTGCTCGTGCCCTCGACACCGCATGGAATCGCATGGGCCGCGGACATGCACGGGGGAGGCGACGAGGCCGAGAGCCACCGAGCCTCGTTCCTCCAGGAGCTCCGCGAGGAGGGCCTCAACGTCAACGACGCAAAGGTCGGCGACCCCGACCCGCTGGCCGCCATCCAGGACGAATGCAACTTCCACGAGTACGACGAGCTGATCGTCTCGACCCTGCCGCTGCACATCTCGAAATGGCTGAAGGTGGACCTGCCCCGAAAGGCCGAGGCGGCCACCGGACTGCCCGTCAAGCACGTCGTGGGAAGCTCGGGCTGATGGACCTCGAGGAGCACACCGGAGTCGACCCTGTGATCGAGCGAACCTGCGCCGAGTGCGGGGCGAAACTGACCGAGGCCGAGATCCGCGCCTCGCTCGACACCGGCGGGCCCTTCCTCTGCACGGTGCACGCGAACGAAGAAGTGCAGCTGGACGAGGACGCCGGGATCTAGGAGCGGCGGCCCAGCAGCGCCACGCACTCGATGTGCGGGGTTTGCGGGAACATGTCGACCGGCCTGACGGTGCGCAGCGCATAGCCGCCGTCGTCGACCAGCTGGCGAGCGTTGGGGGCCAGCGTCGTGGGGTTGCACGACACGTAGACGATCCGCTCCGCCCCGGCCTCGATGATCCGGCGCACGACCTTCTGCGAGAGGCCGGCGCGGGGCGGATCCACCACGATCACGTCCGGCCTCCCAGACTTCTCGAGCAGCTCGCGCATCACGAGGCGTACGTCACCGGCGAAGAAGCGCGCGTTGTCGATCCCGTTCAGCCTGGCGTTCTCGATCGCGTCTGCCACCGCCTCCTCGATCAGCTCCACTCCCCACACCTCGGCCGAATCGAGCGCGAGGACGAGGGCGATCGTCCCGATGCCGCAGAAGAGGTCGAGCACCCTTTCGCGGCCCGTCAGCCCGGCGAGCTCCGCGGCCACGCCGTAGAGCCGCTCGGCCATCTCGGTGTTCGTCTGGAAGAACGCATCCGGTGAGATCCGGAAGCGCAGCCCGCACAGCTCCTCCTCCAGCACGGCCGAGCCCTTGACTGTCCTGGATTCGCCGCCGCGGGTCGTCTCCGCGACGCCCTCGGCGCGCGTCCACAGGAACGAGTCCGCCGGCGTCGCGGCGGCCAGCTCGTCGACGCGGAAGTCCGAGCCCGGGCTCGTGATCAGCCGTGCGTGCAGTTGTCCGGTGCGGCGCCCCTCGCGGACGACCAGGTTGCGGAGCAGGCCGGCCTGGGTCTCCCTGTCCCAGGCGCTCAGCCCCTCCGCGCGGCACCAGGCCTTCACCGCCTCGCGGAGCTCGTCCACCCGCTCCGAGGCCAGGATGTCCGCGGTCACGTCGTCGATCAGGTCGAAGCGGCCCGGCCGGTGGAAGCCGAGCACGAGCTCGCCCTGCTCGTCCTCCCCGAACGAGTACTCGAGCTTGTTGCGGTAGCGGAGCTCCCGCTCCGCCGGCACGATCGGCTCGACGGGCGGCTGCTCGAAGCCACCGATGCGCTCGAGCGCGTCGCGCACCTGCGACGCCTTCTCCTCGAGCTGGCGCTCGTAGGGCAGCACCTGCCAGGGCGCGCCGGGGTGCGGCGCCGCCGGATCGATGCGTTCCGGGCTCGGCTCGAGCAGCTCGACGAGCTCTGCCTCGGCCCACGAGCGCTTGGATTTCCCGATCCGAGCGCGCACCCGGTCGCCGGGCACCGCGCCGCGCACGAATACGACGTATCCGCTCTCGGTGCGCGCGACGCCGGCCCCGCCAAAGGCCAGTCGGTCGATCGTCAGGTCGAGCTCATCCCCGCGACGCGGGCGAGGGCGTGTTGTCTGCGGCTGAGTGGTCGTCAGCCGAGCTTAGACTCGATCGCGTTCAGGACCGTCTTGCGGTTCGCGTTGCGACGCTCGTGGTCGCGTACCTTGCGGAGCTCCGCCGCCGTCAGCGTGCCGAGCCGGCTCACGACCTGGTCCGCGGTCAGGTCGTCGTACGCGCTGATCGGGAAGTTCGGCCCGACCCCCGCCGCGCGACGGGCGCGATCCGCCTGGGCGAGCGGTCCGGAGGCAACGCGCACGGCCCGGCTGCGCGCGCCCGATGCCCGGCCGCGCGCCGCCGAGGCGGCTCCGCCGGCAACCTTCCGGACGCCGGACGTGCGGCCCTCGATCTCGTCGCGGCCCTTTCCGAGCAGCTGCTCGAGGTCCTTGAGCACGTCGTTGGTCTGCTTGCGGCCACGCTCGAGCAGGCCCGAGGCCACACCCTGGGCGTCGGCGCTGGTCATCCGTCCGCGCTCCACCGCCTCGGAGAGCACCTCCTCGATCCGATCGCGGGTGAGCAGCACCATCTCCATCGGGCCGATCAGGTTCTTGCGGAGCGCCTCGCGGAACTCGGCGACCGTCTTCGCCTCGACGCCGGCGCGACGCGCGCCGCGGCCCGCCGTGCGAGAGGTGCTCTTCGCAGCGCTGCGCGCCTTCTGCTGGCGCCCGCGCGCCTGGCCGCCCTTCTTGGCGGCGGCGCTGCGCTTGGCCGAGGACGCGCGCGAGCTCGAGGAGGACGAGCGGGAGGCGGCGGACGAGCGGCTGCGCGAGCTGGACGCCGAGGAGCGGCTGCTCCCGGGCCGGCTCGACCCGCTCGACTTCCTGGAACCTCCGCTGCTACGGCGCTCGGCCATCTGCTCCCCCTCCTGGTCCTGCAAATTGGTGATCTGGCTGTTGCTCTGATAGGGACTATCTCACCTCGAAGCTCGCTACGACCGGCGCGTGGTCGGAGAGCCGAAGCCGGAGCCCGTCGGACTCGACGAGCTCGTACGCCTCGGGCGGAAGGCGTCGCGGGCGCTCCGAGATCTCGAGCTCGCGCGCCAGGATGTGGTCGATCGCGTGCGGTCCAGTGGGGTCCCGGAGGCCGAACCGCTCGCGCAGCTCGGCGAAGGGCAACGGGTCCCGAGCGGGCCGGAGGTTGAGGTCGCCGCCGAAGACGAGCGGGTCCTCGCCGGACCATTCGACGGCGCTGGCCGCCGCCGCGATCAGCTCGCCGCTCGCCTTCTCCGGCAGTCCGGCCGACGCGTGCAGGTTGGCAACGGAGACGACCTCCCCGCGCGCCAGCCGGATCCGCGCCCAGACCATCCGGCGCCGCTCCGGGCGCACCGCGAGCGTCAGCTCGCGGTGCTCGAGGATGCTCCCGGGCGCGCGCACGAACAGCTGATTAGAGCCACCCTCCCACGAGGCGATCAGGTCGGGGTTCAGGTCGGCGGCCAGCCGCTGCAGCGGCGGCACCACGTTCCGCGAGGTGAGGACGCGCACGCCGTTCGCCTTTGCACGCTGCCCCAGTCGGCGGAACCACAGCGGCGGCGCCTCCTGGAGCAGCGCCACGTGCCACTCGCGGTCCGCGATCCAGCCCGCGAACTCCTCCCGCAGCAGCCGGTTGACCTGGACGTGGGTCTCGTCGCGCTCGGTGACTCGGAGCAGCCGCGAGCGCAGCGTGAAGAGCGCGGGATCGGGCGGGTGGTCGCGCCCGTGGTAGAGATTCCAGCTGAGGACTCGCATGCCAAGGCACTTCCTGACAGGCGCGGAGCTTACGGCTGCCGAGCAGTTGGGGCTCATTGAGCGGGCGATCGGTCTGAAGGCCGACCGCCTGGCCTCGCGCGCGCTCGAGGGCAGGTCGGTCGCGCTCGTGTTCGACAAGCCGTCGACGCGCACGCGCGTCTCATTCGACGTCGGCGTGTACGAGCTGGGGGGCCACCCCGTGGTCCTGCGGCAGGGCGAGCTTCAGATGGCACGTGGCGAGTCCACGCGCGACGTTGCGCTGGTCCTGTCGCGGATGGTGCACGCGATCGGGGTGCGGACCGGCCCGCATTCGGTCGTCGAGGAGCTTGCCGAGCACGCCTCGGTCCCCGTGTTCAACATGCTCACCCATGAGCACCATCCGTGCCAGGCGCTCGCGGACCTGATGACGCTGCACGAGCGCTTCGGCACGCTCGAGGGGCTGAAGCTGGCCTACGTCGGCGACGGGAACAACATGGCGCGCTCGCTCCTGATCGCCGGCGGGATCGCGGGCGTGGAGGTGGCGGTGGCCTCGCCGCCCGAGCTGTCGCTGCCCGAGGCGCCCGGTGTCCCGCCCGCGGAGGCGGTCCGCGGAGCGCACGCCCTCTACACGGACGTCTGGGTGAGCATGGGCGACGAGGGCGACGCCGACCAGCGGCGCACCCTGCTCGCCCCCTACCGAATCGACGACGAGCTGCTCGCCGAGGCGCGCGACGACGCGATCGTCCTGCACTGCCTCCCCGCCCATCCCGGCGAGGAGATCACGGCGGAGGTTCTCTACGGAGAGCGCTCGGCGGCATGGGACCAGGCTGAGAATCGCGTGCACGCCCAAAAGGCACTTCTCGAGCATCTACTCTCCGCCGCATGACGAAGCTGCTCGCCCTGGTACTGGCCTGCCTCGCCCTCGGTCTCGCCGCCTGCGGCGGTGACGATGACGACAGTGGCGGCGGTGGCGGCGGCGCGAGCACCAGCAACCAGCCGGCCGCCGGAGGCGGGGGCGGCGGCGTCAAGGTCAGCCTGAAGAACATCCAGTTCAACCCCAAGGACGTGACGGTCAAGCCCGGCGAGACGATCACGTTCACAAACGACGAGTCGATCCCGCACGACGTGCACAAGGAGTCGGGCCCCGGCGCGGACTTCGCGTCAGGGCCTGACGGGGGGATGCAGCAGGGTGACACCTTCGAGCTGAAGCTCGACAAGCCCGGCACGTACAAGTACGTGTGCCACGTTCACGCGCCGGGGATGGCCGGGACGATCACCGTCAAGTAGGCCGGCGGCGAACGCCGAAGCCGCGCAGGAGCAGCAACGCGGTCTCCCCGACACCGCCGCGCGACGGCAACAGCCCGAGCTGGGTGGCGGCGTCGTAGAGGTCGAAGAAGCCGCGGGCGCGGCGGACCTCGCCGTCGGTCAGCTCCAGGTAGTGCAGGCCGTGGATCGCCACGAAGCGGTCGGTGGCCGGGAGCATGTGGCCGATGTCGCCCTCGTGAGTGCCGAGCAATCGCCACGGCACGCACGCGTGGGCGCCGCGGAAGAGAGGCGGCGACGTGCCCTCGACTCTCAGGTCCGGGAACGCCTGCCGAAGCGCGATCGCGTGCTCGTCGAGCGCGGCGACGCCGCGGAGCAGGTCAACCGCCACCGGATCCTCGTACGTGACGTCCGGCGTGCAGCAGGTCTCGAAGCCCGCGCCCTCCCAGGCAGAGCGCCACCGCTCGGCCAGCCGATCGACGGCGCCGCGCTCGAGCTCGGTGCTCACGCTCTGCCCGGCACGCCCTGGTCTAGCTCGGCCAGCCCCTCCTCCGGCGAGGACGCGGTGGCGTAGAGCCGGCGCGGGATCCGCCCTGCCTGGCTCGCTTCGTAGCCCGCCTCGACTGCCTTTCGCATCGCGCGGGCCATCGCGGGCGGATCCGCCGCGCGCGAGATGGCGCTCGCCAGCAGCACGGCGTCGCAGCCCGCCTCCAGCGCGAGCGCGGCGTCGGAGGCCGTACCCACCCCCGCGTCGAGGATCACCGGAACGCGGGCCTGTTCGACGATCAGGCGAAGGTTGTAGGGGTTGTTGATGCCCATGCCGCTGCCGATCGGCGAGCCGAGCGGCATGACAGCCGCGCAGCCGGCGTCCTCGAGCCGGCGGGCGAGGATCGGGTCGTCGCTCGTGTACGGGAGCACCGTGAAGCCGTCCGCGACGAGCTCCTCTGCGGCCACGAGCAGCTCGGCGGGGTCGGGGAGCAGCGTGCGATCGTCGCCGATCACCTCGAGCTTGACCCAATCGGTCCCGAGCGCCTCGCGGGCGAGCTTCGCGGTGGTCACGGCCTCGCGGGCGGTGAAGCAGCCTGCCGTGTTGGGGAGCACCTCGAGCCCGGCCTCCCCGAGCACCTCAACGATCGAGCCCCGGGCGCTCGGATCGACTCGCCGCATGGCGACCGTCGCGAGCTCGGCGCCCGACTCGCGGGCGGCCTCGGCCATGACCTGGAGGCTGCGAAAGCCGCCCGTGCCGAGGATGAGCCGCGACCCGAGCGGCCGTCCGGCGATCTCGAAGCTCGCGGACATCAAGCGCCTCCCTGAACGGCGTGGAGCACCTCGACCTCCTGCCCGTCACGGATCTCCGTGGTGGCCCATTCACCGCGAGGGACGACCTCGCCGTCGAGCGCCACGGCGACGCCCCGGCCGTCGGGGGCGCCCGCCGCGCGAACCGCGGCCTCGACCGTGGGCCCCTCCTCGAGCTCGCGTCGCTCGCCGTTGATCGTCACGAGCGTCACCGGGGCGCTCCGGTCAGCTGCGCAAAGCGTGCCGGGCTCAGGGCCTCGAGCTCCTCCGGGAGCTCCTCGCCGGCCAACAGGGCCGCGACCGCGTCGCCCGTCAGCGGCGCCAGCAGCACGCCGTTTCGCCAGTGGCCGGTCGCCCAGATGAGCCCGCCGAGCTCGTCCCGGCCCACAATGGGCGCGTTGTCCGGGGTGCCCGGGCGCAGGCCGGCGCGGGCGCTCACAAGCTCCAGCTCGCCCACTTCGGGCAGCACCTCCCAGGCGGCCTCGAGGAGTCGGAACACGCCGTCGGCTGTCACGGAGGTGTCGAAACCCTGCTCCTCGACCGTCGCGCCCAGCACGACGCGGCCGTCGCCGCGCGATACGAGATAGCAGCGCGGCGTGCGAATGACGCGCTCGAACGGACTCGGCATCGCTCCGCGCGTGCGCAGCTCGAGGATCTGGCCTTTCACCGGCCGCACCGGCGGCCCGTCACCGTCCGGGGCCAGCGCGGCGCTCCACGGCCCGGCCGCGACGACCACCTGGGCGCAGGCGATCGTTCCGCCGCTCGTGCGGACGCCGGTGACGGCCGCGCCGTCGTGCTCGATCGCCTGGACCTCGACTCCAAGCGTCAGCTCGCGAGAGGCCTCGCTCAGGGCTTGCAGCGTGGCACGCGGGTCCGCGCTCCCGTCCTGCGGCGCGAGGATCCCTCCCGCGATGCGCGGTGAGAGGCCCGGCTCGAGCGCGCGACAGCGCGACGGCGTCAGCCACTCCGAGCTGAGCCCGAGCGCGCGCTGGAATTCGTGGAGGCGGTGAAGCGCCTCGGCGTCGTCACGGTCTGCCGCCACGACCAGGGCGCCCGAGTCACGGTACCCGGTGGGCAGGCCGGTCACCTCCGACAGCTCGGCGGCGAACCCCGGCCACCGCTCGCGCGCCAGGAGGTTCACCCGGAGCGGGCCCTCCTCGCCGAAATCGGCCTCGGTGACGGGGGCGAGCATCCCCGCCGCCACCCCGGAGGTGCCGGCGCCCGGCTCTGCGGCGCGATCGACCACGAGCACGGACATGCCGCGCTTTCGCGCGCGCCATGCGCACGAGAGGCCGATGAGGCCGGCGCCGATCACGACGGCGTCGTAGCGTGTGCTCCGCGGCAGTTACATCACCTTCCCTTCGCGGGCATTACCCCGGTCAGGTTCGACGGTCGGCGGCGCCGCAGCCACCCTCTCAGCCCGGTCCGCCCGAGCTCCCGTTAGTTACCTCCATGATAGCTCCGCGGGCATCCATGCCCGCGCTCTGATTGCAGCGGCGCCATCCAGGCGCTGTGACCGGACGCATCGCGTCCCTACAGCCGCCGCGTCGGGTAGTCGTCCGGCCGACGCGGGCCGTTGCCCATGAAGACGATCGCGAGCGAGATGACGAGACCGACGATCCCGACCACGATCAGGATGAGGCCGACGGTGTCGATCTCCACACCCTGGACCGTCACGTTCACCGCGTAGCGCAGGATCGCGCCCACCGCGATGAGGAATATCGACATGCCGATTCCCATATCTCCTACCGTCCTGGTAGGCCGCGCCGGACGCTAGCAGGGGCTCTGACCGCAACCCGGCGCGACACCGGTGTTTGAAGAGCCTTACCCCTTCATGAGACGCCTGACCCTCGCAACCGCCCTTCTCCTGGCGCTGCTGGCCCCGTCCGCGCACGCCTCCAGCAGCCAGCTGCTGATCTTTCAGGACGACGGCCGGATGCGCGCCGCGCCGGAGGCCACGGCCCAGGAGATCCGGGAGCTCGGTGCCGACGTCGTGAAGATCCAGCTCTACTGGGGCGACGTGGCGCCCGCGGGGCGGCACAAGCCCGCCGGCTTCGACGGAGGCGACCCCGCCGGCTACGACTGGGACCTCTACCAGCGCGAGGTGCAGGCGATCGCCGGCGCCGGCATGCGGCCGTACATCAGCCTGGGCGCCCACGCACCGCGCTGGGCGACCAACGGCCGTGGCCGGCCCGGGACCGGCCGGCCGAACGCCAAGGAGTTCGAGCTCTTCGCGGAGGCCGCGGGCCGTGAGTTTCCGAACGTCCACATCTGGTCGATGTGGAACGAGCCGAACCTCTACTCGTGGCTGAGCCCGCAGCGGAGCGGAGGCGCCCCGCAGTCGCCGTCCATCTACCGGGGGCTCTACCTGGCGGGGCATGCGGGGCTCAAGGCGAGCGGGCACGGCGGCGACACGATCCTGCTCGGCGAGCTGATGCCCCGCGGCGGCCGCTCGGCGCGCAAGATCCGGCCGCTCGAGTTCCTCCGCGAGATGTTCTGCCTGAACCGGGACTACGCCCAGTATCACGGCCGCGCCGCGCGCCGGCGCCACTGCGGACGGGTCGGGCGGATCCCGACCTCGGGCCTCGCCTACCACCCCTACACGCTGCCCGTGGGACCGCGGACCCGCGACCTCGCCGATGACGCCGCCATCGGCCAGCTCAGCCGGGTCACGCGCGTGCTCGACGCTCTGGCCCGGCGCGGCAAGCTCCCCCGCCGGCTGCCGCTCTGGATCACGGAGTTCGGCTACCAGACGCGTCCGCCCGACGTCGTCTTCGGCATCCCGCTGAAGCGCACGGCGAGCTTCATGGACATCGGCGAGTGGATGGCCTTCCGCAACCGCCGGGTGGCGAGCTACTCGCAGTACACGCTCTTCGACGTGGCGCCGCTAAGCAGGGGGCTTCCATTCCAGCGCTGGTCCACCTGGCAGTCCGGCCTGCGCTTCGCAGACGGGCGCAAGAAGCCGGCGGTCTACAGGGCGTTCCAGCTTCCGCTGCTCGTCCGCGCTCTGGGCGCCGACGCCGTCGACCTCTTCGGCGGCGGGCGCGGCGGCCTCGGCGGGACCGCCCGTATCGAAGCCAAGGTCCCGGGCGGCCGCTACCGTTCGATCGCCAGTGTGCCCTTGAACGACGCCGGATATTTCAGCCGGATCGTTCGTCTGAAGCGCGCGTATCGCCAAACCTTCAGGGTCACCATCGGCGGAATCTCTCGCACCAACCGACCGGTGGCCCCGTAACGCTGTAGGCAGAAACACCCCCGAGCCCTCCGAAGGAGTTTCACCCGTGCTGGCAGTACAAAGGCCCACCCGAGCCCTGGCCGTCATCGTCGTAACCGCGTCCGCGATCCTGACCGGCTGTCTCATCGACGCCGCCCAGAGCAAGGCCGCCCGCAACATGGAGCTCGCGATCCAGGACGACGCCGTCCTGCTCGAGGGCCAGTACAAGACCTGGCAGGGCGACAAGCCGTTCGGCTACGCGCAGGGCATCGGAGTCACGCGCATCCGGGTCAACATGCTCTGGTCCTACACGCTGCCAAAGCCCGAGTACGCCGCCAAGACCAAGCCGACCGTCCTGCACTACGACTTCAGCCGCTTCGACAACCTGATCGACCGCGCGGCCGCCAAGGGCATGCGCGTCCATCTCTCGCTGACCGGCCCGGCGCCGCGTTGGGCGAACGCGCGCCGGTACACCGCGCGGCGCGCCTGGTTCAAGCCGAGCGCCACCGAGTTCGGGAAGTTCGCGGCCATCGTGGCCGACCATTTCCGCGGTCGCTTGGACCGCTACAGCATCTGGAACGAGCCGAACTGGA
This sequence comes from Actinomycetota bacterium, assembly GCA_046735115.1. Taxonomy (GTDB): domain Bacteria; phylum Actinomycetota; class Thermoleophilia; order Solirubrobacterales; family Thermoleophilaceae; genus JACVRW01. The sequence continues at coordinate 64,167 of JBKPSR010000059.1, forward strand.
AGACCTGGCTCGGCCCGCTCGCGTCAGGCCCGACGCTCTACCGGAACCTCTACCTCCGAGGCTATAACGCGATCAAGAAAGCCGACCCGTCTGCGAAGGTGCTGATCGGCGAGACGGCTCCGTTCTCCAGGCCCGGGTTCTCCACATCCCCGCTTGCCTTCCTGCGCGCCGTGACGTGCGTCAACGCGAAGTACAAGCGCACGCGGGCGTGCCCGAAGCTCAAGGCCGACGGCTACGCCCACCATCCGTACGACTTTGCGCACGCCCCTAATTACCGGTATCCCGGCGCGGACAACGTGACGATCGGGACGCTGTCACGGCTCACGCGGGCGCTCGACAAGCTGTCGCGCACGGGGGCGCTGCGCAAGAACGGAGGCGGGCGCATGCCGGTGTACCTGACGGAATACGGCTACTTCGCGTCGGGGCACCGGGCGCTCAAGAAGCGCCTCCGCTCGAAGTACCTCCAGCAGGCCCAGGCGATCGCCCTCAAGAACCCCCGCGTCAAGAGCCAGCTCCAGTACCTGCTCGTGACGCCGTCGCGCGGCGACCGGGCGTCATTCTTCGATCTGGGCCTGGTCGCCAGGTCCGGCAAGCGGAACGTCGGCTACGACGCGCTGAAGCGCTGGTACAACGCCAATCGCGGGAGGGTCAAGCGCCCGGGCGGGCCGATCACCCTGCCGGCGGCGCCACCGCAGCCGGGCACGCTGCCGGGCTAGCCGCGAGCACTGCGCCGGAACGCGCGCAGCGCCGCCTGTGGCTGTGACCTCCCGTCGGGCCACACGCGGATGAGACCCGAGTAGTCGAACAGGTCGCTGAAGCCGGAGTACCTGGACGCCCACGTGTACCAGTAGATCCGCCGCAGCCGGAAGCGGTGCGCGTTCTTCACGCCGAGCGCGTAGAGCTCCGTGAGGCGGCGCGCCATGCCGCTCGGCGTGGTGTACCAGCGCCGCTGCCATTCCTGGTCCGGCGGGGGCACCTGGCCCTTCGCGGCCGGGAAGGTCGTCTCCGTGACCCAGATCGGCTTTCGCGGCTCGTGGTGCGCCTTCAGCACGCGCCTGTTCAGCCTCACCGCGGCCATGACGAAGCCGGGCCTGCCTGTGAAGATGTTGATGCTCGCCACGTCGAACGCGCCCCGGATCCCGCCGCTGTACGCCCTGCTGAGCACCCTCCAGCTCGCGTCCGCGAGCCCGGCGAGAACGATCTTCGCGCCGGTGTCCACGGCCCTGATCGCCAGCTTCGACTGGCGCAGCAGCTCCGCGTACTCCGGTGCCCAGCCGCCCTGCTCCGGTGCGTACCAGTAGAAGTCGAAGTTGGGCTCGTTCCAGATCTGCCAATGGCGGATCGGGAGCGATTGCAGCTCCGGGTGCTCGGCCCAGAACGTGCCGCCTGGCCCGTAGCGCTGCACGAGCCTGGCCGTGAACGCGGCGTAGTCCGACGGGTGCTCGGGCGGTGAGGCCTGCCTGTCCGGGTACCGCCGTGCCCAGTCAGGGGTGTAGAGCACGACGGGGAGAACGCCAATGCCGTGCCGTGCCGCCGCCGCCACGCGCTCGTCCGTCTTGCTGTAGTCGTCCGGGCCGCCGGCCGTGGGCTGCATGGCCGCCCACGAGAACACGAGCCGGGCGGACTCGACACCGGAGCGCGCCATGAGCGCCCACCGGGCCTCCTGGTGCTCCGGGCTGCCGCGCACGGCGGCGCGGTCCCACATGACGCCGAAGAAGCCCTTCGGGGCGCGCGGCTTCGTGGCCGCCCCGGCGCCGGGCGCCAGGGCAAGCAGGACGGCTGCCAGGAGGGCGAGGATCGCTGCGCGCTGCATGCGGGCCATGAAACCCGGGAGGCTAGGGATCGTTGCGCGCAGCACAGGTCTCGAACGCGCCATCTGCTAGGGCTTAGGGCGCGGCGGACGCCGGCAGGGGCCACGAACCGCAACCCCGCGCCTACGCCGTGTTGGAGGTCGGAGCCCCGCGTTCGCCCTATCCGATGCGCTCGATCACGCTCACAATCGCACTGCTGCTTGCTCTGGCGCTGCTCCCCGCGGCGGCCGCGGCCAGCCCGCGCCAGCTCGCCCTCTTCCAGGACGAGACCCTCCTGGTCGAGAACGGCACCACCCGCGCTGCGACGCTTGACGAGATCCACAGCCTGGGCGCGGACATGATCAAGGTGCAGGTGAACTGGGCGGCCGTGGCCCCCGGCGGTCGCACCAAGCCGGCCGGCTTCGACGGAACCGACCCGGCGCAGTACCCGGGCTGGGCGCGCTACGACGCGGTCCTCGCGGATGCCAAGGCGCGCGGCTTCCAGGTGATGTTCGCGCTCGCGCCGCCGGCGCCCGGGTGGGCGACACCGACGCGTGGCGACCGCCAGGGCGTGACGCGCCCGAGCGCGCGCGAGTTCGGCCGCTTCGCCACCGCGGCGGCGCGCCGCTATCCGGGCGTCGACGTGTGGACGATCTGGAACGAGCCCAACCACCCCGGCCACCTCTACCCCCAGTCCACGCGAGGCGGCCGCCCGGTGGCGCCGGCGCTCTACCGGGACCTCGTTCGAGCCGGGGTCAGGGGACTGAAGCGCGGCGGCGCCGGTCACGACCCGATCCTCTTCGGCGAGCTCCTTCCGATCGGGAAGCCGGTCGACGGCCCCAGGCGCAACCTCCAGCCGCTCAAGTTCCTGCGCACCTTCTTCCAGGGGAGACCGCTGAGCGGGCTCGACGGGTTCGCCTATCACCCGTATACGAGGCCGGCTGGGCCGCTGGCGCCGGAGCCGACGCGGAACGACGCCACGATTCACTCGCTCGGCAGGGTGCTCCACGTGCTCGACTCGGCGCGGGCGCACGGCCGCATCAAGGGCCCCACGCTGCCGATCTGGAACACCGAGTTCGGCTTTCAGACGAACCCGCCCGACCGCTACTCCGGCGCGCCGATCGCCAACGTGCCGCGCTACTGGTCCATCTCCGAGCTGTGGCTCTCGTACTCGAACCCGCGCGTGAGGTCGATCTCGCAGTACACGATGAATGACCAGCCAGGCCCCGTGAGCCTTTGGCAGAGCGGCCTCCGGTTCGCCGACGGGACGCCGAAGGCGAACATCTACGCGAACTACCGCCTCCCGATCCTCGTGCGTCAGCTGGGCCCCGCCGCGGTCGAGGTCCGCGGCGATGCCCGCCCCGGCGCCGCAGGCTCGACCGTCCAGATCTTCCAGCGCGGCGGCAAGGGGCCGGCCAAGCCGCTCGGCGGGCCCATCGCCGTCCACAACGTGCGCGGCTATTTCGTCGCCCGGTTCCGCATCTCGAGCGCCGCGAAGCGCAGCTTCCACTTCACCGCCGGCGGGCAGTCGAGTCTCGCAGTCAAGCCGGTGAGGATCTTCCGCTGACCCTGAACCCGACAATTACGCTCAGGAGAACAATGTCCCGCTTTATCGCATGTCTCGTGGCGGCCGCGGTGCTGGCCGGCTGCGGCTTTGCCGCGGCGCCCGAGAAGTCCGAAGCAGCGGTGCGCGTGGGTATCGGCGACCAGGACTCGAGCATGTTCACCGATCCGCTGTTCGAGCAGGCGGGCTTCGAGAAGGCGCGCTACTTCCCGTCGTGGAACGTCGCGCTGAAGGGCCACGAGCGGGAGGCCGGCTGGCTGCAAGCCTGGCTCGACGGCGCGCAGGCGACCGGCACCGAGCCGCTGATCTCGTTCTTCGCCGCGCTCGACTCGCGCTGCCCGCGGCGGCCGTGCAAGCTGCCGACCGTACGCCAGTACACGAAAGCCTTCAAGGCGTTCCACGCCCGCTGGCCTCAGGTGAACGTGATCAGCCCGTGGAACGAGGCGAACCACCGCTCGCAGCCGACGTTCAAGAACCCGAAGCGGGCGGCGCAGTACTACAACGTCGTGCGCAAGTACTGCATGCGGTGCAAGATCATCGCGGCGGACGTGATCGACGAGCGGAATATGGAGCGCTGGCTCAAGGTCTTCAGGAAGACCGCCAAGAAGCCACGCATCTGGGGCCTCCACAACTACCGCGACACGAACAAGCGAAAGGGCCAGCTGCTCGGCGGCACGGAGCGGCTGCTGAATGCGGTCAGGGGCGACATCTGGCTAACCGAGACCGGCGGCATCGTGAAGTTCGTGCTGCCGAACCGCCACACGCTGTTCCCGAAGTCGGAGAGCCGGGCCAACCAGGCCACGAAGCGCATGTTCGCCCTGGCGAAGCGCTACAGGTCGCGCATCAAGCGGCTCTACATCTACCACTGGAAGCAGCCCGCAGGGAGTAACCGCTTCGACGCCGGGCTGATCCGTCGCGACGGCACGGCGCGTCCGGCGTACAACACCGTGCTCAACCAGCTGGCGACGGGCACGTTCAACCCGTAGGCCCCGTGGATTCCCGCCGCGAGCGACTCCGGCGGGCGCGGCTGTACTTCGTCACCGATGTGCGGCCGGGCCTCGAGGAACTGCTCGCGGCGGCACTCGCCGGCGGGGTGGACATGGTCCAGCTGCGCGACAAGTCGGCGAGCGATGACGAGCTCGTGCGCGCGGCCGCCGTCTTTCGGCGGCTGTGCGACGAGCACGACGCGCTCTTTTGGCTGAACGATCGGCCCGACCTGGTCGCGGCGTGCGGCGCGGACGGCGTGCACGTGGGGCAGGACGACATGCCGGCGGCGGAGGCGCGGGCGGTGGCCGGCGACGACGTGCTCGTCGGCCTTTCGACCCACTCGCCGGCGCAGCTCGACGCCGCCCTGGCGGCAGACGAGGCCGACCAGCTGAGCGTAGGCCCGGTGTGGGCGACGCCGACGAAGGAGGCTCGCCCCGCGGCCGGGCTCGACTACGTGCGCCACGCGGCGCGGGTTGCCGGCGAGCGTCCCTGGTTCGCAATCGGCGGGATCGACCTCGGTAACGTCCGAGAGGTGACCGCAGCAGGCGCCTCGCGGGTGGTTGTGGTGCGCGCGATACGCGACGCGGACGACCCGCGCGCGGCCGCGGGCACGCTGCGCGCCGCTCTAGAGGAGGTCTAGGTGGCCCAGAGCCGGAAGCGGAGGAAGGAGCGCCGGCGGGCCGCGGCATCTAAGCCCCAACGACTCAAGGGGTCTGACCCCTTAAGTGGGGACGACTCAAGGGGTCTGACCCCCTCGGGGAACGGGGGTTCTTCGGCGGCAGAGGAGCCCGCGCCTCGCGGCTACGCCCGGAGCCGCGCGAAGAACGAGGCCGCCCGTGCCGCGCTGAAGCCGCTGGAGCCAGGCGAGCGGCCGGGTGCCGTGACGGTCGGGGCGATCGTTGCCGCGCTTCTAGCCGCGGCCAACCTCATCGCGGTCGTCTTCGGCTGGAACGGAGCGATCGACGACGACGACACCGCGCGCGCGCTCGCCGGCAGCCTCCTCGTCACCGGACTCCTGTGCGCGATCGCCTGGGGCATGTGGCGCGCCAAGTACTGGGCTGTGCTCGGCATGCAGACGCTGCTCGCCCTCACCGTGATCGCGTCGGCGCTCGGGCTGGTCACCGCCGAGAACGCGGCCGCGATGCTCGTGCTCATCCTGATCATCGCGGCCGCGGGCACGCTGTTCTGGTTCATGGTCAAGGCCATGGCGCGCATCCAGATGCCTGAGCGGCCAAGCCGCGCGCGTTAGATAGCCTCACCCGCCGTATGGCGGAGCAGAAGTACGACTGCATCGTGATCGGATCGGGCCCGGGCGGGTACGTCGGAGCGATCCGCGCCGCGCAGCTCGGGATGAAGACGGCCGTGGTCGAGAAGGGCAACGTCGGCGGCCGCTGCTTGAACGAGGCCTGCATCCCGGCGAAGGCGATCCTGCGCGTGGCCGAGGTCTTCACCGAAACCCAGCACGCCGACGACTTCGGCATCAGGGTCGAGGGCGCGTCGGTGGACTACCCGGGAGCTACCAAGCACCGCGACAAGGTCATCAAGACGCTCACGAGCGGCGTGGCCATGCTGTTCGACAAGAACAAGATCGACTTCATCGAAGGCTTTGGCTCGGTCACCGACGACGCCAACGTGAAGATCGGCGGACAGTTCGACGGCACCGAGATCGAGACCGACCGCGTGATCCTCGCGGTGGGCTCCGTGCCGAAGCCGATCCTCGAGCTTCAGTTCGGCAAGCGTGTCCTCGACACGGCCGGCATGTGGCTGCTGAACGAGCAGCCGGAGAAGCTGTGCGTCATCGGCGCGGGCGCGTCAGGCACCGAGATCGCGTCGGCGTTCGGTCGGCTCGGCACGCAGGTGACGCTGCTCGAGGCGCTGGACCAGATCCTGCCGCTGGAGGACGCGGACATCGCGAGGGCGTGCGCTCGCGAGATCAAGAAGCAGAACGTGCGGATCGAGACGGGCGCGAAGGTCGAGAGCGCGGACGTCTCCGATCCGGGCGTGACGGTCTCGTTCAACGGTGAGTCGGACGAGTTCGACTACCTGGTGATCGCGGCCGGCCGCGCGCCTGACGTAGAGGGCCTCGGGCTGGACGAGGCGGGCGTGGAGCGCGATGAGCGCGGGCTGATCAAGGTGGACGGCCGGCTGCGCACCTCGCGCGAGGGCGTGTGGGCGATCGGCGACATGGTCCCCGGGCCCGCGCTGGCCCACAAGGCATCCGACGAGGGGATCATCGCCGTGGAGGACTCCGCGGGCCAGGAGGTCCATCCGATCGACTACAACTTCGTCCCGGCCGTGACCTTCTGCCACCCCCAGGTCGCCTCGTTCGGCCTCACCGAGGCGGCGGCGAAGGAGGCCGGCTACGACGTGGTCGTCGGCAAGGTCCCGATGGGCGCCGTCGGCGCGCCCACCGTGTACGGCGACCGCGGAGGGATGATCAAGATCGTCGGCGACAAGCAGTACGGCGAGCTCCTCGGAGGCCACATCGTCTCCGTGAAGGCAGCCGACCTGATCCAGGAGCTCGTGAATGCGCGCGAGCTTGAGGGCGGCTATTCGGAGGTGGCACGGACCATCCACGCGCACCCGTCGTTCGCGGAGGCGGTCATGGAGGCCGCCCGGGCGACGGACGGCTGGCTGATTCACGGCTAGCTCAGAGCTGCGTGGCAACGACCGCGCCGAGGAGGCCGAGCAGGCCACCGCGATCCGCAACATTGGGCAACACCTGCCTCTGGAGGGTCCGGGGCTCCGTACAAAGGGCGGCGGTTTGTCCACGCAGATCCGAGAATCCCGACGGCGCGCCCCAGCACCGATGATCGAGGAGCGCACGAGGCTCATAGTTCGATCAACGTTTTGGGTGCAAGGAGCGGCCGAATTCTCGCAACCTGCGGCCTTGTCTATGGCGTTCTCCGCCCGCTCCGTGTAGGCCACGCGCAGGGGCGAGTTCTCGCTCCT